>JADKDV010000002.1:727687-1091531 GCA_016718315.1 Candidatus Obscuribacter sp. | reverse complement strand
ACACATCCAAAACCTGCGCGTTCTGTTTGAGCATGCAAAGGCGCGTCCTTGCGTACTGTTTCTTGATGAATTAGATTCTCTCGGGAAGCTGCGTGATGATAAACATGAGCTTGGTGAGCTGAAAAGAGTAGTAGTTAGCTTGCTGCAAAACATTGACGCCTTGCATAATGAAACAGTTCTTTTGTCAGCTACGAATCATGAGCATCTTCTAGACAGCGCAATCTGGCGACGTTTTTGCTTTCAAGTTAAAGTCGATAAACCAGATGAACATAGCCGGGAATCAATGGCAGCAAGCTTTCTCGGCAGTTTTGCCACACCTCAAAATATCAGAGTTTGTAGTCAGTTACCTGGCTGGTCTAGCCGGTAGCGAGATCAAGCAAATATGCGAAGACTCAGTCAGACACAGCATTTTAAGCGGTGCAGCGCAAGTTTGCAGCACAGAGCTCATGAAAAGAATTGTCGACTTAAAATTACCCGACCTAGAAACATTCGACAAAGAAGAACAGTTAAAAATGCTGCGGGACCTTAGTCCAAAACTGTTCACGTACAGGCGTCTCCGAGATCTCCTTGGTGTCTCAACTGGATTTATCTCAAATGTGTTAGGAGAGGCGCGCGATGCCTGAAAAATTGCCTATCTTATCGGTTAAATCAGATAACCGTGATTTCTTTAGACCTGCTGCAAGTGGTGGTACGACTATCTTTGATGAAAAGGACCTTCCAGCTACAAGGATAAAATTGGCAGCACAACTTGACCAAGTCAAAGCGGCTTTCGCGGACGTGTTGCCTCTAACCTAAGTATTCCAGCCGTTGCCAAAGTTCGACTCAAAGAAGAAGCGTTCGCAAAGTCGCATAGACCAAACAATTTGTTAGTCCAAAGTGACTGTCCAATTATCACCGTTAATAAGTTTGGAGAACTGCTTACCAGTGTCATCTCCAGCCAGTATAAGCAAACTGAAGCAGGCAGTCATAAGCGATGACAGAGAAGTCCATGATGGGCCAACATCTCGAGCATCGCAAAAATTGAACCTTTTACTGCTGAGGATGCTGTGCCAATGGGTATGGCTACTCTTGAACTTTTGATCAAAGGAGGTCGACGAACTCAAATTTAAACTCTTTCCAGCATACAGATGTTTTTCTGGAGCGGGTTCTACTCCAAGCATTTTTGAAAAAACCGAAAGCCTTAGGTCTAGAGTCTCCGGAAGAAATCCATTATGCAGACGGACTGAAGATTTTCGGTATCAAAAGGTGTTGGAGTGACTGCGGCTAAAGAGTTAGCTGGATTTGTTGGAACACAGAGTTGTCACCTTTTCCGGTATATCAGGCGGTTCGCAAAACAAGTCCAGTTCGTAAGAGCAACTTTGCCGAGCGAATTTGCCAGACCAGCAGGCGATGAAAATTACCCCCTCCTTGGGATCATTGACTCAGGCATAACACCAAATGACCCGGTCTTTTAGAGCCCTGGATTCATGCTCGAACATCTTACGTACATCAGTCAGAAGTAGACCATAGCCACGGGAAGCTTTGTCGCTGGTCCCGCTATCTATGGTCGTCAACTTAATCACGATGATGATCGTTTCCCTTACCCCGACAAGGCTTGTAGATGTGGTGGCACTGCCCAAGGATGGCGTATATATCGGTGAACAAGACATTCTCCAGAGCCATCACCGAAGCTGTTGGCGTGCACCCTGATGTGAGAGTGTGGAATCTTTCATTAGGCACGCAAAATCCTGCCAGGACAATGCTTTTAGCGATTTTGTTATGGCTCTGGACGAGCTTGCAGACAAGCATGATGTGCAATTTGTGATTGCAGCAGGCAACTGCGAGGACAGACCGTTTCGAACTTGGCCAGCCCAAGATCTTGGACAAAAAAAGACCGAATATGTAGTCCCGCAGATTCAGTCAGAGGTCTAACTGTAAGCTCGCTTCACACGCCGAAACTGCGAATTCATTAGTAGGAAAAACGAGCCATCCCCTTTAGCAAGCGGGTCCTGGACCGATGTATCATCCAAAGCCAGAGATAAACCACTATGGTGGCAACTTCAGTAAAACTGGTCAGTTCGCCCAGCTTGGCACTTTATCGTTTGACGGTCAAGGCAATATTGCTGAAGACATCGGAACTAGCTTTTGGCCATGCCCGATTGTTTCTTCTATTGTCGCTCATGTTCGATCGGGTTTACTTAAACCAACCAGAAATCTTGTCAATGCACTGACTATTCAATCAGCTCTTTTGAACAGCGAAAAGAGTACTCCAAGCGAGTTTCCTTACAAAGGCTTTGGAGTACCCTCATCTGTAGATGAGGTACTAAGCTGCGCTCAGAATAGGTGCTCTGGTTTTCAATGTCGATCTGAAACCCGGTCTTATTTACGAGAAAAATGATTTCCCCATACCTGACTGCATGCGAAACCAAGATGGAGCAGTCATTGGTGAGATCTTAGTCACCCTAGTCTACGATCCACCATTAGACCCTAACGCTGGTAGCGAGTATTGCAGAACCAATGTAGATGTCTCTTGGCACCTACAAATATGACCCTAAAACAAAAAGCGAAAGCATAAGAAAGAATTCCTATCGAGTCCGGAGATACCTATACCCGGGAAAAACGCTTGTGAGCATGGTTTTAAGTGGTCACCGGTAAAAGTTTATCGTAGAAAAATTTCGAGGGGCATCAGTGGTGATATGTGGAGACTCACCATGGAAAATGCTCAATAGAAGCGGTTTTGCACCTGACCAACAGGGAGCAAAACGTTGCACTCGTCGTAACTATGATTGGACCACAAGACGATTCACCTGTCTATGACCAAATGGTGAGATTGATGCAGCGCAACGGTTGGGAAGTACAGAATCTTCAAGTTGAACAAAGATATCGACTTGAAAATCAATAACTTGCCGAAAGGCAAAGGGAGAAAAAATGGCTAAAAGAACTAGCTATCATGTGACATTCAACAAATCAGACGATAGTTGGCATGTACAAAGCTGGAGGGCAAAAAGTCCTCCGGTAATTTTGACACCCAGCAGCAAGCTGTAAATGTTGCACGTGGTTTCGCTCAGAATGTTGATAGAAGCCAGGTTGTGGTTCACCGAAAAGACAATGGTCAAATTCGTACAGAGTTTACCTATGGCGATGATCCATTCCCGCCTAAAGGCTAATGACACTAAAATTTCTGAAGCCCGCTTGTGCGACTTGGCGAATTCTTTGTCCGACTTTTGGCGGTAGATTTGGTACAGATGTCTCGGAATTATTTGTCACACTTGACTGGCAAAGCATGATGCAAATCTACCGCATCATTCCGGGTGACATTTTACATTGTCCCCCCTACTCGAGCGTCTTATTTTCTCGATTGTTTCATACCTGCTTCCCATTTCATGGGACTTTCGAGATTCACAACCAGTTTATTCGCATTTGGGGGTAGCTCAGGGCTTTCAGCAGAGCCGAAATCATTCCCAAGAGCGACAAATCATTCTGAAACTTACAATTAACACTACCAGAGCTATCACGAAAAACCACAGCAAACTGAAACTTTAAGGTATCGATAGATTTTCCATGCGTAATTATTGTCAACCACATTTGGATATCCCCTCCCAGGAGCAGCGTGCATGCTAGACCCTATGACTGCGGCGTTTACCTTAACGATGCTCCTTCCAGCGATCATCGGAAAATGCACGGATGTCGCAACTAATGAAGCAATGGACGCGTGGAAAGCAGTCCGCCGTTGGCAACGCGTTAAACGAATTTGTTAAGACCTACGAGTCAAAAGTTTGGAAGAAGGGCTTAAGAAGTGGGTTACATCTGATGAATTTATAACCAGCGATATTGCAAAAGGTAAAACATGGGTTCCAGCAGATGTTGTTGCATCGTTTTCAAACGTCACTGGCATCCAATCTTCTCCTATTGCCAACACTGAGCTAGATGAGCTTATATGCGAATTTCTTATTGAGCTTGCCGCCAGTTGGAGCTAGCCGATCCAGCGATAAGAGTTCGAACTGACGGAGTTCGGTTCCTGAAAATCGAGGCGAGGTTCGATGACCAAGATAAGCAAGCCGACATACGGCACAAGCAAATTCTCGCAAAATTTGATGAGTTCACTCCGACGAAGGTATATTCCTACGAAGTAACAGAGCAAACACACACGCCTGCCAGCCGGAAATGGAGTCTCACAGCCAGATTGATACAGCCATGGCGCATTTCAAACGAGGGCGAGTTAACAAAGCAAAGGACGAGCTTTTAGCTTTGCGTACATCACTAGGGGAGTACAGAGCTTAGCGATGAACTTAAATCCCGACTTGCCAATGCCCTCGGCGCAACGTATTCAAAACTCAGAACACTTGCAACCGGCACATGATGAGTTTCAAAAAGCTCTTAATTACAAAAATTCCAGATCTAAATCCGAGCAATTTAGCCGCAGCCAAGTTAAATCTCGCTGACCTTTCTGGCGGTTTTAGAACTAAGCAAAGCCTTTGCACTACAACCTAGTAATGCTTTTACCATAGCCATTCATGTACAGGCGTTGCGCCTCAACGGACTTAACGATGAAGCGCAGAAAATCCAAAACGAACATGCTGACCTGTTTGAAGCTGACGCCAATTGCCTTCTGGCGCTTGGACAACTTGCCTACGATAAAGGCGATTATTTAGGTGCCAAAGACCACTTTGAAAAAGCGCAGAGTAAAGCACCATACGATGCGCAGATCAAACTTCTAATCGCGAATTGCATACTCAAGGACATTGAAAATCCATTCCAGGAAGTAACACCACTTGACGGCGCACTATCACCGGCTGCAAAAGATGGGCTGACCACAGTGAAAGAATTAGTAGCCGAAGCGCTTGACGAGCTGAAAGACAATGACTATCCAATTAACCGCATCCGAGCCTATGAATTTCAAGCGGCAGAACGTTTTTTGGAAAGGGATTACGAAAATGCCGAAAAGGCTTGTCGGGAAATCCTAAACCTCGATTCAAACAACCAGCTTGCTCTGCTCAAACTGGGCTTCATAGCCTATTCTGTTCGAAAGGAAAACAAGGAAGCTATAGGGTATTTCGAGCAAGTCAAGCCAGAATTGCTGGCACCGATGGCGGTGGTAGCTGCAAGTGCCTACATAGACGAGAAGGAAATATCGAAGGCCACAGCGTGCCTTGCTGCCTTCAAGCAAGAAGCACAAAGAAAAAAACTCTGGTATTGTTACGCGCATGAGCAAATACGTGTAGCCGCACATGATGGGACGCAAGAAGCAGCTGTGGAAGAGCTTTTGAGCGAGTATCATGATAACGGAGACGTTCTTTACGCGATTGGAGAATACTACAAAGAGCAGAAAAACACTGGAAAAGCTCTGGAATATTTTGCGCTAGCTAAAGATTCAGACAATTGCACGTTGAAGCTTTTCATCCCTCGAATGCAGGCACAGGCCTACTTTGATGCTCAGTTATGGGAACCGGCTTATAAAATTTATAGCTCAATGCCCGACATCGACAAATACCAGAAAGATTGGTACGAATACATCTGCACGATGGCTAACATGCCAAATCAAGAATTGCTGGGAAGTGCTGGCTCGCAAGCACGCCAAGCACGGGAACGAAATGGGGAGCGCTCATACCAATAATTTCAGAAATTGAAGCTCTGGCAAAGATGGAAAATTTTCCAACCCTCGCGAAGCTCTACGGCTGCTGATCCCAATCTACAACAATCTGGAGCACAGCCCTCAGACGCTTTATTTAATTCAAGTTGCGAATTTAAGATGTGGGCGGAATGCAAATAATTTGGACATTCCAAACTAAAGGGCGCAGCAATGATTGATGCCTTCTCGAAAACACCAAGATCTTGAAACCGCCTTACCGATTGTTGTTTGCAGTCAGAGATTCTTCCACCTCGGCAAAAGCCGATGCTGATGGCGGACAATTTAAAAGAACCAACGGTCAATTAGGAATGAGCTATTGATTTCCTTGCGTGATCCTCAAAGAAATAGACTGTGATTGGATTTTGCCATCACAGGATTTCAGATGACCTGCACTCAAAAACAGATCGAGCTATTGCTCAAGTACGCAACTACCTATACAAAGGAGGTTGCTGCGGCTAAGGCCGGAATGTCCCTTAGCACGGCAAAAAGATATTTGACGACAAACGGGAAAAAGCCCTTTCGATTACCGACTGATCGCAACTGGAGAACAAGGAGGGACCCTTTTGAAGGCGTCTGGGCCGATTTAAAGGCTATGCTGGAGCGTGATCAAGGGCTTGAAGCTCAGACCTTGATGGATTGGCTTCTGGCATCCTATCCGGATCAATTTAACCCAGGGCAAGTGCGGACGTTGCGCCGACGTGTGCATGACTGGAGAGTTCTGGAGGGACCAGAGCGAAGGGAAGTCATGTTTGCCCAAACAATAGTGGCAGCAAGGCAGAGCCAAAGCGACTATACGCATTGCTCGGAGCTGGAGATCTTGATCGACAATCAACCCTTTCCACACTTGCTCTACCACTTTATGCTCCCTTATTCTCGCTGGGAATTTGTCTGGATCTGCCATACAGAAAGTTTTGAAACTTTGACGAAGGGCTATGAATTGGCCGTGGCAAAGCTCGGTGCGGTTGCGCCTGAGCACCGTACTGACAATCTAGCGGGAGCAGTTCCAGTGGGCGAGCACGGGACGTTTCAAGTCCGGTGGATGGAATTCTTGAAGCACTACGGTGTGATACCAAGCTCAAACAATCCTGGTTGCTCCAATGAAAATGGATCTGTCGAAAAGAGCAATGATCTGTTTAAGCACGCAATCGACCAGCGCCTGAGATTACGTGGTGATCGCAATTTTAGAACCGTGGAGGACTATGAGAGTTATCTTGAGCAAGCAACACTAGAGCGAAATCGACTCAGGATTAGCCGTCTTGAGGAGGAGCTAGCATTGTTGATACCACTGCCGAAGACCGAGTGGTACGAGCCAAAGCAATACTCCACAACAGTAACCGCTTGGAGTACGGTTTCTATGAGCGGTGTGACCTATTCAGTGCCAAGCCGCTACATTGGGCAAAAGCTAAGAGGGCTGGTCTTCAAGGACCAGGTGCGTATTTATTACGGACGGCACTTGGTAATGGAATGCCGGAAGCCTGAGCAGAGCAAGAAATGCATCAACTACAGGCATCTAATTCTCCACCTGATGCGCAAACCAGGTGCATTTAGAAACTATCAATATCGCGAGGAATTGTTTCCTCGAGTGGTTTTCCGCCAAGCCTATGATGCGTTGCTAGCATATGACGACGAACGGGCTGACAAAGAATACCTGCGAATTCTAAATCAAGCGGCACTGGATGGCGAGGAATCTGTTGCAAAGGCTCTAGCAACCCTTTTAGAGTCACGCGTGCTGCCAGCCAGTGAGCGTGTTTACGAGCTATGCAGGAGTAAGTCCGTAGTGCCAGCTGTGGAGGTATTTGTACCGAAATTGCAAAACTACGATGCACTTTTAAATCACTCAGGCAGACAGGAGCTGCGCTATGAATCCGCTTACGAGACAAACAGAACTTGAAACACTTCTTCAGTCCTTTCACCTGTCTTCATTCCTAAAAAACTATCAACAATACGCACGGCAGGCTGAAAAGGAGCGAGTTGATCAAGTCGGATATCTATATCAACTTTCGAAGTTGGAAAGTGAGGATCGGTACAATCGAAAAACCGAAAGGCTAATTAAGCAGGCAAAATTGCCCAGAGGAAAGACGCTAGAAAAATTCGATCTAACCAAGTTCCCGCATCTGCCTCAGAGTCAAATCCTGGAGATTGGAGAAGGTGGCTGCCTGGATCGAGCAGAGAATATTTTGATTTTTGGAAATCCTGGAACCGGTAAAACGCATTTGGCTGCTGCATTTGCACGAGAATGGTGCCTGCGTGGCCGCCAGGTCTTATTCACGACGGCCAGTGCCCTGGTGCAGGATTTGCTAGCGGCAAAAAGAGATTTGAGACTTAATGTGCTGCTGAAACGGCTGGACAAGTTCGACGCGATTGTTATCGACGACATTTCATATATCCCGCAAAACAGGGACGAGACTGATGTCTTGTTTGTGCTGCTGTCAGAGCGGTACGAGACTCGCAGCCTGGTCATCACAAGTAATCTGCCGTTTTCGCAATGGGACACCGTCTTTAAGGACGCAATGACGACGATGGCAGCGATCGACCGCTTGGTCCACCATTCGATCGTGCTGGAACTGAACGGTGAAAGCTACCGCGCGGAGAGCGCTAAAAAGCGAAACAAAGGAGAGCAGCAAACAGGTCAAAAGTAATTGTCCGCGCCGCCCCAGGTAAGGGTTTGGGGATTTTTCACACCCTCAATTCTAATTGTCGCTGACTTCAACTTTTACAGCTTGCCAACAGGTCAAAAGTAATTGTCCGCTCGATTATTTAATTTGACCGCGATCAGATGCGTCAAGATCAAGGACCTCCAGCGTCTTCTTGCGGTGTAACTTGGCGAATTATTTGTCCGACTTTTTGGCGAGCTATTTGGCAATTCTTGGCGAATTAAAGGCGAATTCGATCCAGTGCTGATACCAGTCAACTTTTAAACCGGGTCGATAGCAGGACTACTCACCAGTCTGGTAAAAAAGTGGATATCTCTCGAAGGGAGGCACAGCTCTGGGTGACTTGGGGCAAACCAAATTTTCAGCAAGTGTAGTTTTTTAGACCAACGCGATTCCAACCGATCTAGTCACCGCTCGGGCAAACCTGTTTCATGGCACTGATGCGCTCAACATGGCGACGATTTGCTCCAGCGCTCTGTTGCAGTCGCTCGAGAGACTCTCAAAGTGTTTATAGAGCGATCCATGCTTCTGCATTGCAGTATCGATAAGCTTCTTCTTCTTGTCACTGCTTCACTGCGTGCCCTATGACCTTGGAGACGCAGCTCCCGAAGTTCTCTAAGAGGTTTCAAAAGCCTTGTTGAAGTTGTCTCGTCGAATTTTGACTTTGCTAGCTCCATTAGCAGTTTCAGCGACCCCAATCTTTCTTCTCGAAAGATTCTACTTTAGTAAGTCTTGCGCGAAGACCAGCAATCTTGAAAACCCCCTATCAAACAGTTGGCTTAATTTCAATATCGAATCGGACCATTCAGCTTGAGATGCGGAAAACGGTAGTGAACGGTGTTTGCAAGTTCGTTGGTCGAGATTGCCACCAATCCAACGTTTGCTTATTTCACGCTCTGATCTGACGCTTGATGTCGATGAGAGGATCTTCAATCGAGCTAAACGTGCCAACAATGTCAGTTTGGTATGCGCGTTGAGAAATGCCTGCTTTCGGCCATTCGTTAAACGACTGCCAATAGAGCTGTTCTTCGTAAGGCAGATTGCGAAGATAAACCAGGTAGGTGTGGACTTGGTTAGCCTCATTGACACTAGCTTTAGATGCTCGAGTGCTACGGCACCTAATCGCCTGTGTTGTAGGTCGTATTTTTCATGGGTCAGTTTTATTTTGCCAAAACCTCCTTTTGAAGAATGCCGGCGTTACTTCCCACGGCAAATCAGAGTTTTTTGTAAAATAATTTACGGTAGCTCCCGGACCACAAGAGATTGTGGTCCGTTTCTTATTTTTCCAGTCCCAGGATTTAAATTTTGCGTATTGGGACTTTTTTCTTTGCGCAATCAATTGCTTTTTCGTGACCTCTGGACGCACGATTATGAGGCCTTCGAACAGACTAGCATTACCTTGCTTGCGGATATGAGCACTCATATCCGTTGTCTGCCGTGGCTCAACGTCTGAAAACCAGTGAGAAAAACTACTTGACGTTCTCATGAACTCAAATTGAGTTACTAAAACCGTGTCCGTAATTGCCATGTATCGATCAAGATGGGCTCTGCTAATCGTCACGATCGAACCCTGGCCAGTTCCTTGAAACTCGTATTGGCGGATGACTGGCTCGATATCCCCTTCGTTATTTAACAGGCAATAAGCATTTCTATTATCAAGCCAGTAAAGATTCAGACTTTGCAGTAATCGTTGAGAGATACCTCGATCCTGCTCTCAGACTCAACGCTTTCAAAACATCTTCTAAAGACAAGTTGTTCTTCGCCTTTGTCATCAGGAGCAAGCATCGAAAACTTCCTTCCATCAAAATCGATACACCAGCCGTTGTCTGGGCTCAAATCTAGCTGCAATTCGTCTGGAAAATCCTGATCAATTTGCTTAGTCTTTCCAAGCTTGCCGTAGCAGTAGAAGTTTCCTAAGCAAGCATACAGAATGACTTCTTGGTCTAGCAGCGACACCATGTAATCAAATGCCTCGTGAGCGTTCGAATACCAATCCTTCTCTTCAGAGTCTGGGGGAAAAGCCAATGATTTAAGTTTCTCGATATCTATCATGGTGCCTTCTGCTGAATGGGTACCTCCTTCTAAAACGGGTTAAGCTGATCCACATTGGATGGAGAACTGTTAGAGGAGTCTTTTGAATTGGAGCGAAAGGGCAGGGATGCCCCCATCATTTTCGATAATTTGTTTGCCTATATCGCCCTCTCAGCAATACATCGGAGTAACGCTGAGGATATCGATATAACGTAATACAGGAGATTAATGCTTACGAAATTCACTTTAGACCACTAAGCGGATACTTTGCTATCCCCTCATATTGGACAAATCTGGAATTTGGGCTCCCGGTAGAAGTTTTCACATCTTCACTTGTCTCTATTCCGCGCGGCGGCGGCCAGGAAGACCACCGTTTTTGTCGGCTTACTGACTCGTAAGTGACATGGAGTCGCCTTCGACGTGCACATTGCGCTTAAGATATTGAGCAACGCTTTGCCGAAAAACAGCAACTTTCTAGCACCCGACATGCCGGAGGCAATTTTGACGATGTTGTCCTCCAGGAAATTCAACACAAGCAAATTACCAACCAGCAGGATAATCGGCCAAACAATTTCCATATATCCATACAGTTGCTCCAGCCATCGCTCGACCATTGGAGCATCGGTACCGCACCGCGTGCGCCAGCCAACTCGTCCACTTAACCCAGTGAGAAAATGGAGTTCAGTTGCCGCAGCCGAGCGCCTTAATTGGTTAAGAAACGGGACGAAAAGCCGAAAATTCAGACTCACCGAGGTGAAAGCTGCGCCAGGTTTTGGTTAACGCAGCGGCAAAAGGGGAATTTCCCCATCAGTTTGGCACTTTTAAGTATGCAAGTCAGTCATTTTTGGGTAAGATGACGAGTAGTACACTATTGAGACATTTATGGCTAGCAAAGAACAAAAGAAACCATGGCTTGACGAAGCGGTTCGTCACCTAGCTACGCTTTGCAGTCAGGCCTTTGAGTATGCCGATGAGGGAGACACTCTGCCAACCGCTGCCGGACAAAAGCAAGCGGTTGAAGTGTTGCGTGCCTACAGCCACGCTATCGCTCCTGCAATTGCAATCTCGGTAAATGGCGACATCGTCTTTTCGTGGGATAGCCACGGTGACACGTTCAAAGCATTTGTGCGTCCCGATGCAAGTGTTTGCTATTACCGCAACAAGGCTGCAGTCGATCAAGAAGTCTTTGCCAAACTGACTGCCATACCGGCCTAGAATTCACACCAGATGCCGAAGGACGAGAAGCTTAAAAGGTCAGAAACTGTCGTTCGAGTACTTGTCCGGCTCCCGGCCGAGCTGAAAGGGCGCCCTACGCAGGACACTGAAGACTTTCTGCGCAAGAAGGACTACAACAACACTGGACTGCCAGAAAATGGGCTTTCCTTTCTGCGGAAGTCCATTTTGCAGACACCTGACGAGCTTTACGCCTACCTCCGGTCTAAAAAGCCAATGGGTTACTCAGAGTGCACCTTGGGGGAGCTGGCGGACAAGCACCTCAAATACAAGGTCACCGGCGCCAAAAACGAGCACCTGTCAGTCCGTTGCGCAGACTGCAACATGATTGAAAACAAGGACAAAGGGATCGTTTGCATGCCAGAGAAATCCAAGGGTTTTGAAAACTGTCCATTCTTTGGCGTCGATCCCTATGACCTGAACTTGCTGCTCAATGTGGTTGAGAAGCCTGCCGCAAGGAAACTTAGTCCACCAGCCAAGTGACAGCCATGATGTCCTATCCAGGACTACAGTGGGTTTGTTCGCAATCCACATGCTAGCAAATCCAATGTTATGGCTTTTCGCAGTAGTCATAACCATTGGCCGTTCGTGATATCCGGTGCGAGTTCTTCACCATCTCGAAGTTCCTTCGAAAGTTAGTGGGGGAGAAGCTTCCCTCCCAACACCCCCAACTCCTTCCTCATCTCCCTCGCCGTCTCATACCTACCGGCAAGCTTCGGACACGTAGCCATCGCAATCACGTAATCTATCGCCGGTGACAACGCACCCCGTATACTCCGCGGATGGCTTGCCGTAATCGGCTCTGGATCACACCCCGTCAGTAGATAGTGCATGGTGCCACCCAGCGCATAGAGGTCGCTTGCGGGCACAGGCTTGCCTCTAAATTGCTCTGGTGGCAGATAGCAATGCTTGCCCACCACCGTCGCTGTAGCGTTGCCCTCAAGCTGGTGTGCGACGTTAAAGTCCACTAGTTTGATCTCACCAGATAGCTCACGCAAGATATTGTCCGGAGTGATATCGCGGTGGATGATTGGTGGGTCGCAGCTGTGGAGATAGTCGAGTATGTCGCAGCATTTGATGCCTATTTCCACGACCTGCTCCTCGGTGAGTGGTCCCAGGGTGGTGACCATTTCCTTGAGTGATTCTCCGTCGATGTACTCTAGGATGACATAGCCGCGGTAGTCCTCGACAAAGTACCCGAGACATTTGACGATGCTCGGATGGTCGAGTCGCTGTAGCAGCTCGACCTCCTTTTTGAGCTTGTCTAGAGTGACCTCCATTATCGCCGTCCCTTTGTGGACCGGCAGCACATACTCTTTGAGCACCACCTCATTATGCGTCTGCCCGTCATCGACTAGAGCGAGATAGGCCGTGCCCTGTCCGCCGCTGCCCAGTCGACCGACCACTTTGTATTTGCCATCGAGGACCAGTCCATCAGTGAGATCTGTGATGCGCTCGCGCTTGCTTGGCGTAGAAAAATACTGCAGCCACAACTGTGTGTATGAGGCTGAGTCGTCAACTCCATTGCCGGGCACATCTAGAGATGTTTTTGCATTTGGTGCTAGCAGGCGAGCTGCATTGGCAAATGCTCCCAGCGAGACACTATTCATCAGATCGGAGTGATTGAGTTCAATTCTTACTCCGTCAATGTCTTCGATACCTATGATGTCTTCAAGTCCCAGCCATCCCTGTCGCTTTTCGCTGCTGATAGATTTTAACTTCCACCAGGGGATGAGTTGGCTTGAGACTTTGCCATTGGCTAGTCTGTGCGCGATGGTGATTTGCTCGTTATCAAAGCTGATGGTGGAGCGCTCACGCTGGCGTGCATTTAAGACCATCATCGCGATGGTTAGGCAACCGCAGATGGCTAATATCTTGGGGACGGCCTCGGAGATGTTGCTCCAGTCGCCGTTAAATGTGTCTTTGCCAAAGAGAAACATGCCAGCTACCCAGCAAGTGAGACCAACGGACATCAGAAACATTTTTCTTCTTTTGAGATTGTCGATAAATCGCACGAGAGCATAAGACGAGTCATCATCGATAGGCTCTGGTAAGTCCCTATCAAAGTTATTCATGGTTGCCAGACCTGGCGCTGCTGTCTATCAGCTGCCGCAAAGATTGTGCTAACACTTTGGCATCGACTATCCTCAGCTCATTCTCCTCGGTGGTGCAAGAGGCGACAATCTGATCGAGTTGGGTCGATACTGCTGGATTTATTGATCGTGGACTGGACTCTGATAATGGCTCTGGATCTTGTCCTGTCAGCAAAAAATGCAGCGTGCATCCCAGCGAGTATAGGTCGCTTGATGTTTGCGCTTTGCCTCTAAATTGTTCTGGGCTTATGTATGATTGTTTGCCTATGAGCGTGCCTGTGGCCGTGCCGACAAACTCATTTGCCGCACCAAAATCTATCAGAGTGATGTGACCGTCATTTGCCAGGACGAGATTGTCTGGTGTCACATCGCGGTGCACTATCGGTGGTGACTGTGAGTGCAGATAGTCTAGTATGTCGGCGATCTCTGCTCCCCATCGCAGTACAAATGCCTCTGGCTGCGGACCAGCATCACGCACCAGGCGGCGGAGATCGGTGCCATCGATGTGCTCCAGTAAGAGATAGTGTCGACCGCCCTCTACAAAGTGGTCGTATACCTTTGCAATGCGCTCATGCTTTAGCGCGATGAGTAATGTCGCCTCTCTGTCAAACATAGATAAGGCTTTGTCGCAGGTCTCTTTATCTGTGTTGGCAGGCACAACTGCTTCTTTGAGGACGACCCTCGTGGAGTCTCTGCGCCTGGCTAGATAGATGGCTGATAAGCCACCAAAGGCTATTTGTCCAATTACGACGATGGCACCATTTTGCAGTATGCTACCTGGCTCAAGCGGCACAAAGGCGGTGGAGGTGAAGCGGCTGTTAAGCTCGCTCTCCCAGAGTTTGGTAAATGATGTTGATTTTGTGCCCGTGAGGCTCGGCATGCTGAGCGCGACTTTTGCACGTGGTGGCACATACTCTACGTCGGGCGCATACGCATCGAGAGTCATGATCAGCTCGCGCAAATCACGCTCCTCCAGTCCGGCAAGCTCCAGTAAAAGTGGGTCAGTATCTTTAAATCTAAATACGATGTAGTTGGGGTTTATGGAGGGTCCGCCTATGTCTGTAAAATCGATTTGTTGGAGGCTTTGCCACTGTCGGCTCAGTTTGCCTTTTAGCTGCAAGTAAAATCGAAATGGAAATGTTATCCCCTCGTGTGAGTAGCGGATTTTGTTGTCCAGGCATGCATGGATGCCGGTGATGCCAATAACAGGTAGATGCAGAAATAAAACGGCAAGGACGAACAAATCTAAGTAGTCCGATAGTCCGCCCTGGAGCACTCCGCGCAATAGCCAGCAGGCGACGTACACAGCCCAGACACCCCAAACGGGCAACAGGCTAATAAACACAACCAAACCAACGCGTGATGCGGCACTCTTGTATGGGGCAACAATCTCTGGTTGCTCGTCTACTTTTAGTACTTCAGTTTGAGTTGTCATCCATCACCTGGAGTGAGATCAAAAAAGGCTTCAGTCATGATCATTCCCGTTTCCGTCATGACGCAAAGCCTGAACGATCCAGCCGGGCATCAGCGGAGCCGTGGCCATAAAGGTTACAAATCCGAGATGGCGAAGGTTACTTAGGCTACTAGTCGAACAAGCTAAGGCTTTGGCGCACTTGCCGGAATCCCCAGGATGTGATACGTTGTATATACAAAAGCGATACAATAGAGCGGTTGTGACCGACAGCAAAATTAAGTTGCAGATGAGTGATGCAATACGCCAAAAGCTGAAGGAGAAGCATGACATTTCCGAAGAGCAAGTCCAAGCTTGCTTTTTGAACAGAGAAAGAGGTTATCTGTTCGACGATCGCGAGGAGCACAAAACTGAGCCCCCAACACGTTGGTTTATCGCCGAAGATGACACCGGAAAACTTATAAAAGTCTGTTTTATCTACTTTCCCGAAGACCGGGCTTTTGAGATAAAAACAGCCTATCCGCCAAATGAAACAGAAATCGAAATTTACAAGATTGCACCACAGAGGGCATCACCGTGAAAAAACAACCAGAAACCAATAAATGGGAAACGGGCGAACTAGGCAATTCAGCTGCTCATGCCAAAGCAGTACCTGAGGAGCTGGAATTGGAAATGGATGAAGCCTTAGGTCTACAGCTGGTGTCAGTGCGGTTGCAAAAATCGCTCATAAAGGATCTAAAGGAATTGGCGGTTAAGGAAGGTCTGGGATACCAACCTTACTTGCGTCAAATTCTCACGAAGCATGTCTCCAGCAAGAAAACAGCAGTTTAGTGTTATTGACAAACTTGTGACCAAAAACCATTCTCAATTTGAGAATGGTTTTTAGTATGCCGTCGGCTTTCAGCGCCGGCCATTTCATTCCCGGCAAAAGCTAGCAGTCGAAGTATTCAGCCATTGTTTTTTTTGAGGCTTCTTGTCCGTTTCCGTAGTCGATGCTAATGCCCTGCTATTGCTACCGCCCCGCCTTCGGATACAGTATTTCTTTGCCGCCGGTCTCAAGGTGCATGCTGTGAGCGCTGTCCAGATCTAGCTTAAATTCCTGTTTGATGGACTGTTTGCCAATTTTACCGGGCAAGTTATACACATCAGCCGTGCCCTTAGGCGTTGTATATTGAGCATTTGTCAAATGTTCGTGGCCCCTGCTATCGTGGCCGGTTAACACCACCAGCGCTGGCAACAAGTCTCCCGGCGCTCGCTCTTTGGCAATTTGTTTTTCAACTGCTCTAGCCATGGCTAGTCGGTCTTCAAAGGGAATGGCGTTTAACTCTTCTGACAAAGGTTGAAACTGTTTGACTTTCTCAACCATGGTGTCAACTTGTTTGTCTGTAATTGCTGCCTGATTTGTCATTTCTTCTCCCTGCTAATCACAATTGAAACTTCCAATCTGACTCAGCTTATGACAGTTTGCTACGCCATGTGTGCTTATGATCTACGTCATGTATGCTTATGATCTACGTCATGGTTGCCCTACGCCATATGTGCCTGCGTCCACTGGTTCAGCCAGTTTTCGGTGTTGTTAAAGGCTCTACCCATGGTGCTGGCAATGCCGGTCTGATCATTGTTGCCACCGTATTTGCGATCAATATCCACACCTACTTCGGCAAAGACATCGCCGACCGGGGTGCCGTTTACAACAGGATCGTCGACTAAAATGCTTTTCAGTCCGCCGATTTTATCGAGTGCCCCATTTTGTAAGTCGGTTGCTGCGGCTTGTTTAAATCCTGGCTCATCGGTGATTCCATAGCGCGTGTCTGCGACGTGCCAAAACTCGTGTGAGGCAGCCTCTTGCACCATGCCGCTACCAGCACCAATTACTATTTGATTATTGGCTGCATCCCAGTATGCGGCAGCTCCTTTTACCGGCACATTTGGTGTGATGATTATTTCTGGCTTGAGGTCTCTAAGCGCCTGTCTTACTGGCTCTGGCACGTTTTTGAGTGCAGTTTTGACTTGTGTGATATCAGCCTGCGAAACACCGCTGTCTATTTTTAATTGATTGTAGAGATCGCTGCCGTCGGTTACACGGGTATCGTTAGGTTTTGGTTGTGGTTGCGTATTGTCGCTTGGGACATAGATAGGATTATCCGTACCTTTGTTTGGTGCCGGCTGCGGATTGTCTCTGGGTAAAAGGCTACTAAACTCCGCTCTATCAAGACTGCCGGTGTTGTTCAGGTCGGCTACCATGTAGTCTTTGCTAATCAGTCTGTCGGCGATGGCACTCAGGGAGTAGCCTTTTTTGTCGAGGCTGCTGCCAATATCGTAGAGTTGATTGGCGGTTTTGTCGTCATAGCCAAACTTGCCGGATATTTTGAGCCACTCGTCTCTGTCTACGCGATCGTTTCCATTTGTGTTTGACTGCACTAACTCATGCAGGATGCCCTGGGTCAATTCCGCTCGGGTCACTACATCATTTTTAGGGTCTATTGATCTATTTACATTGAGTCTGTCAAAGTCTGCTTGAGATGCAACAAAGGGATTTGTGGCGGCGCTCCGGTCTATGGCTCCTTTGTTGGCAGACATGGACGGGCTGTTTGACGAGTCGCCATATAGACTCTTGGTGTCGAATACCAATGTCTGATTGTCTGGAGACACTGTAAGGCTGCTATCAACTTTGCGTTGCTTGTCAAAGAATGATTTTGTATCATGCATGTCAAGCCCCTGTAGCATTGACGGATCGCGTTTCATCAATACTTCGGGCTTTTCGTGTGATTCAAGTGTCATTTTGCTTGACTCCGATAGAGAGTATGCGTGGCATCCTGGGGGATGTTCGTATATTTGCTCTTTATCGTGACGGCAATGTGACGCCTCTATGTCATAGTTCTTCGCTGCCAGAATGTTTCGAACTGGCGAGAGTTTTTCGAATCATCAAATTGTTGCCACACTGTTGCACAAATAATCAAGCGTCCAGAATTGCTTCAATCTGTGCCTTCGATAACTGATGAGCCCTGCCCATGCCGTTCCAAGCGGCAAGCATTTTTTCGTACCTTTGAAGTGTTGGCATATGACTATTAAACACTCGCGACTCAGAAAATCTTGAGCCATCAGCTGTAAAAAATTTGGCGAAGCTTAGATATTCTGCTTCGTTGTTAGCGTCAAAGCCACGAAACTTAACCCGTTCAATATCGGATGTGTTTGGCTTTTCTCCAAGTGACCATAGCAGGGCTCGATGCATTTCCAGAATATCTATCGTTTGCTCGGCGACTTCGCTAGGTAAGGCTGTCCAGAGCTTGTCAAAACATTCATAGTAGAGCTTTTCGTAGCCGCGTCTAAAGATCTCTTCCATGTATTCATAGTGATCGGCTTCGTATTTATTGTCCTTGTGTAAGGTTTTGAGTATGGCAAACTGATTTGCAAAATTGAGTCTTTCAATCTTGCTTAAGGTGGGTACTTTAGTGGCTTGCATTGATTCATCCTCAATAAAAAAAATCTGCTGAAGGGGTGCGTCCAATTCGATGGCAATTTTCATCGCTATGGACAGGCTTGGAGACTGTTTTTCGGTTTCTACGGCACTTAGTGCTTGTCTGCTTACTCCGACACGGTTGGCAAGCTCAACCTGACTCATGGTTTTTCTTTCACGCAGTTGTTTGACTCTGTTTTTCATAAATACCCCTTGTCAAGTATTGATTGACTTAGGCGTATTTGTCAATCAGTCATTGCGCAATAGATTTTTCGATTGTATGGCAATTAAGGGCTATTTTGGGCGACTATCTGAAAAATCGTCCAGAATCGTTTGGTAACGCTTATAATCGATGGCAGTTATTGACCAGAAGATCTTGGACGATATATGTTTGAAAACTATCAAATTTCAATGCGGGCACTAAAGCTTATAGGCGAACTGGATGAGTTCAAGGGGGCATGGCAATTGCTATCTGCCATAAGTCCAGAGCGGCTTGCAACCTTAAAGCATATAGCAACTATTGAGAGTATTGGTTCTTCCACGCGCATAGAGGGTTCATCTCTCTCAAACGAAGAGGTGGAGAGGGTTTTATCAGGTCTAAGTACAACTTCATTTGGCTCAAGAGATGAGGAAGAAGTTGCTGGTTATAGGGACCTGATGGAGACTATATTCAATAACTGGCAAAATATCCCACTTACAGAAAATCATATAAAGCAACTTCATAAGACACTTTTGCAATATAGCGGTCGCGATGATCGTCACCGCGGTGAGTACAAGAGAGTAAATAATAGTGTTGAGGCACGGGACGAAGATGGACGCACTATAGGCACCATATTCGTTACTGCAAGCCCGTTTGATACGTCATTCAAGATGACTGCTCTTGTAGACTGGCTCAACGCCGCAATCGAAGAAAATGAGATTCATCCTCTGTTTATTGTGGGTGTCTTCAATGTTTGTTTTCTAGCTATCCACCCTTTTCAGGATGGTAATGGCCGGCTTTCACGGTGCCTGACGACGCTTTTGCTTTTGAAGTTTGGTTATTTGTATGTTCCTTATAGCTCGCTTGAGGGCGTCATTGAAGCAAACAAAGAGAGTTACTATGCAGCGCTTCGACAAACGCAAACAACTCTTGAAGCAGCAAATCCCAATTGGGAGCCCTGGCTGATTTTCTTCCTCAAGGCGATGCAAAAGCAGAAAAATAAATTGAAAGAGAAAATTGAGCGCGCCCAACTTTTGCAAGGGGCACTGCCAGCACTGTCCATAAAAATACTGGAGCTTGTGCGTGAACAGGGAAGCGTTAAGTCATCAGACCTCGTCACCCTCACGGCCGAAAAGCGCAGCACCGTGCTTGCGAGAGTAAATGAGCTTGTGGCTAGCGGAAAACTCAAGAGAAATGGCAAAGGACCGGCGACCTGGTACACGCTTTTTCGATAAGTCTTTTAAGTGTGACTTGGAGCGTAGTTTGCCGGTCAAGCTGCGTAGGCTAGCTTGGCGGTAATAATTTGTCTGTGAACTTTCCGTCAAGCTCTTTTTCCAATTTCAAAATCTGATCTTTGGTAGCTTTGGGGTGCTCATCGAAGAATTGTAGCCACGGTGCTCTAAGCTCTTCGACTGTTTTTGCCGACACATATTGATGTGGCAGTCTTCTTTGGTGTACTGGCACTATCAGCTCTTCATAGGTGAAAACACCTGGATATTTTATTAATACTTCAAGAGGGATCGAGTGTAGTATCGAGGAACCTGCGCGTGGTTTTATCGTACTTTTATAGCGATCAAATTGGTACCTAATGTTGCTTGTGTTGTAGCTCCCAAATCCCATTTCAAAGGTTACAAAACCATCTTCTGAGAATTTACTGGGTACTGATATTTTGGCGAGCGAAAGTAAAGCATCTAGAATAGCCAATCTCATTTGTGGATCGCTGGACTCGTTTACAAATACCACATCACCGATGCGCCCAGTTTTTAGATTTAGGTTGGCACTTACTCGACAAGGATATTTTTGATTTTGCTCGCTTGAGATATCAATCGCATTAACAATGTTTTTGCTAAAACTCAAAATTACTGTGTACTTGTCATCGTAGCTGGTGGCATATGCTGGCAAGCATATCAAAACCGCAAGTGCGGTAATGACTATCGATCTTTTGATTTTGAAATTGAGCATCGGCTCTCTCTTGCCAGCGCTGAAATGCCATTCCTTTAACTATACTGGACTCATTTCAACATCGCCATAGCATAACTAAGCTCGCCCACTTCCAAAGACAACACCCAACAAAATACCTTCAATGTGGTGATATGATAGCGGGATCCCCTGCAATTCCATGTGACTTTTTTTTCTGGGTCAGGTCAATAATTGACATTTACAAATTAGGCTGTTTAATACAATGACCGAAGAACAAAGTGCCAACGAATCAAGTTCTTCAGAGCCTTCTGAAAATGTGAAGACTGTGTCTCTGCATGATGTTGGCAAAGCTCGGGTTATCTGCCAACATGAGCTAAACCCTTCTGTAGACTTGGTCTATCTTTGTGTGATGACGCTTACATTGGGAAGTATTTGCGCTATTGGATTGTCTCTGCGCGGTGCTGATGCCATTTCATTTTTGTGCATTGCTGGGATGTTTTATGGACTTTTTACTTCTTTTCGCGCTTTTGGCGAAATAGTGAAAGCCAAAACGTCTTTCAATTCTAATCTTCAAAGTGCGTTGGATGACACACCTGGCACAACGATTCTTAAGTATGTTGCCTACTTGCTGTGTACAATTGCTTTCTGGATGCTTCTGAAGTCGCTTTCCTGGACCAGCTTCATAACTGAAGGTGTTGTTTTCGGTGGGATGGGACAATTGGAATTTGGCGGATTTGGGCTATACTCATTCTGGAAATGGACACTCAATAAAGTTAGATGTCTAAGCAATCAACAGCATAGGCGAACCTCACTACTTTTCCTCCCTCTCATCGTAGAGTTGATTTTCTTGGTAGGCATGCTATGGATTGCAATTTTTAAGATAAAAGCCGGCCAGTAGCTAGTCTTATTGAGAGTTTTCCAAAATTCCGGACAGAACGTTTTGCTATTAACCCAAACTGTTTTTGCAACTGAGCCGCACGGTTAACCTAAATCTTTGTACCAGGGCTCTCCTTGCTATATAAAAATAGCACGTCACCACGGGGGCGGCCAGCCTTGTCTTTTAACTCGATGCTGCCTACAAACTCGGGCGCTACCTGACCGGTTTTGTTGTATTCTTCGATAATTCGTTTAGTTAGAGCTGGGTCGTTTTTCATTTCAACTTTAAATTCGCCGCCAAGATTTTTGTTGACTGCATCAAGTAGCTTTTGTACGCCTGCCGCACCTTCTTTGCCGTAGGCTTGAAACGCCATCAGGAACATCAGTTGACCTTCCTGTGATTCCATATCCATGCGACCCTTATCGAGGATCAAGCCAGCCATCGCTTTACCGGCGCGCTCGAGCATTTGCGGATCCAGCACATCAGCTTTTTGTTGCTGCGCGGGAGTGAGGCTCTCGCTAACTCTATATGCGTAGTCCCCATATTGATTTGCCATTTGCAAACTGGCGGTTTCGGCCTTGACTGGGTAAACTTCAGATTGGACAAAACGTGATAGTTGGGCGTCACCATGGTCTGTGGACTCGGTACCGGCGCGATGACTCTCAAGAGCGTTGTTGGGTGGGTCGGCAAGCTTTTGCATAGTAAACACCTGGGAATAGTGGTTTAGAAAAGGTGGTTGGAACCAGTGCTGATTGTCTATACCGACCCGGGGATTTTTTGACAGAAAGTTCGATATTAAATGCGGTTGTGCCGCACCGGCTAGCCTGGGCAGGCTCCTATGATCACAGGCGCTGCATCCTAAGGTCAGGCATCGAGCTATAATTGACCGCAGGCATTAAACTACAGGGTAATCATGCTGTCCGAATCCATTGAATTGAATGAAACGAACTGGACCGGTATGGTGCATCTGATCTATCAGATTCTCGATGGCGAAGTCGGCTTGATGGAAGGATGTAGCCAATTATGTAAGCAAGCCGATGAGTACAACCTGCTCACATTGTCTTGTTTTGATTGGTTTGTTCAACTGGATTTGCACTTCGATAAATTTTTGACTGGTGCTGCCGCTGCCGAATTGCCAGCTCGACGTAATGCATTTGAAGAGAGAAAGCGAGAGGAGATAATTGCAAAGCTGAAGCTTCTCATGCTTCAATTACGGGAACCTGTCTTTACCCTTCAGTATGTGGCAGAGACTTTTCTCAAAGGCGATTGGACCGCTCAGCAGGCAGTTATGGCGATGCGTCGTCCTATCGTTGTACTCGGTCTCGATCAAAAGCAGCCATATGACTCATTGTATAGTCAAGCTGATTGGGTGATGTGTCGCCCAGTCGTAGATCCTGGACTCGACGAAAAGGAGCCGTATGTCTCATTGTATCGTCTCGCCGATGACTTTTATGAGATGCCGTCTGGTGATGCAAGGCAGTTGTGGCATCCTGATTTGCTAAAACGAAAAGAGCAGGAGAATGCGGCTCTTTGCAAAAGGATTGCGGAGAGAGTAAAAGTAGCTTGTGAGTACATTTTGGAACATCCGATCCCTAGGAAGTTTTGAGGTTACTTAGTCTCCATGTCGATAATTCATTCGTGTCTCGAAAACCGTTATCACCTGGTCGAGAGTTTTACAGACGTGCTATTCGTCGCTATCTATGACCGAGTCGTTATGAACTGTGCCCTGTGGGTATGAAGGCACAGTAGGGTGCGTTGCAGCAGATAAATTCAATGGCAAAATTTGAAGAACAATCGCCGGCAGCGGAATCCAGGCTAACTGGGGTCCAGGAGCCAGCGTTAGATAATTTTGCCAACTTGCGTACCCCAACGGCATTGGATATAAATTCTGGCAAAACTGAGTCATTTAGCGCAGCTCAGCGCACGTTAGATGGGCAGTTTGGCGCCGCGCCTGTATTAAGTAACGATTCAGCCGGTGAAGAAATTGATCACCGTGTTTTTGACAGGCGTCAAGAGATTCAGCAGCGTCCGGGAGAATCAAGTGAGGATCTTCACGAACGATTGAGGCCAACCGCCATTGCTGGCTTTGAGTCTGTGAGGCATCCAACTCAAATCGATACTCCAAGCTGGTATACATTTGACGCTAGCAAGACTCTTGGTATCAAAGACGCTGTCGCGATTATAACCTCAACTTGTAAGCACGAGCTTCCTTACAAAGTATTTGTTGGTATAAGGGGCTCTGACTGGGACACTAGTGGTCGTCTCCCATCAGGAGAGCAAGGCCATCGCTACAAGCTGCGTGACTTAGGGCGAGACCTCACTGAGCAAGAGAAAAACGCGATTTACGACAGTATGTAATCCTGACAAGTGGTTTGGGCGTATTATAAGTTGCCCTCGGGCTTTACTGTCTCAAATTGGACAGCCGATATCAATTGGCATCCATAAAACGGGAGTGAATACTCATTACTAAACATCGCATCTACACAATGAGCTTTGCCCGTGTCTATCCTCTGTATGTCGCTAAAGTTGAGAGGAAGGGGCGGACAAAGGCTGAGGTTGATCAAATCATTTGTTGGTTCACTGGATATAGTGAGAAAGCTCTGGCAGAGCATTTGAGTAAGCAAACAGACTTTGAGACTTTTCTTGAGCAAGCGCCTCAGCTCAATCCAGCGAGAGTATTGATCAAAGGTGTGATTTGCGGTGTGCGCATCGAAGAAATCGAAGAAGAGACCATGCGCGAGATTCGCTATCTGGATAAGTTAATTGATGAACTTGCAAAAGGCAAAACAATGGAGAAGATTCTGCGAAAGTAGGTGGCGGGAGCATCAGCGCAGTTTGTTCTCGCAAATCTTACTCCTTGGCAATGTGTTGTGATGCTGCCCATCTTCTTATAAAATGGCAAGATGAATAAACAAAATCTCCTCCCCGCTTTTCTTGGTTTAGCACTACTTGCCTCCACCTGTGGCGCTCTTGCTGATGTCTCCCCAGATGCAGCGCTCAAGTCTCTAAAGGCGGGCAATGCTCGCTATATAGATGGTAAGAGTATCCATCCGCGCATTGATGCCGAGCGACGCCGAGCCACAGCCCTTGAGGGGCAAACACCGATTGCGGCTGTCCTCGGGTGTGCTGATTCGCGGGTGCCTCCTGAGATTGTTTTTGACCAGGGCTTTGCCGATTTATTTGTAGTGCGTGTGGCTGGCAATGTTTGCGCCATGCCTGAGCTAGCCTCAATCGAGTACTCTGTTGCGGCGCTAAAAGTGCCTTTGATAGTCGTGTTTGGTCACACCAAATGCGGTGCTGTAGAGGCTGCTATTAAAAATAAACCATTGCCCGGTAGTCTACCTGATCTGATTAAATTGATCAGACCTGCGGTAGAAGAAGCTGAAAAAGAGAAAGGCGCAGGAGACAATTTGCAAACACGTGCCACCGAGCGCAATGTTGCAAGAATCATAGAGGATCTCAAAAAGAGTCCTGTCATCAAAGCCGCAATCGATGCTAAGCAACTCAAAATCGTCGGCGCCATGAGACACATCAAAGATGGTCATGTCAGCTGGCTAAAATAGCCAGGCAGGCCGATTTTTCACAAGTATTTCACGATGCTAGTAATAGCTTTGAGGCTTAGAGTCTAACGCTCTGTGTTGAGACGCCGGATTACTTGTAAATAGGACCAACCAAATTGAAAACTCCTGCTGAAAGCGAAGCTGGCTCTGTGCTGGCAATGGATAAGGCTCAAGTTAAGGGCGACGACACGCAGGCGACTGCCGAAGTGCCATTTGATCCGCTCAAGATGGCACGTGATGCCGCATATGGTGCTGTGAGTGGTGACGCTGCTGGAGCCGTGTCTGGTCTGTCGGCCAGCCGTAGAGGTGGTGCACCTACCGACAAGGTCGGAGATGGCTTTGCCATAGTTGATGGCAAAGGCGGCGAGGTGTTAACCGAAGCCGGTGTAACTTCTGGCGGGACTGATTTGAAGATGCAGGATATGCCTGACAATTTCAAAAGTCCGGAAGATGCTATTCGGTTTCTTGCTTCAAAAGGTATGCCAGATAAAAACGATCAAGGTCAAAGAGACAAATTTTTCGATGACGTAGCAAGAAATTCTTTGATAGAAGACTATAAAGCAGATGGAGTGCTACCTAATCAAGATAAATTTACCGATGATGAGCTTGGTAGAGCGCAGCTAGATAGTTCTTTTGCCCGCGAGAAGCAGCGTCATGGTATGACCGAACTCGCAGAGAGAGTGGGGTCAAAAGATCAATCGGAAGCTGAAATCAAGAAAGCTTTTGATAAATACGTAATGTCTACAGTCGGTGTGCAGGTCGGCGCTAAGCTAGAAACTCCTGCGGACGTATTCCAAGTCTTTAGGCATAGCAGTGCAATTGGTCTGCAGCGCAAGCTCGGTATTATGGACTAGCAACTGTGCCTGCTGTGAGCCCTATTTATGGTGTATGAGATAAGCCGCTAGTCTCCAAATCTGTCATGATGGAGGTGGAGTGAATCCGCCATGACAGTATCAAGACAGTTCAAAAGTGCGTTGATAGCGATTGCCACCTGGTGTGCGGTTTTGCCTGCACTGGCAGACGGAGGCGTCACTTACACTCCGGGCACTAATCAGCACCTGGATTTGCAGCATCAGATCGGGGCCAAGATTTACACTGACTGCGGCAATTCTGCCGACGCTGAGTTGCACTTGCCTGCAAGCGGTGGAGTCTGGGAGCCATCCAGAGAAATACGTGCCTTAATTGGCACTCCAGCGCCAGAGTTTGCCCGAGACTTGCAATGGGTCAATTGCCCGGCGATGACTATGGCGCAGTTGCGCGGACATCCTGTGTTTGTCAGATTTTGGTACCGCAATTGCAAGATGTGCGATGTGAGTGCGCCAATGATGTGCGAGTTGCAAGACCAATACGCTAAAGATGGTCTGGTCGTTATCGGCATCCATCACTCAAAGACTGTGGGCGGTGATAAGGCTGAGGCTGTGGCAAAAGCGGCCTTAGAGCTTGGCTATAAATTTCCGGTGGCTATGGATAATTCATGGAACACTATCGGCAAGTTCTGGATTCATGGGACCCAACGGGCATACTCCTCAGCATCGTTTTTGATTGACAAAAATGGCACTATTGTCTGGGGTCATGATTTGGGTCGACTGGAGTCAGGCAGCCCCGCGGCCGTCTCGTTAGAGAGTGCAATCGATAAACTCCTCGCTAAAGACGGTAAGTAAGCTGCTAACACTCACGCGATTTTCACGATGTGAGCGGTAGATTGGCACTCCCGAGGAGATTTTCTTTATGGAATACCCAATTTACGATAGCAAGCCTGCCTCGCATAACCCTATTTTTGATGGCGCTAAGGAATTAGCTGAATATGACCGCAACCTGAGAATGCGTGGGGTTGGTCCCTCACAGGGCAAAGAGCTGGATGCTCCCAATGTTGCGGAGCCGGGTGTTAAGTCGATTGATGGTGGTGCAACTGATTTTAGACCTGGTCCAAAGGATCCTCTTAAGGCATATAACGACAGGATAGAACAGGAGATCGAAACCCGCTTTGTCGAGGCGGGGGAGCGCAGCAAGCGCTATTCTGAAGAGCTAAAGGCGCAAGTGCTTAGGAATGATGAACTGTTTCAATCGTGGAGATCCCCAAATGATTTTGGGGCTAGATTAGAAATGGCTGAGCAGATTCGCAAGCAAGAACAGCAAGAGCGTAAAGAGCATAAAAGGGGCTGGTTCAAATACATGCCCTGGTAAACACAGACCGATTTGTACAAGCTGACTTTTGCTCTGCTTGACCCATTTTCTACCTTTGCAAAAAATATTACTATGGCTGACGAAGTCCAAAATGACAAACCGGAGAGAGCTCCTGAACGGGCACCAGAGCGTGCTCAGGCAGAGACCCAGGATCAAGCTGCCGACAAGATGCGGCAGGATTCTACTCTGGATAAAGGTGGACTGAACGCCATTAACGCCATGGAGCAGGGCCGCAACAGCCCTAACCAAGGCGGGATTGATGCAAGCACTAGTCTCGACCGCAAAAATATCCAGGACGGCTACTTGGATATGACCACCGGCAAGTTTGAGCCCAAAGTAGCGGACGCAAATGGAGCGGAGTCAAGGGCAGCGGATGCAAAGTCGGATAGAGAAAAGCCCGGGGAAGAAAGGCCCGGCGCTAATGGTAAACCTGGTGACGAAACCGATGACATAGCATCTAAACGCACGGCTAAGGGCTCAACCAGTCAGACAGAATCTGGCACTACCACTGCTGGTACTGATGCTGGTGGTGCGGCCAATCCTGGCGGCGAATCACCCCGTGGCGATAAGTCGCATGGTGAAGCTGGACCAAAATCAGGCGATGACCTGGGCAAATCGGGTGACAGGCAAGGCGAAAAGCCAGGCGATAAATCCGGTGAAAAACCAGGTGAAAAACAAGGCGCTCAGCCCGGTGAAAAAAACGGCGACAAACCTGGTGACAAACCAAATGCAGCTGAGCAGAGTGGTCCGGTTAAGACGGATAAAGACGGGCGTGTCACTGAGGTGCAATATCCCGACGGCAACAGTAGAAAGTTTGAGTATGACCGGGACGGTAAGTTAAACCGTATCACCCAGCCTGACGGCAGGGTCTTTGAATCAAATAACGGTGAATTCCGCCAGCCTGGTAGCTCCTCTTCACAAGGCGCACCGCCTGGTTTGTTCCAACCTGACGTGCTCACTAATCCGCGTGTAGAGAGTGATGGCACACTTACCTACAACGAAAACGGACTCGCCACCAAGGTCAGACCGGACGGCACTAGTGAAGTAAAAGTCGACGGTGCCACAGTCCAAAGAGATGCTCAGGACCGCGCTACAAAAATAGAATACAAAGACGGAAACGTCAGAGAATTTGAATATGATGGCACCAAACTAAGTGGCATTACCGAAAACGGACACAAATTTAGCGTCTTTAACGAAGAACTCTATAATCCAAGAGGTGAGAACACTGGCAGAAAGAACATCTATGTAGGGCGCAATGGGGCCTTTAGTTACACTGAGTCAAATGGTGACTATAAGTCGTTTAGCGCGGATGGATCTCGATCTACGTCCAAAGCAAATGGCTCATATGTTGACCAAAATCCAGATGGAAAGATTGTACGGATTGGCTCAGGCGTTGGTAACCAAACCAATCTAGAGTACGATCAGAGCGGTCAACTTAAGAGCCTGAACACCCCAGACGGCAAAAGCTATGACTTGCATACCAGCACTGACGCCAGCGGAGCCGAAAAGAAAGAATATCGCGCAGCGGATGGCTCGGTGATGCGCGACCTGCAGGTGGGACATGACGGCACCCTGCGGTATCAGGACAAAGACGGTAAATTACATACTCGATTTAGCAATGGCAATCACCTCGCTACTACCAAAACAAAAGATGAATTAGATCAGAGAGCCAAGGAAATCAACCAGGGTAATGGTACTTTTAGCAGCGGCAGTCATCTGCAAAAGTCTATGGAAGATCTCAATGCCGCCGATCGTCTAGCCTTAAACGAAAGCTATAGAACGCAGTTTGGTACCACTCTCAAAGATGAACTAAAGTCAGAGTCATGGAACCCCATTAGAGGCAATAATTACAAAGATGCCTTGGGCTCTCTGCATGAAGCGGAATTACTGGCTAATATCAACGACAGACTGAAAGATCCAGATGCTACCAAAGCGGCAAAGATGCTAAGAGACTTTGGCGACAGCGCCAAAAGTGGAGGAGTTGGGTCTGACAGCATCAACTCCACTCTGACAAAAGCCAACTCAGATCTTCAAAAGAGCGGCTCACCTGAAGAACTATTAAAAGGTCTGGAAAAAAACTTTGGCGAGACCGTACCGAGCCATGAGACATTAAGCACCAGATATGGTGTTAAATCAGAGCAAACTACAAATCCTGATGGTACTAACGGTCGTAAGTATTATGTTGAGGGATCCAAGGGCGAAAAACTGCCGGTATTAGAGTCTAAAAGCGACAACCCAGTTGAAATTGAGAAGCAGCTAAAGGATTGGCAATCTAAAAAGGTTACGGAGCTGGAAGGGAAGTTTAATATCGAGCTGTCTAAAGATGGACAAAAATCAGCACTGCTAGGTAAGCCCTTTGATTTGCGCACACCTCGTATCGATGAGCTGATGGGATTAGAAAAAGGCTTGACTCACTCCCAGCCAAGCAATAGAACTGCCAATGATAAGCCAGTACTTGTTCAATTCCCAGAAAAGCAAGTGCGCAATGGTAACGTTGAAGGCTGGGCTCAGGATTTTGGAGAGCGCCAGAGAGTAGTCTTTGAACCCAAAAACCGTGACGTTGATAGCATGCACAGGCTTACTCTCCATGAGTTTGGTCACGTGGCCGAAAACAATGCATCACAAAGAGATGCCAAAGGCCTGGAGAAATACTACAACGATCTTGGCTACAGACATGTTACATATAACGACAGCAAGGGCGAGCAGAAAAGCCAGTGGCAGTTTAGAGACCGTGATGGTAATCACTATGCACAACAAGCTGGTGAAGCCCCTTTTGGCAAGTGGACCCGGGTCAATGAACAAGGGCAGCCACTCAAAGCCGATGGTACAGTTGCAAAATCATACTTTGCACCAGATGCAGTGCGCTACTCCAATTCGGAAATGCGCAACATTGCGGCTGTTAAGCCTACGAGCACTTATTTCCCTACGCCCCGTGAGCAAGTGGCAGAGTCTTTGACCGAGTTTAGAGATAACGCTAATACCCGCACTGCCTTGCACGGTAGCTCCGCTAGTGTATATCAGGCTACCAAAGAATTTGATCAAAGAGAGATTGACTCTGTGCACGGTAAAAACAGAGACGGCTCCTCCAAATTAATCCGCTTACCAGATGCAACTCTGGCGGCTAACAACGATGCCAATCGCAAGACGGTCTCTGACTTTGAAAAGGGACTTGAGGCCAATCGTCCTGCGTCGACTGTGCCGTCAAGTGAATTTTCTCCGGGGGGGCAACACCCACATCGCGGCTTCAACGAACCGTCACCATTTATGAGGCGTGTTTTGAGCGGCTCTGGTGTAGTGCCGCACTGGTAAGTGATAGAGCTGATAGGGAGTAGTAGCAATGGACAGAGAAAATTTTTCCGATTATGCCAGGGATGATGCACATCCTGCGGGATTGGAATTTCCTGCCGTGTTTGTTGCTTCAGACCGGTCCAACCTAGTTGATACATCCAAACTGGTTGATACCGTCAAGCTAGTTGATACAAGTGTGCCTACCGATTGCTTCCCAGGTCAGCCCGGTGTCAGGGAGATACCAATTAGAGAAGCCGGCCAAAAGAACGCGCCAGAGTCCCTGGACTACACCAGGTTGACCTCGACCGGTGACGGTAGACCGTCCAAAATAGGTCCTTTTGAATTAACGCCGGGACAGATTAAAGATTGGGGCAGGGCAACCACAAAAGACGATTTAACAGCGATGGTTGCCGGTGGCAAGCTGACAGACACCACTGCCAATATGCTCCTTGAAGGAAAACACCATCAAGTAGTATTGGAAATGCTGCAGTACGGTCAAAAAATAACCCCGGATTTGCTGCAAAGATTTGTGCCTGGCGATTTGCAGCAAGCAGTAAAAGCCTATGTCGATAAGAAATGAGCTGCTAGTATAGGATAGTCACCAGCCGAGAGGTGTCTATATGGACCAGTCGAGGCGTCGAGTACTTAAGTTTATTGCGGCCGCGCCGATGACTCTCACCTTTGCCTTTTTAGGTGATGGGCTTTTGCGTTATATAAAACCGACAATGAAGCCGTTTGGTGTTTTTGATCCTGCCGATATGCCTGCGGGGACGGGGCGGGAAGTTTTTAGCACAAGTGATTTTCCCGCACCATGGACCTGTATACCTTTTATATTTCGCCAACAGCACGTTGAGTTCAATTCCGAAAAGCAAGTGATTAAGGAGATTCCTGCTTTTGCCATCCGTCTTGCGGGAGACGAGATTGTTGCCTATAGTCGGCGCTGTCCGCTCAGGGGCTGTATCCTCAACTTCCGATCAAATCCTCGCAATTGTGGCTGCCATCCTCAGCGAGTTAGATGTTGTGAGTGTGCTGTTGAAGCCGACAATCCGGTTTTATTTTGTCCCTGTGACCTGAGTGTTTTTGACCTGACTCAAGGTGGTCGCGTGATTCAAGGACCGGCACCTAGACCTCCGCGCAAGTTTCAACTGCACCGTCAGGGTGACTTGATTGCAATCGGCAATCTGGAGTGTGGTTACATTTCGTGAGTGCTTGATGCCTGGCATTTAAACCGCCCGTGCTCGTGCGTTAACAACCCAGAGATTGTTTTGTATCTTTAGTCTCAGGCTGTCATCGATTTTATAGTGTTCAAAAATTAGCTCATCTATTTGTTGTTGCAAGTCTGATTCTTGCTGTCTAATTTGTGCTGTTACACCACCTTTGGCGCTACACTCTTTGACTAACTCCACGCAGCTTTTTGCCAGAGAGGCGACCCTAGACTCTAGCTCCTCGTCAGGCGCTTTAAAAGGCAATCTACGTAAGTCACCAATTTGAAAATTGACCGTTGGATTGAGAATAGAAAGAAGATAAATCACTAAAGACGAATTAAGCCAACCGAGTATGTAGTGCGCATCGATAGTGCTGCTAAATATCGCAGAGCTGGCAATATCAAATATTGAGCCCGGGCTTAGTAGCCTGGCGCTAAAGCCGCTGGTGCCGATGTACGAATAAGTCACACCTGGTTTAAAGTAAAAGCGCTCGCCAGGTAGTGCGCGTGCTTGTCCTCTCTCCGCTCGGTACTCTCTGATGTGTTTGCCGTCCTCGCCCCAGTTTAGTCTGAGTTTGGTCTGGTGATACCATTTTTTGCCACCGCCTTTGTCGTAGGGCACATAGAGATGTGACTCACTCGGTGAGACAAGTGATACATCTTTGACAAAGAGTTTGTTGTTGCAGGTAAATAGCCCGTTGACTATGTCGATGCCCGGTATTTGAGCGAGTTGCGGGGCATCACTAAAGATTTGAGCTAGCTCAATAGGCGCGTCAAAGACTATGGGATTGCCTGGTATTGAGTGACAGAGGTCTGAGATTTTGTTCGCTAGTGGTTTGGCTTTTTTTTGCAAAGTAAAGACAATGCTGTTTACTTTTTCGCCTGGACAAAAATAAAACACACCCGGTCCAAGTATCTCGTAGTGGATAAACTCTGACCGCTCAAGTAAATCTAGTCTAAATTGTCGATAGCGACTGATGCTCAAAAAACTCTGCTGGGTGATTGCCGACAATGTACCGCCGTCTTTGAGCAGGCGCAGGGCAAGCTCAATAAATGCGGTATAGAGATCTCCTGAGGCATTGGCATAGTGAGTTTTGATATAGTCACTGGTGGCACTGTCTATGGTGCGTGTGCTTTGATAAGGTGGATTCATCACGATGTGATCTACCTGGAGCTTGGTCTCTTTTTGTGCGGTACCAGTCGAGCCTCCTGGTGCCAATGCCAAGCTGCCGGATGGACCTGGTAGTACTCTGATATTGGGTGTGGGTAGCTCGGCTCTGGTCACCTGGCGTGCCGCGAGATAGAGGCTAAATCCGCAGATATCCACGAGACTCTGATCAATGTCGTAACCATATAACTGTTGCTCAAAAATTTGCCTGGCACTACTGGCGGTGTCGGTGGCGCCTGCCAGCTCGTGTTGTTTTAAGCACTCAAAAAATACTGGTACCAGTAGATGTCCTCCACCACAAGCTGGATCGAGGATAGTCTCACCGGGGCGGCAGGGGGTCTCTTTTGCGATTTTGTTGGCGACGCTAGTGGGTGTAAAAAACTGTGTGGGCAATAGTGGTGAGTCGATTGTGTGGCGTGATTTTTGGGCGGCAGTGCCAGTCTCTACAATCGCCTCTCGCAACGACGCAACAAATAGTGGGTCCCTAAAGACCTCCAGGTCGGACCCGCGTGCCATGACTCTGGTAAGTTTGACTAGCCCCCCAATCTGGCTGTCTGTTATTTGCTCCAGAGCCAGTGGAGCTGTGAGCACTCTGGCAAACTCTGAGTGGTCCAGTGCGCCTGCCAGTCTGTCTTCGACCCCATTGGCGCGGTCCGCGCTACCAAATATTGTCCACAGCTCATTGAGTGCGCGCTTGTCGAGAGGCAAGCTTGTGATTGGTTGGATACCATTTGCCGCAAGTGCCAGGTGGGCCGCCAGCCGCAAAATCGTTTTTTGATCGTGATCCGCGATGATAGCCAGCTCCCGAGCCAACTTTTTTAATAAAGGTGGACCGGTTTTTTTAACTTTGGGGCTGGCGGTGGTGGTTTTCAAGGGTGGCACTATGAAGATAAGTCTATTATTTGTCCGAAATTCGATGTCATTTGGTGTATAAAAACTTCATCTGTACTTAGTTTGGGGACCAGGTCATGAGTAAGGCTGGGCTTGAGGATATAGTAGCCGCGTCGTCGTCCATCTGTGATGTTGACGGCACCAATGGGCGGCTAGTTTACTGCGGATACGACATTCACGATCTGGCGGAGCATTCCACCTTTGAAGAAGTCGTCTATCTGTTGTGGTATGGGCGTCTGCCTACAAAGACCGAGTTAGAGACTCTCACAAAGGGTTTGCAGACCAATCGTCGCATACCTGCTGATGTTGTCAAAGCCATGAAGCAATATCCTAAAAAGGCATTGCCAATGGAAGTCTTGAGAACAGCCGTCTCGATGCTATCGATGTATGACGCTGAAGCTGAAGACAAAGGTCGCGAACCTAATGTCAGAAAAGCAATTCGTCTCACTGCCCAAATCCCCACAGTAGTCGCCTACTGGGATTTGATCAGAAATGACAAAGAAGTCGTTGAACCCAAAGAGACTGGATCTCTGGCATACAACTTCCTTTATATGTTGTCCGGCGGCAAAGAGCCTGATGAAGTCAGCGTCAAATCGCTCGACATCGCTTTGATCTTGCATGCTGACCACGAGCTAAACGCCAGCACCTTTGCTGCACGCGTCGCTGCTGCTACCGAGACCGATATCTACAGTGCTGTAGTCGCTGCTATCGGCGCTCTCAAAGGACCTTTGCACGGTGGAGCCAACCAGGAAGTAATCAAAATGCTTCTTGAGATAGGCTCTCTTGACAAAGTCGATGAGCACTTAGCCAAAATGTTTGCCAATCACCAAAAAGTGATGGGTTTTGGACACCGCGTCTACAAGACCGAGGACCCAAGAGCTTCGCACTTGCGCAAGATGTCCGAAGAATTGGGACAACGTCTCAAAGAAACCAAATGGTTTGATATGTCGCGCAAAATTGAGCTGCACGTCAACGCCGACAAAGGCCTCAACGCCAACGTCGACTTTTACTCAGCTAGCGTGTACTACATGCTGGGCATCAAGCCCGACCTGTACACACCAATTTTTGCCATGAGCCGCATGTCTGGCTGGGCTGCCCACATCCTGGAGCAGTATGCCAACAACCGCTTGATCCGTCCTCGCGCCGAATACACCGGCGAGAAGAATCTCAAGTATGTTGATATGGACAAGCGCTAAGCTAACCTGCAATAGATTTCGCAAAGAGCGGCGGAGCAATCCGCTGCTCTTTTGTTTGTAGAGCTGATTTTTGCTGCGCTTGCTGTCGCTCTGCAATTTCAGTCCATTGGACTGCTTATTCTGCGGCTCTTGCCTTATAGCTGCTATAGATGGCTTCCAGATAGTCTTCGTCGGCTTCGTACTTGCCGTCTTCGCGCTCTAGAGCTGGTGACTGCATTTTGCTTTGGAAATGGTCTGAGAGTTGTCTGGCCACCAGTGGGCGGGACTGTTTGGTCAATGATTTGCGACGCTTGAGATAATCAGCCAATAGGTCGTACTCCACCGGGCTGACCAGACCTACGTCCATTGCTGCTAGCTCTGGCTTGTTGGCGACGCGGGGGTTTATCTTGATAGCGCTATCTGTCATATCGGGCTTGCGCTCTCTAATGACCAGAGTGCCGGCGGCGAGATCGCCAAGGCGTCTCTCTTTGTTGTCGATGAGCATGACAACCATGCCCACCACCAGGAAGTTATCGGCGTAGCGCAACAGGTTGCGAAAGAGCGAGGCGGACCAGCCAATCGGTTGTCCGTTTTGCTCAATGACTCGGATTTCGGCCATCTTTTTGCCGGGAGTCTGACCTTTCCAGGCCCCTTCTAATATGATGAAGTATGCTCCCTGCATAAAGAAGAGCAAAAGTATGACGACTAGGGCAATTACAGAGTAAGCTAAGTTTTTGGCATTGCTATCGAGCCCCATGGCAAATACAATGCAGGCAGCCGCCAGAGCGGCTATGACAACGAGCAATCCGACCGCCAGTTGCACCAGCGCATCTAGCAGTTGCGCCAGGAGTCTGTTGCCAATACCCGCCAACTCCAGGTGTAAGTCGACATTTTCGGGGGTAGAGATAGAATAATCTGGCTGTTGCATTTGCTTTGATCTTTTAGCGAAGGGCTATTAATGAATGTAGAGCGCTGGCTCAAAACCAGACGGGTGTCCTGGCAAAAACTGGAAGACTTGCTCAAACGAGTAGAAAGTCGGGGACTTGGCAGTCTGGACCGCCAGGGTCTCAACGAGCTGGGTCGGCTTTATCGCGCCTCCTCTGGGGATTTGTCGCGGGCGCGGGCTCTTAAGCTTAATGCCGATTTGCAAATCTACCTCAATAATCTGGTGGTGAGAGCGCATAACCAAGTCTATCAGACCCGCCAGAGTAGACTTTCGGATGTCATTCAATTCCTTTTGCACGGTTTTCCTGCCGTAGTGCAAAAAAACATGGTCTATGTGGTTGTGGCCTTTCTTTTGTTTGTTTTGCCCGGTCTTGGATGTTACCGGGAGGCTGTCTATGACGTCAATTTTGCTCAAAAAGAAATTTTGCCCGGCTACCCCATCGTGGGAGAGCAAATGTGGAGCTATATCGAGAGCAAAAAGATGTGGACCGACTCTGTGCAGGATAATGCGCCCGCTATTGGCGGTTTGATTGCTACAAACAATATAAAAGTATCGGTTTTGGCTTTTGCCCTTGGTATTTCCTTTGGTATCGGTACAATCTGGATACTGGTCCTCAATGGCATGCTCAATGGCACTGTATTTGGTGTTTGCCATGATTATGGTATGGCACACAGACTTATGGCATTTGTATGTGGCCACGGCGTAATCGAGCTTAGCTGTATCTTTATAAGTGGTGGAGCGGGACTGATGATTGGTTATGCCATGTTGTTTCCCGGACCATACAAGCGTCTGGATGCTCTCAAAGCGGCTATCAATCCTGCCATGAAAATGTTTGCTGGTTGTGTGCCTTTGCTATTGGTGGCTGGTAGCATAGAGGGTTTGATATCACCGCGCACCGACATCCCTGTAGAGACAAAGTATGCCGTCAGTTTGGCTACTACTGCCTTTATGATGCTCTATCTGCTAGTACCCCGGCGCGATAAAAAGCCCCAGCACTTACCTGTAGACCCTGAAAGGAAGCCTTAGCAAAAATGGATGAAGTCACTTTTTGGTATCTCATAGAACAGTCTATCGAAGCTGCCTCCGCCGGTGATGGCGAAGACCTGGGACCGCAGGTGATAGCACTCAAGCGCCTGCTTACTCAAATTGAGGATGTAGAGGAGCTTATAGTCTTCCAGCAGATCCTGGATCAATTGATGGACCAGGCCTACAACTGGGCTCTCTGGGGTGCTGCTTATTTGATGATGGGCGGGCTCAATGACGATGAGTTTGAGTATTTTAGAGCCGGTCTGATTATGAAGGGCAAAGAAGCCTATGAGACCAGTTTGAGAGAGCCTGATGAGCTTGCCGAGTTTGGTCTGGTGGTGCCCTGCGAAGAAATGCTCTATCTGGCTTGTGAGGTCTATGAGGAGCGCAGTGATGACGGCGCTATATACGACAGAAATACAGAAAAGGTCAATTTTGAGCCCAGCGGCGATAGTTTTGATGAGCATGATGTCGATTACTTTAAAGAGCAGTACCCCAGGCTGTGGGATTTGTACGGGCAAGAATAGGTACTTTAGAGTTCTATCGATTTATTAAATCCGCTGGTTGCCTTGATTACCTCCTTTACTTGCAGCTGTTGTAAGATAAAATAACGGTGGCGTCCCTGGTATCACCTTTAATTTTGTCGCAGATATTACTGTGTAGTTAGAGGGATTGATGTCGACAGGCGTCGATTGATATACGCGATATAGATAAGGCAAGCAGTGCAAACATCACCTATAGCTCCAGTAGAAGTAACCGAAGTGGCGGAGGCAGTGCCTGCGCAGCCGCTTTATACTGTCAAAAAATCTAGCAAGTTTAAGAGGTTTCGTCCGACACCTCCTGGACCGAGACTGGTGCGTGCTACAGCTCTTGCCACAGCACTGATGGCGGTGCAGAGCTTTTTTATTCCGCTAGGTCCCTTCCAAAACCAAAAAGCCGGAGCTGCTTCGCTTGTGCCTCTGGCAGCACCGTTTAATCTCTCCTATGAGCTGAGCGATTTGCGCCGCCAGATAGAGACATCATGTCAGGTCAAAAAACTCAGTCCTGGAGTATTTGTAGTTGACCCCAAGACTGGTGCCTACGTCGACTTTAACGGTAATAATAGTTTTGCTGCCGCCAGTATGATCAAGGTCCCCGTCCTTGTCGCACTCTTTAGCGCCATCGATCGCGGTGACATCGATCCCAACAAAGTCCTGACCATACGCCAAGATCTTGTCGCTGGAGGCTCAGGCTATCTACAGTACCGACCAGTCGGTACCAAGCTGCCTTTGATGCAAGTGGCAGAGCTGATGATTATCATCTCTGACAATACCGCCACCAATATGATTATCGACCTATTGGGTGGCAAGCAAGCGGTCAACAAACGCTTTGTCTCCTGGGGTCTCAAAAATACAGTTATAAACAACTGGCTGGCAGATCTGACCGGCACCAACCGTACCAGCCCTTACGACCTTGTCTATTTGCTTGCCAGAGTAGAAAAAGGCGAGTTGATGTCCAATCCCTGGCGCACCAAGATGCGCAACATCATGTACCGCACTAAGACCAAGACTCTACTCAATCAGGGCTTGCCTCCCGGTGCTAAGTTGGCGCACAAGACTGGTGACATCGGCTCTATGGTTGGTGACACCGGTGTAGTGACCACTGCTGACGGACGCCAGTACATTGTTGCTGTACAAGTGCAGAGACCTCATAACGATAGACGCGCCAATGAGCTTATCCGTAAATTGTCTGGCATCATCTACACTGCCTATGTCTCGCAGCCCAAGCCGCTTGATAGTGAGACTAAGGATAAATTACTCAATCCTAGAGTAATCACCACTCCTGCCGATGCAGTCAACTTGATTCAAAATCAAAATCAAAATACTGAGGCTGATGCTGTGCCTCAAGCGCCAGTCAACAACTAAGTAAAATCACTTAGATTGGCTTGCTGCTATTGAGCAAATGGTACCTCTGCTCAGCTGCCAAATTCTCAGCTGATGATATTTTCGCGTAGCGCTTTAACAGCCGCTTGTGTGCGATCTGAGACTGCTAGCTTGGACATGATGTGTGTCATGTGAGTCTTAACTGTCTCGACACTCAAGGATAGCTTTTGAGCGATTTCGATATTGCCGTTGCCCTGTACGAGCAAATCGAGCACGTCGTACTCGCGACGAGACAGACAGTAGCTGTTGTTATTGGGATTAAAATTGGAATCGCTTGCTTGTTTGTTGGCACCACTTGTACTCAGCGTGCCACTCGTGCTGATCTCGTCAGCGTTTTTTACTACTGATGATTTGAGCACCATTTTGGCAATCTGTGGATCGAGCCAACAGGCTCCTGCCGCTACAGAGTGTATGGCCAGGCTGAGATCGTCTACTGTACTGTCTTTTGTGATGTAGCCATCGGCGCCAGCAGAGAGTGCGGCAAAGACATCGGCAGTGCTGTCATTTGAGGTAAAAATCAAAACCCGCTTTTGCGGATAGAGAGATTTGATTTGTCTTGTCGCTTCGATACCATTCAAAATCGGCATTCTGATGTCTATCAACACAACGTCAGGATCGCATTCTTGTACTTTGGTGAGAGCCATCGCTCCATCAAAAGCCTCTCCAACCAGGACAAAGTCAGGCACTTGTTGGAGAGCCATTTGCAGGCCCACTCTAAAGATATGATGATCATCTACGACCAGCAATTTTATTTGCTTGTCAGTCAAGCGACCGTCCCCCAGCTAAAACATCATCTTTGTAGTATATCCTTCGCCGATGATTTTAGCGGCATATTAACCTAAGGTGAGCTATATGGTTAATGTTGCCTTAGGTGAGGGAATAGCAGTCCTCAAGTGAGGTGTCAAAAGATCTCGCGCGGGGGGATTGGCATCCTCACCTGAGGTTTACTTGTCTCTAGGCTGGCGCATCGATGTGCAAGCAACCGATTATCTCGCACCATTCTGATGCTGAGCCGCCCTGAGTGACATATTGATTGATCATCCACATGTTTCTTGAGTTGTAGTCAGGGTCACGCCAGATTGTTGAATAGTCTCCCCAGCGGGCAAAGTCTCCCTGGGCGCGTGGCAAAAAGTTGTTGGCAAGGCCGCTTTGTACTGGCACTATCGTAGGCTGGGAGCCGTCCTCGCGAATGATGGCGGCATAGGCTCCGATATTGCCACACTTTGGATTGTTTGGATCTGTCGGTGTCGTTGCGTCACCTGATCTCGTAAAACATATGACTGTGTAGTCGTCTTTGCCAAATGAAGCAATAGATGAATTGTAGTAGTCGTAATGTCTGTCTTTGTCGTAAAGCTCTCCCCAATTGGCCAGGCTTAAGTCACGCGTGACGGGATCGATTGCTAGTCTGTACCAGCGTACAGCCAGACAGTCATTCTTTTTGATTGTGTGAGTGAGCCAAACATTAAAGCCGTCGCTCTGCGGAGCTGCTGCTATATCAGAGACATAGTAAGTCACTCTATCTGCTGCAGAGCCGGCTGGTTGCTTGACTCTCGTAAAAGGCATTATTTCTACTGGTTCGATAGGTATGTTTTGATGGTTGACCAAAACTCGCTGTGGCACCATCATTTTGGCGTAAGTCAGATGTCTGCGCGTGATGTTGTTGACGCAGATAAAATTTGCAAATTCCCATGCTGAGCCAGTCATGTCTGCTACAGGATAAAGACCGCTGCCATATACGTCCGGGTTGAGTGGGTCAAATATCTTGAGTCCGCTGTCTGGTCCTACTTGTGGGGGAAACGCCAGGATGCTTGCCTGGGGCATAAAGACAAACTGCGACCAACGTCCAAAGGCGGCTGCTTCTGCTTTGTTGTGATCGGTAACTGTCTGTGGATTTTGATCTGTCTTTGACTCTGCGTCTGTCTTTGACTCTGCATCTGGCTTGTCGGCTTGCGACATACTCTTTTGCACAGTCAGGTAGATGCCGGTGCCGTCAAAGCCAACCTGAGTAAAATCGTTGCCAGGCAAATCAAACTGCGCTGCCCGCCATTGTCCTGGCAGTGGGCTGGGGTATTTAAATTTGGGATCTGTACATGCGACATAAACCGCATGTCCCATATTAAGCTGCACTACGAGCCATTGTCCCTGTCCATATTTGCCAGCTTTTGGTACAAAGACAACTCTGGGATCCACTAACCCCCTGGGGTCGGAGATTCCAGCTTTGGTCCAAAATTCATGGTCGGTAATTTGAGCCAGTTTTACATGCGTAAACTTGTCGTATACGGTAAATACTCCATTCAAAAATTCGACATAGTGTTCATAGCTTACGGCACCACCTGAGTCCGGTGGCATTGTGCTGTCTACAAACTGACTGTTTGTGCCGTTAAATTTGTTGAGAGTAAAACTAGGGGGCTGACTTTGCTCTGCTGTCATGATGCTCCATATTGGCACCAAATATGATGCCTGGCAATTTGGTAAAGGGCTTTATTTTAAAATCGGGTATTTGAGTTTTGGGATCGAAGAGTATAGCGCTTTGAGTTGTTTTGCGACGATTTGGTTTTTGGGGGAGAGATAAATTGTCGTTATTTGGTTTATGCTGTCGATAAGATGGCAAAATGGGGAAAGATTGTCGATGGCGGGAGGGCAATCACTGCTATTGCCGCTTGACCAGTCCCTTAAATGTGTTTGTTTTAGCTCAGGTAAAGAGTGTAAATGCGCCACTTATTAGTCACCAGTCTGTTGTCATCGTTCCTTTTAACCAGTCTTATCTGCGCTCCCATGGCTCTGGCTCAGGGGATGAACGACGGCATCAAAAAATTTAGCGCTAAAGACTATGACGGCGCTATTAAGGTCTTTACCAGCTACGTCAAGACCAATCCACAGAGTGCTGATGCGTATTATTATCTGGCTGCCAGTTATCATCGCCAAAATCGCAATGCCGATGCCCTCAAGTTCTATGAATACGTCAGCAAAAATTTTCCCGGATCGCAGGCTGCCACCTACTCTCAAACATCTATAAAGAGTATGCAGGCACCTGGCGCTGGAGCTGCTGACAAGCCCGCCAGCACTGCCAGTAAAAGTAGCGACGATGACGATGATATCGGACCGCTAATTGGTCCTGATGAAGATCGTGTGCCGCTGCATCGAGGACTAGGTCATCATCTGATGATGAATACTGTGATTAACGGAAAAAATATTGAGATGGCATTTGATACCGGGGCGTCTGCCACCGTATTGAGCCTGGATGCCTGGAAGAGACTTGGTAATAAGGTTCCTACTGGCAAACCGGTTGGTTTTGCTCAGGGAGTTGGCGGTGATGTGCCCATGTGGCAAGCACCTGCCACTGTAGGGCTGGGCAAGTTTTCGCGCAAGTTGACTGTCGGTTTGACTGAGTCCATGTTTGGTAATGGGCTAATTGGTCAGGACTTCTTCAATGACTTGCAATATAACCTGAGCGGCGGCAGCGATTATATTCATATGTTTAGACGCAATGCTAGCGGTGCTTCTCGTTCAGTGCCATTCAATACTATCGACGTACCGTTTCGCCTGACCAATAACGAAATGCTTGTTACTGCTTTGGTCAATGGTCATCCAGTTGAAATGGTGTTTGATACTGGGGCTTCCAGTATTGTTTTGGACATGAGTGTAGCCGCCATGGTGATGCCTGCTCCTCAGCAAGCACGCATGGCTGCTTTTGGTGGGGTTGGAGGTAGCAAGCCAGCACTTGTAGTCAATCTCGAATCTCTCAAACTCGGTGATTTAGAAAAACGCAACATTGAGATCATCGTCGGTCAAATCGGGACATCACTTCTTGGTCAGCCATTTTTTAAGGACCAGCGTTATGTCATCGATAATGACAAAAAGATGATTCGCTTCTTCCGCTAGATCACTTTCACTATACCGCTGGGTTTTCTGTTGCATCAGCGTTAGTGGGCGTACTTGCCAGTCCTGCTTCTTTGGCTGCCTGACGCATGGCTATATAACTCCAGGCGTAGAGAGCGAGTGAGACTAGGAGCAGGTTGTTTATGCCTATGTAGGTGGATAAATACTCAAGCAAGCCACCGAGCACACTGCCCAGGAGGTTAAAGGCAAAGGAGCGCGAAGGATTGACTGCCACCTTAAAGGCTGTGGCAAAAATGAGTCCGACCACAAATATAGGCGACAGAGTAATCAGCGTACAGAGCCACATGCCCGCTCCGGGAGCCTGCGAGAGGATGGACGAGACTGGTAACACATAGCTTGCGGCGATGGTGCCAAATAAGACCCAGTAGAGTATGTCCTGGCTAAAGGGCTTTTGGCTTTTGATGATAATAAAGTTGGCGGCAAGGATCATAAGTAAAACACCATTGATGACAATCGATGATGTTACCCAGGTTGCGCCAAAGATAAGTGATAGTCTCGATATTGCTTGCAGCTCAAGCAAGATAAAAGCCGCACCCAGACCAAACAATTGCACATCGACTGAGCTTTTGGGTCCAAATATTACTGAGCGGCCGACATAGAGAGTGATAGCTGTAATCAGTGTCAACACAAAGAGATAGGGGATATCCAGCGATTTTTCGCGTACATACAAAAACGGCCAGTCATCGCCCAGTACTATGCCCTGGACTTCTTTAGGCATGGTGATGGCACTAAAGCCATCGGGATTGACAGGAGCTGTGAGCAGACCATCTTTGACTGGTTTGCCCGTGATAAAAAAGTAGGCAGGCCATTTGTATTTGGCGTCTTCATCAGACATCACCAGTGGTGGATAGCCAGTCACATGCTCGAGAGTTTTGTAGATGCGATCTCTGAGCCACTGCGAGTTGCCACCTACTGATGCGCCAAAGCTGAGCGCCAATACGCCATCGTCTTTGAGGTGTTTAACGCAATCGGCATAGCTCTCTGCTGTGTGGATATAACAGTCAGTGCGCACCGATGAGCCGTTGCCTGATACTGCTCTGGAGTCCAGGCAGGCCAGGATGACCATGTCATATTTTTTGTCTGTAGTAGTGAGAAATTTACGACCATCGTCGAGGTGATAATGTACTTGCGGTGCAAAATAATTGGCATTGTATTTCTTGGCTAGATTGCGCACGCCCCGGTCGATCTCGACTGCGTCAATCCAGGTCGCTCCCTGCTTTACGGCCTCGGCTATATCTGAGCCGCTGCCAGCACCCAGGATAAGTACTTCTTTGGGCTTTTTAAATTTGTAGGGTAGCTCATAGTAATTTTTGCGCACAGTCAAAAAATCTTTGAGCAGACGTGCTGGCTCAGTTTTTTGTCCCAGCTCTGATAATTGCAGGTCATTGTTGTTGGTATAGGACTGCGAAAAACCATGATTGGTATTGACAGTGATACCAAGCTTTTGTGCCTTACCATCGGCACTCAATGCGGCAGGCAGGTCTATTTCTTGCACGTCGAGGCGATAGTAGGGCGTCCAGCTAGTGCCAGGTGGATTAAATATCGGAAGCAGGGCGATTACCGTGGTCGCTGCAAGCACAGCCAGTCTGGGCAGTGACGAGCGTGATACAGCAAACAAAAGTATGGCCATCATCACTGCGACGATAACAATCTCCATGTTAGGAGAAAAAGAAAGAAAAGAAAGAAGGGCAAAGATGATACTACCGACGATCGCGCCACCGATATCTACGCAATAGGCCTTAAGTGGTTTGAGGCGATTGAAAAAATAACCAATCAAAGTGCCGATGGTAAACATCACGGCAAAAGGACCCATCAAAAGCAAAATAACTAGCAGGGTCATTTTTAGGACTTCGACAACCATGCCGGTGCGAGTCAAACTGTCCCATTGATAAAGGGCCAGTGAGGGGAAGGTGAGATCGCCATAACCTGCCAGGCTAGTGCTGAGGATTGTCACCACCGTGACTAGTAATGCAAAAGGCGCCAGTTGGAAATATTTGTGGTCGGCCCTCGCCACCCCGGTACCCAGTCCAACAAAACAGGCAATAAGCGGGAAAGTTTTGAAAACGCCAAAACTAACAAAGTCGGAAGTGAGCCAGCGTATGACAAGCAGCTCAAAAAAGAGCGATAAAAAGCTGGCTGAAAATAGGCCAACTGCTAGAGACACTCGCGATATTGGCGCATCTGCATCAGCAGACGCGGCATTTGGTAAATTGCCGTCTTGTGTCACAAATTATCTTTCGTTAGGGTAGTAAGGGGGCATTACTTAGCCTTGCCCGTTAACCGGTTGAATATATCCAACAAAAACAAAAAGCTCCGGAAAACCGGAGCTTCTGTTTTTAGCTTGTTATTTACTTCTAGTCAAATTTGCTTGATAGCAAAGGTGAATTTAGTCCAGAAGTTAGAGCTTGTGGATTGCCACCCATGGGGCTTATGCCTACAGGTAGTGAAGAAGCAGCAACTGCTCCGACACCATGGCGTTTGACTTGACCGAGCAGTCTTTGACCATTTCTGACAATCTGTTGAGATTCGGTAACACGTTGAGCCAGACCTTGCAGGTCATTTTCCATGCGAGTTAGTACTTGCTCGGCATAATGATCGGCGCCTTCTCTGATTTTGGCTGCATCTTCGTCAGCTTCCAATCTGATTCTTTCGGCCTCGGCAATGGCTTCGCGGCGCATTTGCTCGACTTCTTGTACCACTTGCTTGCGGATACGCTCTACTTCGGCTTGTACGGCCTTGAGCAGTTCGGATTCATGCAGCATGGTCTCAGCCTGACGGCGAGCCGTGGTGATGATTTGTTCACTACGCCTTTGTGATTCGGCGATGATTTCATCTCTCTGGACGAGGACGTCGGCAGCCTCTCTTAACTCTTCAGGTAAGCGGGCTCTAGCTTTGTCCAATACATCGAGGAAGTCATCAGCGTTGATGAACTTAAACTTGTGCACGCCTGCGGCGTCATCAATAAGATGCTCCAGCAAATCTAGATGCTTATAGATCGTAGTTTGCTTGAAGGTGTTGGATGCTTGTACTGTTGGTGCAGTAATCATGGTCATTTTCTACTTGGTGCCTCTGCTGAAATGCTCTTTCAAATAGTCATTCACCGGATGCGGTACGAATTGGGAAACGTCGCCGCCCAGACGGGCGATTTCCTTTACAGTGGAGGAGCTGATAAAAGAATACTCGGCTTTTGTCATGAGAAAAATAGTTTCTAGTTCAGGAAAGAGTTGCTTGTTCGCCTGAGCCATCCCCAGTTCGGCTTCGAAATCTGAAATCGCTCTCAGGCCCCGAATCAATACAGTGGTATTGCTCTGACGCGCATAATCAACGGTCAAACCTTGAAACTCGTCTACTTTCACTCCTTTCAAGTCTTTTACGACTTCTTCTATAAGGTTCTTTCTTATATCCATTGGCAATAAAGGTGATTTACCTGGATTGCCGACCACCGCCATTATTACTTCGTCAAAGAGCGCGTGAGCGCGACGAACTATATCGAGGTGGCCCAGAGTTAATGGGTCGAATGAGCCGGGATAGACTGCTCTAGCCATGAACTCCTAACAAAAACGGATATCCCCGAGGACGCCAGTCCAAAGAGACCTTGTCAACGGAGAAATAATAACACGAGGGAGCTTGAAAACTGAATGCGCTAAAGGATAAGTTGCTAATGTTCAGGGGATTTACCGGGGGGAGCCTGGCGGATAAGCGGCGCATAGCGGTCGCATATCGGATGGATTTATGGGTGAGTTTTATGGCCGTGAGATTATCAGCCATATCGAGGCTTTCAAGCGGAAATAGCGGCTTTTTGAAGGTCGGCAATAAAAGGGTCTGAGTCAACTGCCAGCGCAAGCGGTCCAGAGGATCACAGAGCCCGCTCTTAAGCCTGTAGAGGCTCTTGTGAATGCTTCTCGCTCTTACCGACACCCTCAGGAGAGAAGTCGTCGGTCTCCTGGGATTTAGGCAGGGCTGGCAGATAGAAGCTAAAAGTAGAGCCTTCACCCAGAGCACTGGCCACCGTAATGCGACCGTGGTGTTTTTCAATAATTTTTTTGACGATTGTTAAGCCAAGACCGGTGCCTTTGATCGTATGCACTTTCTTTTCGACGCGATAAAAGCGGTCAAAGATATGCTCCATGGCATCATCAGGTATGCCGATACCGGTGTCTTTGACGTGGACAGCTACTTCATTATTGGCGTTCTCGACCCGTACTGTGATTTTGCCGCCCTCTGGTGTGTATTTGATGCCATTGTTGAGCAGGTTTATTACCACACGTTCAATTGACTCTTGATTGATAAGAGCCATTGGCACTTCGTCGCCCTGGTCGTAAGCGAGCTCGATGCCACGGTCACGGGCCATGAGATTGAGCGAGCGTATGGCTGCTTCACAGGCGCGGTGTATATCCAGAGGTAGCATCTCAAAGTCTTTCTCAGCTTCTTCGATGCGACTGAGCTCGAGCACATCATTGACCAGGTGGATGAGACGGTCGGCTTCGTTGTCGATGATTTGCAAAAATTCGCGGTGTATATCTGGATCGAGTTTTTCGCCATGATTGACGAGAGTATCTACATAGCTCTTGATAGATGTGATTGGTGTGCGCAATTCATGCGAGACATTAGCCATAAACTCGTTTTTCATTTTTTCGAGTTCGGTTTGTTTGGTGATGTCTTGCATGATCATTACTGAGCCCAGCACTTCTTTATTGAGGAAGATTGGGGCAGTGTGCAAGCGCACGGTCAGATCATTTAGTTGTATCTGTTGCACAATGGGCTCTAGTGAGCCTGGCGATACATTGATATCGGTAAATTGTTGGACGACCTGACAGATTTGCGGCTGGTCTGGTCCTTCGGTGCATACTACAAGTGGCTTACCGAGCAGGTCTTTGGCTTCTTTGTCAAAAATCTCGGTGGCGGCACGGTTGACTATCTGTACTTTGTTATCTCGGTCACACACCATAACGCCGTCGGCAATAGACATCAGTACTAGCTCTAGCTTGTTGCGCTCAGAGATAAATTTGTTACGCTCGGCCATCAAACTATCTACGTTTTGTTTGTCATAGAGCTGCAAGCGGCTCGACATGTAGTTAAAGGCATTGACCAGCTGGTCTATCTCTTTGCCGGCGCGCTGTACTTTGATCTGGTGACCAAAGTGTCCAGTGGCTATCTGACTGGCTCCCTGCGATAGTGTGCGCAGTGGTGAGTTAATCAAAGTGTAGTTGGCCCATACTCCCAGAGCGCCCAAAACCCCTACCAGACAAAAGATCGTTATAAGGAAGTTGGTTGTCTCTTGTTGTGTGCCCAGGATGGTAAACACATCGTTATACAGTCCAACCCAGCAAAGACCCAGGTCCTGACCGTTTTTGTGCATGCGCACAACAATATTTGTGACCGAGCGGTAGCCTTCGGGTGATGGATAGATACCGGGTACGGCAAAGTTTTCGGGGTTTTCTTTATATAGTTTGTAGACCGGATAGATTGTCTTGAGGTCTTTTTTTGAGTTGGGATCTAGCAAGATATTGCCGGCATTGTCCTCAAAGACGATATAAGCAATCGTTTTGACTTTGCCTCTCTGACTCAATATGTAGTAGCGCAAGCTCTCCAGGTCGCCGCTATTGCTCAACGCCTCAGCGCCACCGCGAGCAAGAGCTTCGGCAAAGCCTTGACCAAACAATTTGACCGAATCATTTATAGATGCTTGAGCGCGAGTCACCCAGACCCACGATGTAAATGTGACAAGAGCCGCCACACAACCGAGTCCCAAATAAAGCATCTGCTTTTGGGCCGGTACTCTGGACCAGAGCACTCTCAGTCGGGTAAATGTTTTGGTGGCTTTTTTCACGTTTATTCTCTAGACAATCTCATTTTAATGTCTTGATGCTCTGCCGCGTCAGTCTGCTTTGTTATTTCTCCACAGACTGTTAAATGTACGGTTTGAAATGGACTTGTCAAGGGAAGAAAAGTGTAGGGGCTTGGTGTGGGGCTCAGGGTCTAACAACGCTACTGGGAGTACTGACCTTGGCTAGAAAAAATCACACCGCAAGTGAAGTTTTGTTGAGCGACGCACCATGCGTCGCCGTTGCTGCTGTAGTCGATCCTGACTACGGTGCAGGGGCGAATGTGGCAGTACTGGAGGGTGCTGACACCGAAGTTGCGTCTGCTGCGGAGGCTTTATCGCCTTACCTCGAAAAGGAGCAGGACGAAATACCCGCCATGGGTCTCAGTGTGCTTGGTGGTGATGCATCATTGATTGTGCGTCAGCATATGCCACTGGTCCGTCAAATTGCTCGCAAATACAGTCAGTATGCGCCTGATAGCTTTGAGGATCTGGCCCAGGTTGGCTCAATCGGGCTGCTCAAGGCAATCCGTTATTACGATCCCACCAGGGCTCGTTCGGCGAGCTTCCGCACTCTGGCTACCTGTTATATACGCGGCGAGATACGCCATTATCTGCGTGACCATTGCTCTATTGTGCAGGTGCCCAGGCGATTGACTGAGATGAATAGTCAGCTCAGCCAACTGGAAGAGAAGCTCACCAGAGCGCTCGACCGCACACCTACAGTGCAAGAACTGGCGCAGCACAGCGGCTTTAGCGTGCCGGACATACTCGAGGCTCAGCAGTCCTGGGAAGTGCGTATCCACTACGAGTCTCTGGATGGAGCTGGTGATGAGGATGAGCGCGATGACCGTCGCATGCTCTCTGATGTGGTGCCCGATAAGCGCTACCAGGATTTGTTTGCCGCATCTGAAGACCGCGAATTATTGAGTCAGGCGCTCAAGCGCTTGGGCGAGCGCACCAAGCAGATTGTCGAGTTTGTTTTCTTTTATGACCTGTCACAAAAGGAAACAGCATATGTACTTGGTCTATCTGAGATGGGTGTATCAAGAGCTGTACATAGCGCTCTCAAGAAGCTTCGCGAGATAATTGCTCAAGACGTCAGAGCCTGATTAATTACCGCTTGATTAATTCATTGCGTATTGCCGGTAAGTCTGTTGACAATCGGTTAATCTCTGCTAACATTCTCCACTTGTGGCTTTTGCCCTAGTTTTGAATCAGTTGAGGTTACTCCTCATGCCGCTATTACCAGATGAACAGCCCATATCTCTAGACAAGCTCGATGATCGCCTCAAGGCTATCTTGAAGATAAAGATTCGCGAATTTGTCCACCTCAACCCAATCTTTAACTGCATACCGTCTATTGATGTAAGTAGTTATTGTACGGATATGTCTAAGGGCGCTGCTAAACAAAGCGCTCATGGTGAGATACCGCAGATTTTGCGTCAGGAAGTAACAAGAGAAACTATTCAGTCGATGCCAGACAAGCTGGTACAGGCTGCGGCAGCACAGTTTGCCGAGACTCCCTATGTTGCTCCCGAAATAGCACCAAAGACAATCGAAAAAGAAGCTGGGCAAAAAGCGCAAAGCGATCTCACCAGTTATCTAGATGGATTGGAAGCTGCCGCTAATAACGCAAACAGTCATATGCACCGCGGCGACAAAGCAAAAGAAGCCAGTGGTGAATTGACTCTGCAACCACGCACATTTTTTGCAGGTTACGACGAAGAATGTCCTAACCGCTACAAGCCAGCTCCGCCAAGACGGCGCTATGCTCGTCGGGTCTTTAATTAGTCGATTGAATTGATTTGAAATTAAATGTCTGCTTTTATAAGGCAGACATTTTTATTTTGTAGATTGCAATTGCAGGAAGTTTAATGCCTGATGTTATTTCCAAATCTTTGCTCGAAAGAGTAAATCAGGCTCTGCAAGACGGTGAAAAGCTGCTCTGGACAGGACAACCAGATCCAGTCGTGATGGTGCGTAAAGAGCGTCCTGCCATATTTGTTTGTTTGTTCGTTACACTTGGTATGGTGCCAATATCCATAAAGCTGTTTTTTAAACACTTTGAGCAAGACGAATTAGTTGTAAAAGCCATTGCTGTAGCTATTGTCTTGGTGCCGCTCTTTCTTACTTATTGTGTCGTCTTTTGGGCGCGGATGGCTGCCTTAGCCACTGTTTATGCTGTTACCAATAAACGTGCTTTGATTTTTGAACCCAATAAACTTGTGGAGTTTAACGTCATCACTTCGCTCGATGTCACCAGTGCTGGTGCGGGTAGGGCTGATTTGGTCTTTGAAAATTTGCAACTGCAAGGTCGAAGTGGTTATTACAATAAGCCGATTGGCTTTTTTGGTGTAAATGATGGTGACAATGTTGAGGCTATTTTGGCCAAGACTTTTGAGCCAGCCAGAGTCAGGCATAGTCCCGCAAGAGAGTCCGATACCTGGAATTTAAACTGACCTTGTTTAAAATCAGACTTTAGTTTGCTAGATTAGAGTGCTTTGTGGTGATGGATTTAGATATAAACATTGAATCTTGTAAGTGTAAGGCATCGTACTGTTAAGGTCGCCGCTCCAGTTTTACTACTAGTCTCGCTTTTTGTAGCAATGCTTTTGCTCATAGGTCTGAGCGGTAACTTCCCTCTTAACGATGACTGGTCTTATGGCGAGGGCGTCAGGCACCTCTTGCGAGGACATGGGTTAGTCATGCCCACCGTATGCGCTCCGGGCATTGCTCATGTAGCGTTGGGATTGATTGCCTCCAAAATATTTGGATATTCATATACAAGTCTCAGACTGTGCTCTTTTGTTATTACTTTTATTGGTGCCCTGGCATTATTTGATGCTGCTGCATCATTGCGGATACCCAGGCGTGATGCCGCATTTATCGCTCTGGTTTATGCGGCCAATCCAGTTTTGATAAACGTCGCCTTTAGCTTTATGAGTGATTCCACTGGACTTGCTCTCAACATGATTTTTCTTGCCTGTCTGCTCCGGGCTCAGGCTCAAAAGTCAGTCAAAATGGCACTTCTGGCTTTTTTCTTTTTGCTTTTGGCGATATCGGTAAGACAATTGGCTTTGATATTTTTGGCGCTGGCACCGTTTTGTCTTAGCTCCAATCTGGCTAGCACAAAAAATCGGCACCTTATCCTGGCTGCTCTATTTGCTTTGCCACTAGTCTCTGCCTGGTGTTGCGATTACTGGTTGACTCACAGACCGAGCGCGCTGGGCTTTGTCAATCATGACTATCAGATGGTGCGGCAGTCCCATGCAGCTGTAGTAAATAAACTGCTTACTGCTCCTCATCAGATGATTTTGCCGACAGTGAGCGCAATGGGGCAGTTACTCTGCTATCTGGCTTTGTACACGCTACCTGCACTCGTCGCTTTTTTGTGGTTGGTAAAGCAGGCGGGTAAGTGGTCCGCCACTACTATAAAGATCGCTGTGGTTGTGGTTTTGATCCTGTTGAGTAGTGCGCTATTGACCGTGCTCTATTATCATCAGACTATGCCCTTTGCCGAGAATATCTGGCGTGTCACCACCATTGGTGCTCAAGGTTTGCTCGGTATTATCCGTAAGCCGGTGCCGGAGCGCAGGCGCATGCTGCTTAGCATTTTTAGTTTTGTTATGACTGTGCCTCTGACCTTGACGATAGTGTCGATGTTTAGAGGAGTCTTTAAAAAGCCTCTCAACTGGCGGCTTGCTGCTATAAGTTCCTGTCTGCTTGCGGCTTTTGCCTTCCTCACAATAGAGACTCTGGTGCGTTGTACTGACCGTTATTATCTGATTGCACTGGCTCCGATGCTACTTTGTCTGGGGCTTATGGCAAGGCGCTACCGCATCAGTCTGGTCAATCCGCTCTCAGTCTTGCTTTTGGTATTGCTTGCCGCTTACTCAATTGCTGGCAATCTGAAAAAGAGTCGGATTGAACTTAGGGTGACTGCCTCGGGTTAGAGGCGATTATTTGTCTCAACTCCCTGGCTGGCTACAATGGGCCCACCCTATTACAGCCTGCGACAAAAGCACAATATCAAGTGCGAAAAAAAGGGCTCATCTAAAGCAAGATAAGCAGGGCCTCAAAGTCTAAAGCTTTTGTTTAATATATCGGGACGAGAGGAATCGAACCTCCGGCCTCACCCACCCCAAAGGTGCGCGCTACCCCTGCGCTACGTCCCGGTCGCCTTGGCTCAAAGCCATGCATTGATGATTATACAGTATGTATTTGGCGGTTAGGCGATGTAACCACGCCTGTCTGGCGCCTTTATCTGTTGAAAACCCGGCTTTTGACCTAGTTGGCCAGCATCCCCCGGTTTTTAGAATGGATGTTCATACCCTTTTATATTATGAATACTGGTAAAATTGTCTCTTGGCAGTCATTGCCAAATTTGGCAAGTTTACCAAGACCCCGGCAGGCCAATGCCCCGCTTACCTAGCTATCCCATAAGGATCAGGAAACATTTGGATGTTCTGTGCAAGTTGATGTAGCCTCACTTTTTCCCTTTCCGCTGGATGACTTCCAGCTAGAGGCGATTAATCACTTAGAGAGCGGTAAAAGTGTTGTAGTTTGCGCCCCGACGGGTGCTGGCAAAACAGTCATTGCTGAGTACGCAGTTGAGATGGCGCTAATGTCTAATAGCCGCTGTTTTTACACTACGCCACTTAAAGCCCTGTCCAATCAAAAGCTCTTTGACCTGCGCAAAAAGTACGGAGAGGATAAAGTCGGTCTCCTCACTGGTGACCAGTCACTTAACCGTGATGCGCAGATAGTTGTGATGACCACCGAGGTCTTCCGCAATATGCTTTATGGCACCATCCTTGGTGACGTCAAACGCAACTTGCAAAATGTATCCAGTGTTGTCCTCGACGAATGTCATTATATGAATGACGCCGATAGAGGCACAGTCTGGGAAGAGTCCATCATCTATGCGCCTAAAAATATTCAGCTTGTCGCTTTGTCGGCAACAGTAGCTAATGCCCGTGAGCTAACTACCTGGATTGATGAGACCCATGGACCGACCGAGCTGGTCCTGTCTGATTTTAGACCGGTGCCGCTGCGCTTCCATTATTTTGGTGAGAGAAGGATATACCCACTTCTAGCACCTGGCGGAGCAGTCAATTCTTTTCTCAAGACTAGATTTGGCAAAAAACGTTTTGTCGACAAACAAGAAAAACGTCGCCGTCCTCCAGGCGGTCTCTATACGCATCCTGGCGATGTTTTAGCCAATTTGTCGGGACGCAATATGCTCCCTGCTATTTACTTTTTGTTTAGCAGACGCGGCTGTGAAGAAGCGATGAAAATGGCTCGCGGTATACCGCTAGTCTCGCAGGATGAACAGCGCGAACTAAAAAGACGTGTCGCTGAATTTACCAAAGACAATCCCAATCTAGCCAGTCACCCGCATCTGCCTTATCTATTAGAAGGGCTCTCTGTGCACCATGCCGGTATGCTGCCGAGCTGGAAAGGCATGGTCGAAAAATTATTCCAGGAAGGTCTACTCAAAGTAGTCTTTGCCACTGAGACTCTGGCAGCTGGTATCAATATGCCTGCTCGCTCGACAGTGATTAGCTCTATCTATAAACGCTCCGATGAAGGTCATAGACCACTGATGGCGTCAGAGTTTTTGCAGATGTCTGGACGGGCTGGGCGTCGCGGTATGGACGAAGTCGGTCACGTGGTGATTTTGCACAATCCCTTTGAGCCAGTGGATGAAGCTGCCAGGTTGGCAACTGCCAAAGCCGATCCACTGTCGAGCCGCTTTACACCGTCTTATGGCATGGTGCTTAACTTGCTTGAGCGTCACACCATTGATGATGCTCGCGACCTGATTGAGCGCAGCTTTGGTCAGTTTTTGATTAACAATCAATTGGCTCCGCTCTTTGAGCAAAAAATATCATGGGAAGCCGAACTGATTAAACTGGCATCACCACTGTGTCCTAAAGAGCCCGGTGATTTGCCGCTCTATGCCAAGCGCCTGGAGAATGTTAGAGCCAGACACAAAGCGCTCAAGCAAATGGAAAAAGGCATAAAGACTACTGCTAAGGTAGCTAAAGACGAAGCCTTGATTGCTTATAACGATGTGCGCACATCAATACAAGATCTGGTCAAAGAAGCTTACTCCATGCCCTGTCACGGCTGCCCTGTGCAAAAGCCATGCAGCAAACAAACTGAGCGCATCCAGCAACTCGAAAAACGCATTCGTGATCTCGATAAGCGCGTCAAGCGCGAGACCACTTATTACTGGCGTACTTTTGAAGCCCTGGTCGATATCCTGCGCAAACAGGAATTTATTTTTGGCAACAGACCGACCGAGTTGGGGCGCACCGCTGCTGGTATCAGAGGGCAAAACGAGCTGTTCTTAACCGAGATGGCCATGAGTGGCATTTTTGAGACTCTTGAGCCTGCTGAGTTGGCTCCTATCCTCACTGCCCTTGTCGGTGATGACTCGCGGGCAAAGGACAATATGCGTGTGCGAGTCAGTCCACAAGTAGAGATGGCTCTTATCGAAGTGCAAAAGCTACAACGCAAGATACTGCGCCTGCAAAAAGATCATGATGTCGAAATCCCCATAACCATTGGGGTCAGCCTCTGTGGTCTGACTGAGATGTGGGCTCAGGGTGCGACCTGGGAAACTATCAGACGCTCTACTCCCTATGATGAGGGTGATGTGGTGCGCAGCATGAGACGCACACTGGACCTGGCCAGGCAGTATGTAAGAGCCAACGGTATCCCCGACAAAGTACAGGATCTCTGTCAGCGGGTGGAGTTACTACTCAACCGCGATGAAGTATCCGAGGACTTTTAAGGGTCCTTTTGAAGCTTTTGCTATTGCAGTTGCTCGGGTAATTGACTTGTGTCAGTTAGCTCTCGGCGTTGCTCGCCAGTGTGCCCCACTCGAAGTGGTGACCCTGGCTGTCTGTGGGTAGCCAATTGACATAAAATCCAATGGGATTTTTTTTGATGCTGCCGAGCTCTCTGTCGCTGGCATAAAAGGTCTGTTTGTGACCATCTGGGAATTCGACAGCCACTAGTTTAACCCAGGGATAAACCTCAATAGTGCCGCCGGCTTTGGGTTTGATGCTAACGAGACTGCCATCGGGCGAGACTGTCATGACGCCTTCTTTGCCTTTAATCACCTTTTGGGCGTTGGCTAAAAGTGCAATCTCTCTGGTCTCACGACCAAGCTTGAGTGTGGCGTACTTGGCTCCACTGGCTGTCTCTTTGATGATGGCTGAGCGCTTGCCGAGATTGCGCTTATAAAGTAGTGAGCCGTCGGCGTCCACTGTAAGCTCGGAGAGGCGCACGCCTGGTGCCATAGAGTCTGTGTAGAGCGGGGCGCTAGTGGTGCCAGTGGCCAGGGCAATAGTGCGACCGGTGCTAAAGCTGAGCTGTATTGGCTGACCAGACCTGTCGGTCTTAACTGTCAGCTGGATGCCACCAGCGTAGTCATATGTTTGGGTCAAAGGTGGTCTGGCTGTCTCGTAGAGACGGGCATCGATAACTTTTGGCTGCTTAGGCTTTTGTTGTTTGGCCTTTGTCAGCATCTCTTGCAGACCCTCTACCTCAACCTCGGCACTGGCCATAGGCGCAGTGGGCTGAGCGGCAGGTTTTTTAGCTGTTTTAGTCAGAGATCTGGCCATGATAAATACCTGTTAGTAAAGGTCGCCGGCTAAAGGTGGTCGATAGGATACGTAGTGGATGTTATAGCTTGTTAAGAATATCGCTTTGTATATAGGTCTGTCGAGTCATAATTTTATATGCCACATTGAGCAAAGATTAACTCGTGGTCGTCTCGGCTGATTTTAAGCCGACCAAAGATTAAATCAAATTGCCAAGAGGTGGGCGGTGCTCAGGGAGTGGCCACTGGCGTTGGCGCCTGGACTCGATTTTTAATCACTGCAATTGTTCCGGCAAAATTGCGATCAAAGGTAGTCCCGCTTGTGGAGCCGCCTTCGCTACTGGCTATGCCTTCGGCAAAGGTTTCTTCCGGTCCGCTTTTGCCACTTTGTAAAAAGTACGAGAGTGTCTTTGCGTCGGTTGCTGAGATTTTGGCTTTGTCATCGTCATAGGCTTTGCCAAATTCTGGCGATGAGGAGAAGTAGTTTAGCGCCGCATCTGCAGCGTGTCCGGCTTCGTGTCTGGTGATGTCGGCTGTGCGATTGCTCTTTTGCCATTGACCATTTGGTTGTTCCACGTCTTCGGCTACGACTATGAGCTTTTTGCCCGGGCTAAAGGCACCGTCCACTGCGTCCCAGGTCGACCCTGGCGGCCAGCCTCTGGGCTTTTCGCCTTTTAGCTCAGGTAGTGCATCAGTGAGACGTCTGGCCGGCACTAATTTGGCACCATCTTTTTCGATGATGTCCCTGACTGGCTTGGACATGGCGTTATAGGTGTTATTGACTGTATCCAAAAACTGTTGACTGGGTGGCAGGTGTTGCTCTGGCACCACTGGCGGTGTCTTGTCTGTCGGTACGGTGCTGTCACCTGGTTTGCCTACACCGTTACCTATGCCAGTGCCAGTGTCTGGTGTATTGGTTTTGCTACCATCGCCAGCGGGTGTTTTACCCGGCTCCAGAGTTGGTGCTTTATCCAGAGATTTATCCGGTGCTTTATCTGGAATGTTTTCTGAACCTTTTTCTGGAATTTTTTCTGGACTTTTAACTGGACCTTTATCCGGTGCTTGATCCGGCGCTTTGTCCTGAGGCAATTGTGGTGCGATATCAGTTTTGCCCCGGGGTTGTTCGTCAACCTTGGGGGGTTCTTTTGGCTTGTCTAAGTTTGGTTTTTCGCTCTGGGGATCTTTTGTGCCATCTTTAGGCTGCGGCGTTTGCTCAGCTTTGGGCTCCTTCGCCGTTGGGTCGTCAAATGGGCTAACCAGTTTGATTTCGCCGCGATTTAAGCCGGAGAGGTGACGCAGTATGTTTTGATAGTTTTTGTCGCGGGGTTTATAGATTAGCTCGCCTTCGCCCTCTATGCCTGCTTTGCCGCGCGCTTTGAGGTTTAAGACGATGGACTCGTCATCAAGCATGCGGGCAGTCCCTATGGTGGGCTGCCTGGGGGTAGCTGGCTTTTCGGGCAGTATTTTGCGCGTGGGCACACCCCTGTCTTCAAACAGGATGTCTGCTCCGTTTAATTTACTTGTGGGAGCGGCAGCTTCTTTGGTTTTATCGCCATGTGAGTCCATGGACACCGTAGCCTTTTAAGGCATTTCAAAGTGGGAGTACATGGACTATATATACAGACCACAGTTTTGGCGTTGGGATAGTTACGTAGACGGACTAAATTTAAGCTTGGCTCGCTTGAGTTTTAACTGACAAGCTCAAAAGCTCAGCCACCACCTGCTCAATTGTCAGCTCGTCGGTGTTTAGCTCGATAGCATCATCTGCCATAGTGAGGGGTGAGACCTCGCGTGTACGGTCTTTGTGGTCGCGGTCTTTGATTGCTGCCAAAAGTTCTTCAAATGCAGGGTGCTCGCCCTGACCACTCAACTCTTTGAGGCGGCGTCTGGCGCGTACCTCTGGTGATGCGGTGAGGAAGATTTTGAGTTTGGCCTGGGGCAATACCACAGTGCCAATGTCGCGTCCGTCGAGGACGGCACTGCCTTTGTCGGCTAGCTCTTTTTGTTTTTCTACCAGGACTTGTCTTACTTCCTTAAGGGCTGCCACCGGTATGGTTTGCTCCGACATCTTTTGAGTGCGGATTTCATGGGTGACTTCGCTATCTCCCACAAAGACTCTGATTTTGCCATCTGAAGTAGCATCGGCTGGCTTTAAGACAATACTGGTGGAAGCGGCCAGTTTTGCTATGCCCGGTCCATCGTTAAGAGATAGACCGTGCTGCAAAGCCAACCAGGTGGTAGCGCGGTACATGGCACCTGTATCTATATAAAGGTAACCGAGTTTGTCTGCGAGCTGTCTGGCTACCGTGGACTTACCAGCTCCTGCTGGTCCATCTATGGCAATCTGCAAAGTCCTGGTTTTTGCGCTCATTATCAAGTTGTTTACTTCTCTGATGGTGATCTGAAGAGGCCAAAGATCCACTCCAGTACACCACTGGCTGGCGGTCCGGCAATTGCCTGGGCTTCTTCAAGGCTAAGTCCGTCGTTTAATCCCTGCACTATTTTTACCACTTCACCTTCTTCGGGGAAGCGGCCAGTGGCTGCTTTAGAAAAAATGACGCGACCTTTGTCTTCAACATCGAAGTTGCCATCAGCACCGGGCTGAATCTGACAATCAGCTTTGAGTTGGGTCTCCAGTTCGGTGGCAAGAGCATCAGCTCTATCGCGATAACCGCACTCTGTGCAGTAAGTGATCTTGAAGCGCTTATCGGTCGATTCAGTTGCCATGCTTTCGTTATCTCCCAGAGAAAGAATAGACTTCCCTTAGCTTACTACGATGGGTTCTTAACAAACAGTCTCTTCCACCATGGCAGTGCAAGAAACTCGTTGTAGACCCTCTTGTGTTCTCTCAGAGCCGTTTGAGCGAGGACGAGATCGTCTTTTAATTCTCTTGTTTCTCTTGAGTTCACTTCAAGGAGACGTATCGATGATTGCAGCTCATTCATCATGCGCATTTCTTCCAGGCGCGCTCTTCTTTCGTCGGCTAGTTCTCTGTGGCAATCAGCCAGTTCGCGCAATAATTTTTCGACTTCGTCAGAGCGGTCGATGACAATAGTTGTGGCTTCCAGGTCTTCGTAGTTTTTATCGACCTTATCGCGTTTGCTTCTTACTGCCAGACCAAAAGAGGCAAGCTCTTTTTCTACTACTTGAGATGCTGACTGCAAAAGCTTTTCGAGTGTAAAAGGGTCTTCCGCTTTGCGGTTTTTATAGACCATATCATTTCCCTCGTTGCTGTCAGGCTGCCCGCTTTGTGGTGCGGGGCTTTCTTTAGTTACCAGGTCTTCAATGGCAGTGCAGTCAAAAGCGTTATCTACTTCTTCTGCTATATCAGCCTGCTCAGCGCCTTGTGGCTCGTTGGTCTCTTTGGTGCTGTAAGCTTTGCGGCTGTGTTTTACTCTAAAGCCAGGCGGTGGCACGACTCTCCACTCGTCTTGACCATCAATGCGTACTTTGCGTCCAGTCCAGCCCTCGGGCAGTTTATTGCCCCAGCGTCCCAGGATGGAGCGCTCCACGGCTCGAGGAGAGCGGCCCAGCATTCTCGCTGCTTCAGCAATGGAGAGCCAGGGGCGAGGGGTCTCGTAGGACCAGTCGCTGTATTCGCCGTATTCAAATTGTGTTTCTTGCTGCGTTTCTTGCTCTTCGCCAGTTTCTTCTTTGGTGCTCAGGTCTCTGTCCTGACTGGTTTCAACAAATTCTTGCATGGCCGGATGTTCGTTCGATAGGTTGCTTTGGGTGGTTTGGTTTGCTTGTGGCAGTTCTGCTTTTGCTTGCTCTGAGACTTCAGTTTGTTTTACTGTTGTCTGGCTGTCTGCCCTCTTTTCGGATGGTGAATCAGCATAGGCAGCCAGTTCTCTTTCAAAAATGTCATTGAGCACTTTGTCTAACAAGCTTCTTTCAGAATTCTTTGTCAGAGCGCTTTTAGGTTTGCCGGTTTTACTTTGATTCACTTAAATTTTCTCGTTTCAGGCTTTTGCACATGGATGCCAGTGATGCCTTTTTGGACGTTACTAGTTTAGCGTTTTCAAGTGGCTGGGTCTTGAATTGTTGCTTAGTTGGCGGCGCAAATTGGGGCTTTTGATATTCATTCTTTCTAACAAAGATGTAAGCGTGCAAGCCAGAAGCAAAAGAGAGCAACCTCTGGTTGAGGCTGCTCTCTTTTAAAATTCAGAATCTAAGACTTACTTGATCAGTCTGGACTCTACTTTGGCCCAATCTACGTTGGCGTAGAAGGCTTCGATGTACTTGGGTCTGTCAGCTGGTTTGTAATCGAGCAACCAGGCATGTTCCCAGACGTCCATCACGAGCAGTGGCTTGAAGCCAGCGATGTTGCCTTCTTCGTGCAAAGTGATCCAGTGGTTGGAAAGCACTTTGGTTTCGGGATCTTGGAACAAGATAGCCCAGCCCACACCGCGCATAGCGCCGACTTTGAAGAAATCATTTTTCCAGGTTTCGATTGAACCATAGGTATCGATGATTGCTTTGCCGATTTCGCTGCTTTCTTTGAGTTCGCTGCCGCCAACTTTGAGGTTGCCAAAATAGTATTCGTGCAATCTCATGCCGTTGTACTCAAAACCATATCGGCGCTTGAGTTCAGCATACTCAGGAGTACCGCTCTTACCGGCTTCGGTCAGTTCGATAACTTTTTGGTTGAGTGTGTTGGTGTTGGCTACGTAGCCAGCATAAAGTTTGAAGTGGATCTCAAGGGTGTTGTCTGAGATACCGGTCAAGCCCAGAAGATGTTTGAAATCTTGCTCGACGTAGGGTTTGTAGGCGATTTTGTTTTGAAGCATTTAAAACTCCTGTGCAAAGAAGTACTGGGGGGACATCCGCTACTAATTAGCAACGGCTCCAAATATTTCTGTTTGCGGATTGGTTGCTAACTTTTACCATAAAATCAGCTCACAAGCCCGTACTTGACGCCTAAATTCAGTCGTTCTTTAGTCTTTTTGCAGCTTTGCCCTTGGCAATAGCAAAAAAGCAATTCACTATAGACCACTGCCAGTGGTGCTAGTTCCCCTGAGGGCAAAAATTTTGACTAACCCATGTTTTTTATTTGTGGGATTAGATCTGAGAGTTTTTTCTTACGCAGGGCGCCAGCCGCTCCTGTCGATTGAGTGATGGCAGAGTGCTCACCAGATGTGGTGGCATGTTCGCCGGAGGTGCGTCCAAAATCTCCGGTGGCGGCGCTGGATTCGGTATGATCGCCTGTGACTACAGTAGAGCCAGCGGTAATGGCCTGACTGCTGCCTGTGACAGCTTGATCCTTGGCTGATGCTGGATTTGAGCCGTGGTTGACAGGATGGACTAATGGGTTTTCGCCGGTGTCGTGACCGGTAACCAGTTGATTGAGGGATGGCTGTCCGGGTCTAGCCATAGCAGGCAGGGCGGCGGCAGTGGCATCACTACGTCTTTTGTTGGCATCTACCTGGGTGAGAGCGGGTAGGGCAGCGGCGGTGGCATCGGCTCCGCGACCTTTTTGTAGGGCTTGAGCCAGAGGTGATTGGTGTGTGCCACTTTGCTGGTGTGATGTGGGCGTAAACTGGGCAGCGGCGCCAGTTGGGCCCACTGGCTTTTGACCGGGGCTGTGTTGACTGGGAAATGCTGCCGCAATAATGGCGGGACTCCAGCCCAGTTGTTTAAAAGCTTCTTCCAAGCTGGCTTTAGTCTTCCAGCAAATGCCCAGGGCAATCACTGCCTGCTCTGCTTTGAGGATGCCTTGAGCCATTAACTCACTGCATTTGAGAGCAATAGAGAGCAAGTTTTGATCTACTGCTCCGGTGAGCATGAGCATCTGACCCATTAGCTGAGCATTGCGAGAGCCAGCTTTGAGCGCTTCTTCTATGTCTTTTGGACCGATGACGCCAGCTAATTGCAAAAACTGATAAAGAGGCAAGTTATTGCTGATTTGCTGCTTTTCGGGTTGTACTTTTTCGAGGGCAGCTTCAATAGAGATGCCTTCTTTTTGGATTAAGTCCAGGACCTGACCGGAGAGATTGCGTCTCAATTTGCCGGATGAAACATAATTTTGGACTGAGAGTGCTTGTTGCAAGATTGAGTCTGTGACATGACCGTTTTCGACCAGGACCTGACCTATGGGCTGCTCTCTCACTAGTCCCATTTCAACTGATTGCATCAGTTGCTCTTCGTTTATAAGTTTGGCCATGACCAGTAGTTCGCCCAAACGTATGGTTTCGTTTGAGGGGACATTGATGCCGGTTTCTTCCAGTGTTTGCTCGATAGGCACCTGGCGATCTCTGGCAGCTTTGAGGCTGCTTATGGCCTGGTCTCTGTCGACTCGTCTATCGCGTATAAGTATTTGGGCATTGAGTACACTGGCCAGCATTTGCTCGGTTATTACACCGGTTACGACTAGCACTCGACCCAGTGGTAGACCGCTGGTCTTGCCGTGGGTGAGACTGGCTTCTAGTTGTTCATTTGTGACAAGACCGGCTTCGATTAGCAACTCGCCCAATTTGTTGGTCACTTGACCAGCTTGTTTGACGCCGAGTTTGGTCAGGGCTTCATCGAGAGTGCAGTTTTCGCGGGCAATAGTGCGTAGCGCTGAGACTGCTGCGTCGATATTGAAAACGTTATCTTTGAGCAGCGATTGGCACTGCACCGCTGCTTGCAAATGCACTTCTGTCATAAAGCCGGACATGATAATGACGCGACCCACAGGCAAGCCCTGGCTCTTGGCTATCAACATAGCCTGACGCAACTCCTCGGCTTTCAAGAGACCGGCGCTGGTGAGCAAATCGCCCAATCTTACCGGGGTTGATTGACCTTGTGGAGGGGGTGTTTGTGCTTGCTTCGCTGGGTCGCCTGCCGTCATATCTGCCTTGTGCTGATTGTCTGTTGTGGGCTCTCTCAAGCCTTGTCGCTAAGTAAAACCTGCTCTGGTTTTATTTAAGCCAATTTTTGCTGTATTTACTCGATAAAAAGCCAAGCATTACCAAATATAGATCTTATCGCAACTAGCTTTAAACCGGTCACACTGTTTGCAGTTTTTCCAGGGTTTTTGATGATTTTGAGAGATTGACTTGTTTGCTCTTGTAAGCCCTCCTGCGATCTGCTTTTTTGTCTCTTCTTTCTTGCCACTGGATATGGTGGCACAAATAAAAACCGGGCGACAGGCGCCCGGCTCTAAGACATTCGTCATTTGATATGTAACCACCTAGAGGTGGCGTGACCTATTACGGGTAAAGTAGACAGTCAAGATTGTGGACTGATGGGGCTCTAACTGAATTCCTCCGCTAGAACTTTGCCTACAAGGTTTATCTTCCCGGTGTAATACGTCCTATAACTTGTTAACCAATGAAAAATCAAATTTAAATTGTAGAGTGTAAGCCAGCCAACACTTTTGCCATTTAACCTTTAAATAGACGCGCAAATGCCCAGACAATCACCGTTGCAATGGGAAAAGCCGTATGTACTATTAATCTTTCTGGGTGTAGACTTCGGTCAATTGGTGGAGTACCGCCAGGGTTTTCCAGGTTTTGATTCAATTGGACAAATTCCTGCTGTCAATTAAAAAGCGCTTCCTTGTACCGGCTATCGTCCTGTCCGGCATAGGTGTCTGGCTTTCGATTTGTCATGTGCACTATCAAAGTTACTGGCTTGGCACGATTTACCGCGTGCAGACAGCCGACTTTAATATGCTCCACCACACTATGCCAGCCGTGCTCTCTGACATGATTCTGGCTGATCGTGATGACCTGGTGCAGCGTACTCTGGATTCTACATATGGATTGTTTGGGCTGGTTATAACTGACCCCAGTGGCGAGAATATCCTCTTTCGTACAGACAAGGTCTACCACCGCAACTCCTGGCAAGACAGAGTGCAGCCCGACATGCTCCTCAAAGAGAGCGAACCCTACGATCTTTTGACCGACCCACCCCAGCTAGAGCCACTCTTTGAACATAAAACACCGCGCTCAGATGCGGCTATCAAAGTAGCTTCACCGGCCAAAGGCGCCAAAGTACTGGGACGTCTTTATTATCTGCGCAGCGCGCCACCGGGATTTTCGCAAGATATAGGCAATTTTTTAGTGACTGGTCCCTGGGAGATGTCTGGCTCCAAGCGCGGCTATTTTTACATCACCCTATCGTGTGTGGGCTTTTCGCTCGCTCTACTTCTACTTATATATTTGCGCAAGCGTGGTCTTGAGCTTAAGCAAGTGGAGCTCGAGCATGTCAGTCGTGAGCTTGAGATCCGCAAAAAAGCCCTCGAAAACCTGGGCAATGAGCTAGCTACTCAAAAGGCCCGTAAGGTCTGGCTGGAGCGTGAAGCCGACCAGGCTTACAAGCGTGCTATCAATCTCAAGCAGTCTCTGGAGCGATTGAGAGAGTCCCTTGTGGGTGCCATGCCCGCTCAGAGCGTGCAGACTAATCGTACTTTTGCTGAGATGCAGGGTGATTTGAGTGGGCAAAATAATTTTGCGCCAGCTGCTCCGATGGACTCAGATCCGCAATCTGTCCAGTTTACTCCGGTCAATCCGCCCACTCAGGGACGGCCCAGTCAATTTAAAATCCGTCCGCCAGTAGCGCCGCCAGGCTCTATCCTGGAAGAAATCGAGGGGCTTTTGCCGGCCCTCTCCGAAAACGCTAAAAACTTGCGCTCGCAAGCAGATGTATTGCAGGACTACTGTGCCGCTCTTGAAGAGCGTCAAGTTGAGATGCGCAAGATCGTTGACAACGCCTTTGTCAAATCAAACGCGCTTTTGACGGCAGTGGATACACGCATCATCAATCCACAAGAAAACAGCCCCCCGGCTACAGATTACATGGATATGAGTCCGCGTTAATCAGTCTCTTTGGGGCTGGCATCGGGACCAATATTTCAGAAGGGCGCGAGTCGTGCTAAGCTTATGCAACTGGTTAGGCTTCCGGTGAGAAGCTTCTGTCTACCGCCCACGGCGGTAAGCTGCTTTGTTGAGCCAGTAGTCGCTCAAACCCAAGTGTACCGGCTATAAAGCCTCCTTGAATGAAGCAAGCATCCGGCAAGAAAACTGCGCTAACTTTAACTGCTGTCCAAGAAGCGAGCAGTGAACCCGTTTATCGCCGTGGAGTGCAATATTATCGGCGCAAAAAGGTCCTCAAATATACAGAGGACGAAGGTGTCTCAAATATTGAGGCTCTTGTAATCGGCTCAGAGCCACAACCCTACAAAGTGGTTGTCACTATCGACAGTCCTGAAGTTTTTAAGGCAGAGTGCTCTTGCCCTTATTTTGAAGAAGTCTGCAAACACTCAGTGGCAGTCTTGCTCACCCATATTGCCCGGCACAATCCCGGCATCCGCTTTGATCTAAACGAAGGCACCGAGCGTCGTGACGTAGCAGTGGAGCGGGCGCCAAAAGCTAAAGAGTTGTTAGACGATCCTCGTGACGAAGGTGTCCTGCCTGATGCCCGCGAGTTTGAGCTTGGTCTACTTGTCCTCGAAAAACCGCTGGCAATGATTGTCGGTCAGGTGCCCACCGAGCCTCAGGGCAAGGTCAATATTTTAAAAGTGCCACCAGAGACACTAAATTTCTTCCCCGAAGAAACACGCATCTGGCGTCTGGCTAAATATCTCACCTCTTTGCCACAGACCACTAAAGGCACTGCTGGTGGTCACCGCATCCCGCGCGGCGAAGAAGGTATCGTCATAGGCCACCTCAGTCTATGTGCCAGGTTGCTCAATACTGGCACCGAGAACAACGCCGAAATCACTTTTAGTGAAAAGTCACTAAAACCACGGGCGGTGCTATCCGAAACCGAAAACGGCGAACTTTTGCTCAAGATCGAAGGTGTTACCGAAGAAGGCGTGCCCGTTGAGCACCCTGTCTTTTTTATGGGTACCTCAAGCTGGATTCTTTCCGAAAACGTCTTTTACCCCATTGATTTGAGTGGCTTCCGCAATACACAGTATTACGATAGCTTTGGCTGTATGAATATCAAACTTGAGCATGTGCCCAAGTTTTTGTCGGTTGATTTGCCACTCTTATTAAAGCGCATGCCGGTCATCTTTGATGAGACTTCTGCGCCTTTTCCTGTAGCCATAACTGAGCCACCACAGGTAGTGATCAAATTATCGGAGAGACGTCAGCTAGGCAGTAGCTCCAGTACTGTTATTTCGTCCTCTAGTGCCGCCAATAGCAAAGAGCGCTCAGTCAGTGAGTCCACATCACTTGAGGTCACTCTCGGCTTTAGATACGGCGATCTTGTGATGCAGTCTCGCGATGAGACCAGTGCTGTGGAGTCCGAAAAATTTACCAGGACTATATCTGAGAGCGGTCAGAGTGTCTGGGTCGAAAGACAGTGGGAACTAGAAAACCAGGTCCGTCGCATCCTCACCAATATGCAGCCGACTCGCACCATTGCTGATAGATTTAGCTTTGTCGATGAGCCTGCTTGCGAAGTGCTTTATCAGCTCCAGGCTGAGCAAGTGCAAGACTGGGAGATAGGTGGTTTTGAGCAGCTCAAGACTCTCAAAGTACGTAAAGAACAGCTATCTCTCAAAGCTGCTCTGTCGCTTAAAAAAGAATCCTACAAGTTTGATTTTGATCTGGTCTGCCTATCGGACAACGAAGAAGTACCATTTCCGTCGGTTATCGAAGTCTTATTCCGCAACCGCAACTTCCTCAAATTGCCCAGTGGTGATTTTGTCCGTATCCCCACCACCACACTACTCTCCTTGCTTAAGTCGATAGGTCAGAGCAAAGACAGTGCTCGTCCGCTCTATCAAGCTCTTGGTATTTTGCACGCTCTTGAGACCCACGAGATTACCGTGGATTCTGACAAGGGCTTCAAAGAATTCATCCACAAAATCCATAACTTCCGCGAATTGCCACCGCTGGAATTGCCACCTGAATTTAAAGGTGAGCTGCGCGAATATCAAAAAGAAGGTTGCAACTGGCTGATGTTCCTCAGGGAATACGGACTGGCTGGTATCCTTGCCGATGATATGGGTTTGGGTAAAACAATCCAGGCGCTCTCACTACTACTCAAGCACTATAAGAGTGGCAAAGACCGTGCGCCGTCCCTGGTTGTGGCACCGACATCGGTGGTCTACAACTGGCTATCCGAAGCTTCTAAATTTACGCCAACCCTCAAAACAGCGCTGTTTTTAGGTCGCGACCGTGGCGAGCTACTGGCTAAATTATCCAAAGAAGGCGGCGCTAAGCCTCAGGTGATATTCACCACATACGGTATTATTCGCCGCGACTACGAACAACTCAAAAATATTCAGTTTGAGTTTCTCATCCTGGACGAAGCGCAAAATATCAAAAACCCAGAGTCTGTCGGGGCTGTTGCCGCCAAGAGTCTCAAAGCTTTTCACCGCCTGGCATTGTCTGGTACTCCAGTCGAAAACCGCCTCAAAGAACTATGGTCTCTGTTTGACTTCCTAATGCCAGAGTTTTTGGGAGCCTACAAAGACTTTAACGAAGTATTTGAAAGACCCATCGAAGCTGGACTGGAAGGCGCCGGTCAGAAGCTGCGCAAGATTGTCAATCCATTTATATTGCGTCGTCTCAAAAGTCAGGTCGAAAAAGAACTACCAGCTCGTACCGATATCATCCAGCTTTGTGAGCTTGATGACGAACAGCGCTCGCTCTATCTCGATGTACTCGATGAGTGCCGCGCTAAGGTCTTTAATGAGATTGCCTCCAAAGGTATTAAACGCTCCAACTTTAGTGTACTGGCGGCTCTATTGCGCTTGAGACAAGTTTGCTGCGACCCACGACTGCTCAAAAATCCTGGCGACAAAATAACCGAAAAATCGGCCAAGCTCGACGCCTTTATCAATATGATTGGCGAAATCGTCGAAGAAGGACACAAAATCCTGGTATTCAGTCAGTTTGTCGGAATGCTTACTTTGATTCGTCAACAACTAGAAAAAATTGGTTATACCTACGAGTATCTTGACGGACAGACTCCTGCCAAAGAACGTCTTGAGCGTGTCGATAAGTTTAACGAATCGCCAGAGATACCGATATTTTTGATCAGCTTAAAAGCTGGTGGCACTGGTCTAAACCTCACTGGCGCGGACTATGTCATACACTATGACCCCTGGTGGAACCCTGCTGTAGAAAATCAAGCCACAGACCGGGCACACCGTATTGGTCAGAAGCGTCATGTCTTTAACTACAAACTGATTACGCGCGGCACTGTCGAAGAAAAGATTTTGGCATTGCAAGAGAAGAAAAAAGAGCTGGCTGAATTGGTCATTGGCGGAGACGACAATGTGGCAAAAGAATTGACCCAGGAAGATCTGGAATTCTTGTTCTCCTTTTAATTGTGGGCATAAATTGCATATCAAAGTCCCCGAACTAGCTTTAGTCGTCGTCACAGGCACCCCGGAGTCTCAGCGTCTGGATTTTTGTGCTCGCAATTTTAAAGAGTCAGAGCTCTTGGATGATATCCACAATTTAAGCAGTCGCCTGGAAGCAGGCGGATTGACTGTCTATAGTCAATCTGAGTTGGCGGCCACTGAGCGTATCGAATTACTCAAACGGGCCAGCGAAAACGATGTTGATTGTGTCGCTATCTTGCTTGATACTCAAAAGCGCACGGTGAGCCAGCGCGCCAGACAACACAGCACTCTCAAGGACGATGGCTTTAGACATGCTTATGTACTGACCTCGTTAGAGCAAATTGGTCAGACCGATATCGAGCGTTTGCCTTTGAGCTGCAACCTCGGTGAGCAAACTGGTCCTTTTGATATTATCGGCGATGTGCACGGCTGCATAGATGAGCTAGACATGCTCTTGCAAAAGCTCGGCTATGATATCTGCCCCGAGAGTGGTTATCGCATCATCCATCCAGATGGACGGCAGATTGTCTTTTTAGGTGATCTGGTGGACCGTGGACCCGATGCACCAGCTGTGCTGCGTCTGGTTATGGCAGCAGTAACTAGCGGTCGGGGTTTTTGTGTGCCTGGCAATCACGATGCCAAACTATTGCGTCACTTAAATGGACACAAAGTCAGTATCACCCATGGCCTAAAAGAGACTCTAGAGCAATTTGAGGTGCAACCCACCGAGTTTAAACTGGCTGTACAGGACTTTCTTGATCCCTTGCCTTCGCATTTGATTTTGGATGGTGGCAAGTTAGTGGTGGCCCACGCTGGCATCAAAGAGAGCTACCAGGGTCGCAGCTCTGGTCGCATCAGAGCCTTTTGTCATTATGGTGATACCAATGGTGAGACTGACTCTTTTGGTCTACCGGTGCGCTATAACTGGGCTCTCGATTATAGCGGCGAGGCCATGGTGGTCTATGGCCACACACCAGTGCAAAATGCTAGCTGGCTCAATAAGACTATCTGCATCGACACTGGCTGTGTATTTGGTGGCAAGCTCACAGCTTTGCGCTATCCATCCAAAGAAGTAGTCTCAGTACCGGCCAATAAAACGTATTACGATACACCGCGCCCATTTTTAAATAGTCCAGCCTGGGGCAGCGCTAATCCGCGCAACCCTCGCTAGTCAAACTGCACTGACAAGATTGCCAGCCACTGGCATATGGGGCAGTATGTACTGGGCTACCTGAGCGCGACTGGCGTCTTTTAGTGTGCTTAAGTCGACAGCTCTGGCTCTGTCTTTTGGCAAAAATTGAGCCAGTTTGCTGGCAATTGATTTAAGCTCATCTTTGCTGTAATTGCCCTCGGGATTAAAGCTCAATTGCTCCTGGTCATAAGGCAAAATATCAAGCAGAGTCAATATCTGTATAGCGCTAAAAGCGGGATGCTCAGGGGTTATGTCGTCAAACCACATGAGTGGGGAGCCCAGGGACAAGAGTTTGCATTGTAAGGTCAATATATGATGATGCAAGTGATTGAGGGCGACATTGTACTCTCTGGCTACCGCTACTGCTGCACCACAGGCAGTGCCTATGCCCCACTCTATGGGGTGCAATCTGTAGGCACCATTAGTGATATGGGTCACTCCGATATTTTTGCAACCGGCCATGAGATTGTCTGTGCTACTACTTACCAGGGCACCAAGGTATCTGAAACGGCTTTGTCTCTTGGGCAGTATCTGGTACTTCTTGCAGTCCGTGGATATCCACAGGATAATGGCCGATACCTATGCTGTCACTAAATTGGCAAGCTCTTGCTTGAGGATTTTTGCCCGCTACGATTTCTTCTTCTTTGACGATTTTGCAAGCATCGAGTCGGCGCGCTTCGCGGATATAGGGATAGAGTGAGAGTCCGTCTCTGGAGCCCATCAAGTCATAGTCCAGTTTTAGCTCAGGGTAACCTTTGCCACCATCGTCGCGTGGAGCTGCTGTTTGCAGCCAGTATATAAAGCCCATACTGACTTGTTTGGCTAGTTGCAATGCTCTGGCTGCTGCACTGGCTGTGACATCGATGATATTGTGCCCGCGCAGGTCGTTGGCATCCCAGTTGATCATCGATAGATCTCGTGTAAATTGTCCGTCAAACAGCTCTGCCGCAATCAGTCGCCGGTAGGTCCAAAAGGGCAGGAAGTGCTTGGCTTTACCTGTGACAGGGCAGGTGCCATCATACTCTTCAAACATTTTAAAGCCAAAGAGCGAAAACTTACCGGCACTATTAAACTGATCATAGCCAGCTGGTTTGGCGATGGTGTGATTTTGTCCGGTCTCAAAAGTAAGGACAAAGGGATAGGTAAAATCCTGGACATTGTCACTGTTACCCTGGTCTGGCGCGTGGGCCTCTTGCGTCCGGCTTTTGTCATCAGAGCCAGTAAAGTATGGAGTTTTGGTCAAGGCAAGCAAGTCACCAAGTTCGGTGGCATCGATTACGTACTCGGGATGATATTCACTAAACTGACCATCGTCGAGATTGACATAGAGCACGCTCTCCACCAGCTGTCCGCTGGCAATGACTCTGGTTTTGGCGTCAATTGGTTTTAAGCGGGTGAGTATTTGGAGGCGTCCCTGGCTCACATATGGTGCCAGCATATCCTCTAGTACTCTTAGACCAAGACGCGGCTCAAAGGACAATCTGGTCACCCAGTTGAGGCCAGGATTGAGTCTCGTATCTGCTTTGGCGGCAGCTTTGATGGTGGGCAGACTTTGATAATGCGCTCTAATTGTCTGGCGCATTTTAAGATAACTACTGGCTGCACCAGTTGTTTCGACCCATTTGTTCTCGTCTAATGCCGAGACTCCCTGGCTGGTCATTTGACCACCAATCCAGCTGGTTTCTTCGGTCAATATTACTTTTATTTTTGTATCTGCTTGTAAGGCGCTGAGAGCTGCTGCCACTCCGCCCATGCCAGCGCCACTGATGAGCAAATCTGTGGTCTCAGATAGTGGCGGGGCACTGAGGTTAAATGTCTTGACGGCTAAACTTGGGTCGCCATCAATAGTAACGGCCTCGACATCAAGCACTTGATAGCTCTTAGTGCTATCGGCATTGTAAAAGTACGATTTGCAAGCTGCCCCTGTTGTCACTTTGCTCTCCTTAAGTGAGCAGTAATTTTAGCTCAGTTTATTTGATATGGGTTATTATTTGGCGGTCCATGGCAAGCAAAGGTGGCAAGAGTGCAAGTATCAGCAGCGGTCAAAGCTAAAGCATCGGGTATCAAACTGGTTTTGATGGATGTAGACGGAGTTTTGACTGACGGCAAACTTTACTATATCCCCGGACCAGATGGTAAACCAGCCGAGTTTAAAGGGTTCAATTCACAGGACGGGGCTGGTTTACATTTCCTCAACTGGAGTGGTATCAAATCCGGTGTTATTAGCGGACGTGAGTCGATAGCCGTGACTGAGCGTGCTCGTATCCTCAATATGACTTATGTCTATCAGGGCTTTCTTGATAAAGTAGCTTCATACGAGGAAATTTTGGCAAAAGAAGGTCTGACCGATGAGAGTGTCGCTTTTATTGGTGATGACTTCCCTGACTATCCGCTTTTAAAGCGTTGTGGCTTTAGTGTCGCTGTTGGCGATGCCCGCGATGAGCTTAAAAGTCGCGTTGACTATGTCACTAAAGCCAACGGCGGACAGGGCGCCGTCAGAGAAGTGGCAGAGATAATCTTGCAGTCTCAGGGACTGTGGCAAAAGATGCTCGATAAATACGGTATAGCTTAAGCAGCCATAGTGCGGTTGTCGCTTTGATTGTTTTTGCCAGTCATTGCTTGCGCTTGACCGAGTGATTCGCTGACCATACCTTTGGTCATCATCACTCTCAGCATTGCCGATGGGTCGACTTCGCTGGCGAGCATTTTGATGCTTGCTTCCAGTCCACCAAGTGTGGCGCTCAAAGCAGCGATGTCACTGCTAGTTACTCTGCCTGAGCTGGCTTTGCCGAGGATTTCGGCAGCCATTGATTGGGCATTGGCTACAGCACTGAGTGCTTTTGCTTCTTGACCGGCTGATTCTGTTTTGCGATTAAAAGCGACATTGGCGTCATAGCTGGTATGACCAACAGTGCCATATTTATCGATGGTGACGCCATCGCCAAATTGGGTCGTATTGGTTTTGCTATTGTAGACAGTGCCATCGCTTGTGCGGATACTATCGTTACCAATTACAGTGCCGTTGCGCAGATCGGTGATATTACCGTCTCTTTTGATGTCAAATTTGGGAGTTTGCAAGCCGTCTTTGGTCAGCTTTGCATCAAAACCTTTGCCTTTGATAGTAGTATCAGAAGTGCCGGGTTTTGTGGTGCGTACTACTCCATCGGGAGTGGTTGTGGTGCGTGTACCATCTGGTCCTACCTCGGTGGTGGCGCCGTTCATAGCGGCGGTCAACGTTACTGACGCTGGATTGTTGGTATCTTGAGTTACTGTGATTGAATCACCGCCAAGAGTGTATGTCCTTTTGAATTTATTGAGACTATCAATGTCTTCGCCGCATTCTTCTTTGAGCTTGAGCCATTGTTCTCTTGTTAAAGATCTATCAGGGCTGCCATCAAGTGAGCGTTCGACCCAGCGTCTGTCTTTGCCAAAAAAGTAATGACCATCATCTCTCGATCTGATCACTTCACCATTTTTGCCAACTACCAGGATTTGTATCTTGCCGTCTTCGCCCTTCTTGACCATGGCAATGCCGTTTTCGAAGGTGACGATGCCGGACTTTTCTCTGCCTAAGGCAAGGAGATCTTGATAGGCTTTGTCTGGATTATTAAAGTCTATTTTGCCGGGCATGGCAATAATGCGGGCATCTTTCATCTCGGTGATTACTTCGCCTTTATCGTTTACAGTGTCCGAGACGATTTGATTTTTGCCATCAACAATATAAACCGAATTGGTATCGATGTTGTATCTCAGTGCTGAGCCGTTTTCACCGGGGATATCGACTACATTGTGGTCATCGTAGCGGCGTAGTTCTAATTTGCCGTCAGGACCGATTACATCTTTGGTGCCTTTAGATGAGTCGCTGACATATTTTCTGCCGTCCACTGTCAAAGTGGTGACACTACCTTCCTGACGGAAGACTTCTTTACCTTGAGCATCGCGTCTGACAATGGCATTGCCTTCGTGACTAATTTTCCATTCAGGATGTTTTTTTAGCAAGTCATCATTCATTGAGCTAAAGATCTTCTCAGAGCTGGCGCTGCTTTCTCTGATTTTCAGATTGTCTTGCTTCAATTCTTCAGCTGTACGCTGTTTGACCGTGTTTTCTTGCATTACTGATTGGCTAACGTCATTAGTGACCTGGACCTTTGTTTTGTCACCAGTGATGGTGCTCAATTTGTTGATAGCATCTGCTTGTACTTCAGGTTTAACTGGATTGGCGTTTTCTTTTACTTCGGGCAGTCCCAGTGACTTACGGAAGTCTCCAAAGCTGCCGCTGGCAGTGTTTTCTTTGCAGACTTTGGCGTTTATTAGTTCATTGGCATAAGCATTGTCGAGAGCCAGGCTCAGTTTGCTTGTGCCTTTTAGATTTTGAGCAACTGACATAAACTCAGTTTCGCTATAAGCACGGCTGCCTTTTTGTGTATGGCTCGAGGCTTGTACTTCCTGGAGCATTTTGGCTGCTGCAAAACTCTTGTTTTGCTCAGGGTTCATGATGTCCACTTGTTTATCAAAAGGATTGCGCACGCCGCTGTTTTCAGCAGAGGTGGTAGCCGCTTCAGCTTTCTTTTCTGGTTTTTTCTCAGCTGCTTCGGGGCTAGACACTTCAGTTACCTTTGGAATAAAAATTGTGGGTCAATTGTTGCTCGCCCATGTCTATATGCAGTTGGCGGCAAAATTGGAAAACTTCTTTTGCGATTTAATCTTTAAACGGCAAAATACCAGAATGTGCCAGGGGGCGCCCCTGAGCATTGGCTATACTAAAAATAGACGGGACTTACCGGCTTTTGGTCGAGGCAAAAACAAGTTGAATACCAGGCGCGTCCATGACGAGCAGGACAAGTATCTAATTGATGGCGGCTATTATCATGTCCAGCCTGAGACCGGGGCTCTGGCTTGTGATTTGTGTCCGCGTGCCTGTGTCCTCAAAGAAGGTGACCGGGGCTTTTGTTTTGTCAGACAAAATCTGGGCGGCAAAATGAAGCTGACCACCTACGGTCGCAGCACCGGCTTTTGTGTCGATCCTATAGAAAAGAAACCGCTCAATCATTTTTATCCAGGCGAGAGTGTGCTCTCCTTTGGCACCGCGGGCTGCAATCTGGGCTGTCAGTTTTGTCAAAACTGGTCTATCAGTAAGTCTCGCGAGATTGAGCTTTTGAGTGAGAGCGCTATGCCTGAGGATATCGCTCTAGCTGCCGGACGGCTCGATTGCCGGGCTGTGGCTTTTACCTATAATGACCCGGTAATTTGGGCTGAATACGCCATCGACACAGCCATTGCCTGCCATGAGAGCGACATTAAAACGATAGCTGTTACTGCTGGCTATATTACGGATGCAGCCAGGGGCGACTTTTACGAGCATATTGATGCTGCCAATGTGGACCTTAAGGCTTTTTCGGAGGCTTTTTATAGTCGGGTTACACTATCGCATCTCGCTCCTGTGCTGGATACACTGGTCTGGCTTAAAAATGAGAGTGCTGTCTGGTTTGAGGTCACCAATCTCATTATTCCTGGCGAAAATGACTCAGATAAAGAGTTTGAATCAATGTGTGCCTGGTTTGCCGAAAACCTGGGAGTGGACGTACCCCTGCATTTTACGGCGTTTCATCCAGACTTTAGGATGCGCGACAGAAGTGCTACACCCCAGTCCACACTCAACAAAGCCTATGATATTGCCCAAAAACACGGACTGCGCTATGTCTATGTCGGCAATGTGGACGACGTGCGGCGCCAGAGCACTTATTGTGGCGAGTGTCACAAGCTTTTAATCGAGCGCAACTGGTATGAGATTGGCAAGTACAATATCCAGGATGGCAAATGTCGGCTTTGTCATGCCAATGTCCCCGGGGTCTTTGGCAAGAGCAAAGGACGCTTTGGCCGTCGGCGCATCCCGGTCAGTCTAGAAGGACTAGGTACTTGAAATTTAGCTGGCATACCTCTGTACCGCTCCTTTTGTCAAAAAGCTTTGCCCATCAATTGCTTGCCCTGACGCTTGTATTGAGCGCTTTTGCTTGTAGTAATGAGGCAATGGCCGGACCAGAGCTGCCTATTGATGACTTACAAAAACAAGCCGCCAGCGTTGCGCCCCATCTCAGCAATTTGAGCCTGGTCCAGGGTCTGGGTCGGCGCCGCAAAGCCAATCCCCTGCCCTATCAGCCGATGCAGCAGTACAACGCTCCCAGCACCAATGAGTTAGGGCAGCACGAAGCTTTTTTGAGATTGCTCTTGACCGCGGTGGGTTTTGCAGGAATATTAATAGCTATACTTACCTTGCGCTCACTGCCCCCACGTCGGACTAGCAGCTAACAAGGACCCGGAAGTCTTTAATATGGACCTTTTGGAAAGAATCTTGCTGTTCATAATCGGTCTCATTTTTATGGGCGGCGGCGGCGTTTTGACCAAACAGGGCTTTGATGATGCCAAAAACGTTTTTGAAACTCTTGTTTTTGGCATGCTAGTCATGACAATGGGCTTTATGCTCTGTATCTGGACTTTTGCCGGTCCTCCGGACTAAAGGCTTCTTATAAACAAAAATGAGGCATGTAGTACACTTTTTGTGTCCTCATCAAAGGTAAATAAGTAATGTCCAATATCAAGGCAGGCAAGACAGGTCAACTCAATTGCGCACTTTGCGTAGCCACAGTTATTTCACTCACATTCAGTGCTTTTGTCTCAAGTCAGCCAGGGCATGCTAAATCAGCCAAGCAAGATAGCGCTAGCGAATCATCTAAAGAAGATGCCAAAGCCGGTCGCGCTGGTAGCTGGCGGACCAATACCCAGGGTGCACCATCGGTAGAGGCATGTCGCAAGAGAGTGGCCGCCAAGCCCGACGATGCTATCGCTCACAATGACCTGGGCTGGGCTCTGCGTCAAAATGGTGACGCCAAAGCTGGTGTGGAAGAACTCAAAAAAGCTATTGCTCTAAATGACAAAATGCCCGAAGCTCACACTAACTTGAGTGTCTGCTTAATTGACCTGGGCAAAGTCGATGAGGCTCTGGTCGAAGCTCGCAAAGCTGTCGATCTCGACCAATCTAAGCCAGTCTTTCACGTCAATCTTGGTAATGCTCTCTCTGCCACTGGCGATAACAAAGCCGCTGTAGAAGAGTACAAACTCGCTATCCAGCAAAAGCCTGAATACGAAAACGCTCACTACAATCTCGGTCGCGTGCTCGATTTGATGGGCGATAGCAATGAAGCTGGTAAGGCACTGAGTCAGGCTCTCAGACTCGATCCCGAAGACAGTCGAGTACTCAAAATCCTGGACCATATCGTTAAGTAATTTGCTGCGCATCTATCTTATCGTCGCCTCGATTTTTCTTGGTCTGACTTTGCCTATTGGCGTTGTCGCTTTGTTTCAGGCTGGCGATTTGATGGTTAATAGCAACAGCCAAAATAAGCTCTTTTTGCAGACAGCGTTTTGCTCCATTGTCAGCTATCCCTTTGCTGTAATGATGGCGCTCTTTGTCTCCTGGTGGGCTTACAAAAAAGGCGAAGCAGCAAAGCTAATTGTGGCTTATACTCTGATGCCTTTTTTAAACATTCTGGTGCTATTTGTTATTGCTGCTTTTGCTAAATAAGCAACTGTAATTTGCCAAAATAAAAGGAGAGCCTTTTGGGCTCTCCTTTCTATCACTTTGACTGCTCTTACTTCAGGTCCGGTGCAAGCAAGATAGACAAAATGAAATCCAACAAACTGAGTGACTCAATCTTGTCTGGGGCGATAAATATCTGGCGAGATTTACCGCTCTGATTTTTGTCTTTAAACTCAGCTCCAAGTGCTTTGAGTTTGGCTAGTTGAGCCTTTGTCAGAGTCTCGTTATTGAGTTTAATTGTGACCAGGATTTTGTTACCGCGTTTGCTAACTTTGGCAGTGCCGTTATTGCCGATGTAGGCTTTGAGTTCAGAAGCAATTTTGTCTCTGGCTGACTTTCCGCTTTCTTCTTTGGCTTTTTCGGCATCGCCTGGCTTTTGGCTGTTGACTGCCTCCTTCCAGTCCACTAAAGCGTCTACTTCAGATTTTGTAGCGGGGCTGTTTTTTAGATCCTTGCCGCCTATCTGATTTTGTAGTGATTGTTTTTTGCCTTCAGCAATTTTAGGTCTGGGCATTGGTGCTGGAGAGGCCATGGGCGCACCGCTACCACCGCTACTGCCCCTCGAGACGCTTGGTGCAGGATACGGCATGCTAGCCATTGGCGCTGCCATAAATGACGAGCTATCGGCACTACTGGCAAAGCCATAGCCAGGCGCACCACTACCGCCGCTGCCTCCTGCCATGGGAGAGCCACCCTTAGCGATTTGATATTGGCGTCTACCTCTTGTTGAGCCCATCATAGCTCCGTGCTTTGATGGGTTGCGCATTTGGCGCATATTGGTGATAGAGGGTGCATCACCTTTGTTGCCAAATACTCCCTGTTCACTTACACCATCAGGCATTTCAATTGGCACGTCTGTTTTGGTGGCTTTGTCGCCATCAGTCTTGCGTGAGTTGTCCACAGCCACAAAGGATGTGTATTGAGTCATGATGTGGTGCTTGAGAGCAGTGGCTACAATTTCGTCTTTGATTTCTTTATTGACTGTGCCTTGCTGTGCGCCAAACCAGTCCTCGGACATCAGTCTATCTACTTTGGCTCTGGCCCAGAGAGATGGTATGCCCGGGTTGTTTAGATTTTGGTTGGCAAAGTCTACTTTTATAGTTTGCTTGTATGGTTTACCCTGGGCAAAGCCAGTAAGAGTGACAGTGCCTGCTTTTGGCGCTGTGTACTTGCCTTTAAAATAGAGCGGTCTTTCGGCCCAGACATCTGAGACTTCTTTGGGATAGACCTCTTTTACATCAACTCCATCAAATGCCAGTTTGACATCGGTCAACACCGGGCTTGAGATGCGGTCATAAAATTTCTTACCGGCTTCCTCGGCTGATGAGTTGAGCAGCACATACTCTGCTTCGCCTCCGCCTTCTTTGGAGATACCATCAATAAGTGTACGGTTGACACTATTGCCGGTGCCAAAAGGAAACCAGCGGGAAGCCCCTCTGTATTTTTTGACCATGCCGAGGATTTCGTAGTCGTTGCCGACATAGCCATCGGTCATAAATGTGACTATGCGCAGACGGTGGCTGTCGTTGGGCATGGCGCAGGCTTTTTCGACTGCTGGTGCCATCCATGTGCCGCCCTGGGCTTGGATACTATTGATAAAAGCTTTGGCTTTCTTTTTCATCTCGCTGCTGGAGACTTCTGGTTTGTCGGCAAAAGTCTGGACATTGTTGTTAAAGGTGATTATCTGAAAAGTATCATTGTCATTCATATGATCAAGGATATAGAGCATCGTCTCTTTTGCTTTATCGAGCGGTGCTCCGCTTTGTGAGCCCGAGCAGTCAATGACAAAGATCATTTCTTTAGGAGCGACATTTTCTTTTGTCACACGCTTTGGTGGCATCAACATCAAAGTAAAAAAGCCTTCTTTTTCTGCCGCTTCTTTGTATGTAAGATAACCACTCTTGAGGCTATCTTGAGCGACTTGCCAGGTGAGGACAAAGTCTTTGTTGGGGATGGTCTCTTTGTCTGTGAGACTGATATCCATTTTGTTGGCGTCGATTGTTTTGGTGTCAATCTGGTGCAGCGCTGATTTGACATCGGATACTGCCATGCCACCATTGAGATGGACATCGATAGAGATATTGTGTCCCGCTCTACTACCACCGAGTGTGGGCATTGGTGTAATCAAAGAGGCATCAGGGACTTGATTGGTATTATTGCTAAAGCCACTGCCCTGTGGTCCTCCCGTCACTGCCTGACCTGGCACAAAGCGCGGACCCACTACTGTGGGGAAGGCAAATGTATATTTGCCGCTCTCATAGGGCAGAGTCTCGATATATTTGATTGTTATCTCTATCTCTTTGCCCGGCTCGATATTGGCCACTGACTGAGTAAATATATTGGTGCGCTCTTGGTCCAGTAGTGATGCTACATAGCCATCATTGCGGGCTTGTTCGTAGATTGCTCTGGCTTCTTCACGTTTTTTGATGGTACCGCTAATGGTGCGATCGCCAATTTTCATGGTCATTTCGTCTACTGCGCTGTTTTCGCTCAGGGGAAATGTATAGACCGCCTCAATTTTGCTATTGCTTGGATTGACAAACTTTTGTTTGACAGTGACCCTGGCTACATAACCAGAGATATCGGCGGTTACTTTTGTGTCTTTGAGCGGGCAGACAATTGTTTTTTTTGTCCCTGCTACCATCGCTGTGAGAGTACCGCTGCCGTCATTGCCAAAGCGATTGACCTCAGTCTGGGAGCTGCTTTTGGGGCTTGCCGCAGTGTTGTTGGCGGCTGCTACCAGACTGCGCGCTTGCAGTGGCAGTGGGCTGGTGGAGAGCGCCAGGCTAAAGACTGTGCCTGCTAAAAGCAGCTTACGCAGGGGATTTGACCTGCTTTTGGCGGCGCTGTAATTAAAAAATGTATGCATGAATTGCCTCGCAAATATTGCCAGTTAACAGTGATAATCTGTTTGCCTCTATCAGAGTAGCTAATTGCTCAAGATAGATAGCTGGGATTTTGCCTAGTAACAGATCAGGAGCAGTCAGGGACTTTTTGTGGCATTTACCGCCCGAAGTGCCCCAGTGCCGCTCTGTAGCCTTGTTCGCTTTTTAGGGGTTGACCATCTATGGATAACCCCAGGACGCAAAAGCGATTATTTGGTCCGGTCAATATATAGATCGTGCCAGGGGTTGTGTCGTTTCTCTCGATATAGGGCAGACTGGCTTCGATAGATGCTTCCGGTCTTTGCCAGTCGAGCTGGGCGGCGCGCAAAAGATAGACTCTGCTTTGCTCGCTGTCTTGTCCTGCATGCATACTCTTATATTGATTGCGGGCTCGCTCTAATTCGCCCTTTAGTTCTGCGGCTTGATCATACGGATTTGGTCCCAGGTACCGGGACAGTTTGAGGCGCAATTGCTTTGCGTCTGTGGCACTAAAGTCATCACTAAAATAGGCGGCATTTAAAGGCAAAAGCACCGGCAGAGATTTTGCCAGTGCTTCAATATTTTGGTCTAGCCTTAGATCAGCTTTGCGGCAAGCGTTGCTTGCGAGCATCAGCTCTTTGGCCAGCATCTGTCTTTGCATTTTGCTATTGCCCATTACTTTTGGCTTGGGCAAAGGCATAGCGCCAGTGGAGCTAGCCTGGCATAGCAGGATCAGGAGCCCTGACGCCGCTCCCCATGCTCGTCTTGTATTTCGTTTAGCCAAGTATCGGGCACCTCTACTGTAGAGCGTTTTTCGAGCAGGGCTTTTTCTTTGAGGTCCCAGAGACTGTCAAACTCTGGGCTGTGAGCCAAAAGGTGGCGGTTCTTATAAACCTGATTGAGTCTGTCTCTTAGTGTACTTGTCTCAATAGTTACCAGACTATCTGATTTTGCCTTTTTAGACGCGTCCATATGCTCTCTCCAGTAAGCGGCGTTATTACTTACACCCTTGGGGTGTGCATCTGCCTGTGCTTTTTTTATGCCCCTGGAGTCTGGCGCCTAAACGACAAAGCGGTTCCAATTGAGTTGTCATGCGCTTCTTCTAATAAAAATTGCAAAGACCCCATGCCATGGTTTAACCAGGACATGAGGTCTAATTTGCAGCGCTCGATGTGAGCGCTCAAAAGATAATCTTAGGAGCGGCGCTTTCTGGCGGCTTCAGCTTTGCGCTTTCTCTTTACGCTGGGCTTTTCATAGCGCTCTCTGCGCTTGATCTCGGACAAAATGCCGGCCTTTTGTATTTTCTTCTTGAAACGCTTAAGTGCTGCTTCGATGCTTTCGCCTTCGGCTACTCTAACCTCTGACAAGGTTCTCCCCCTAATTTAGAACGACGTGGAACTTTACTCTGCCTGCCGATGGCAACAGATGATATGCAAGAGATAGATCCTAGCATCTTTGCGCCCACACTCAAGCGCTAAAAAGCCCCAAGGCACACTACTTAACTAAATAGAGGCTAAGGAAAGCGAAAAGAGCCCCCAGGTGGAAGCTCTTTGCAAGGTTTTGGGTTAATTGCTGGGGCTAATCAAGTGTGCCCTGGCTTTTATTGTCCCTTTGAGTGTTTGACCATGGCGCCGTCGATATTGCGCTCCTGGTCGGGGATCATCTTGTCGAGCTTGCGTCCGAGGATGTCTTTGTCTTCCGAAATGCGGGTTTCAAAGAGTTGCTTGTAAAGCTTGCCGCCGGATCTTTGCAGGATTGGAAATCTATAACTTATGCGTTGTTCGTCAAAGGTTACGGCATCTGGTTTGCTCGGATTGCCACCGTTGAGAGCATAATTCAAACCTTTTGTACCGCCCCAACCCATCAAGTCGGCGCCGCCACAGAGGCATAGTACGCAGCAGATCAAAAATGACGGACCTATAAATACGTGGGCAAGCATCCCGTCTTTGCGCTTGATTAGTGAGCGCTTGGATGGTGGCAAATGCACCAGCCATGGGGAAATCATGGTGATTGGCAAGAGACCGGACCAATAGTAAAACCGACCAAGCACGCAGGCATTCCAGGCTTTGTAGCCAAAAGAAATACCAATTACAAAGATAAGGAAACCGACTATTAACCTTGGAATTGGCTCTGAAAGAAAGCTCATTTTTTATTACCGATAAATTGATTGACCACTTGAGAAGAGGCGATTAGTGAAAAACTATCTAATCCCTTCTTTTAGCATACAAGATCTTTGCGATTTGACTACTTCCTTTCGTAACAGGACATAAGTCAAAGCGGGCGCTTTGTGGGTCTTGTCAGCTAAAATTGGTTTTTAATCTCAGCTCCGGGGGCGGTAATTGTGAGCCTTAAGCTTCGTCGCGATCATCTTTGTGGACAGGTCGGTATCGATCAGGTTGGACAGACTGTATGTTTGTCTGGTTGGGTCAATGTCGTGCGTGACCTGGGTGGTCTGGTCTTTATTGAATTGCGTGACAGCAGTGGTCGAGTCCAAATTGTTAGCGACCCTAATAAAAATAAAGAAGCACATGAAGCTTTTGTCGGCCTCAAAAATGAGTATGTAATCTCTATCAAAGGTCCAGTTACAGCCCGTCCTGAAGGCACTGGCAAGACCGATACAATAAGCGGCGCCATCGAAATCTATCCTACCGAAGTAGAACTACTTAATACAGCTAAGCCTCTGCCGTTTCAGCTTGATCAAGGCGACAAAGTGGACGAAGCCCTGCGCCTGCGCTACCGCTATCTCGATTTGAGAAGACCGGAGATGGCCAAAAACCTGGTCATGCGTCACCAAATAACTCAGGCTGTGCGCCGTTATCTTGATACCGAAGGCTTTATCGAAGTAGAAACACCAATCCTCTGTAAGGCAACTCCAGAAGGCGCTCGCGACTTTTTGGTGCCAAGCCGCATGAATCATGGCAGCTGGTATGCTCTGCCCCAATCCCCACAGCTGTTTAAGCAAACACTGATGGTAAGTGGCGTTAATCGTTACTATCAAGTCGCTCGTTGTTTTAGAGACGAAGATTTGCGCGCTGATAGACAGCCCGAGTTTACACAGATAGATATGGAGTTTAGCTTTGTCGATGAAGACGAAGTGCAACGCGTTACCGAAGGTGTTATCAAAGATAGCTTTGCCTGCGCTGGCATCAATGTGCAAACACCTTTTCGCAAACTGAGCTACGCCGATGCCATGGGTCTTTATGGCAGCGACAAACCAGACCTTAGATTTGGTCTGGAGTTTAAAGACCTCACTGCCTTTGGTAAGAAGTGCGCTTTCAAGCCTTTTGCCGACACCGCCGCAAGTGGTGGCCATGTCAAAGCCATTGTCCTCACCGGTAAAGCCGAAGGTGTCTCGCGCAAGCAAATCGACACCTGGGGCGATTATGTTAAGTCAGTGGGTGGCAAAGGGCTCGCCTGGATTGCTTATGGCAAAGAGGGCACCCGCTCTTCTGGCCTCGAAAAACATCTGAGCAAAGAAGAAATCGAAGAAATGCGCCTCGCCGCTAAGGCTGAGCAAGGCGACATGGTCTTGATTGTGGCCGATAAGCCCAAAGCTGTAGCCAATGTACTTGGTCGCTTCCGCCTCAAACTCGGTGAAGAGCTTGGTTTGATTGACGAAAACGCTCATGAGCTGCTCTGGGTCGTGGACTTCCCGCTCTTTGAATACGATGAAGAGCAAGGTCGTCTGATGGCCGTCCACCATCCTTTTACAAGCCCACATCCTGACGATATCGACAAGCTCGATAACCTCGAAGCCGAAGGCGAAAACGTCCGCGCTAGAGCCTATGACATCGTCTATAACGGTGTTGAAATCGGTGGTGGCTCTATCCGTATCCACAACCAGGAATTACAGTCGAGAGCCTTTGCTGCCATTGGTCTGGATAGAGAAACAGCTCAAGAAAAATTCGGCTTCTTATTGGAAGCTCTTGAGTCTGGCGCACCTCCCCACGGCGGTATAGCTCTTGGTCTGGATCGTATGGTGATGTTGCTTTGCGGCTGCAAGTCCATCAGAGACGTCATTGCCTTTCCCAAGACTCAATCTGGCGCTTGCCCGATGACCGGCGCACCATCGGCGGCATCAAAAGAGCAGCTCGATGAGCTGGCGGTACTCAATAAGCCTGTACCTGTCAAAGAAGACAAAACTGCCGCTAAGGCCGTCACCCCGGCTTGATTGCGAGCTTGCAGGGCTGGCGTGTTAAAATGCCAGTACTTGCCAGTGGTTTAAGTATGTCGGACCGGTCAGCATTGTTAAAAGGTAAAGAGCACACCAGCTCCTCTGGTCGTGCTGGATGCTTTTTGTCAGGCATTTTGAGGGCAAGACCTCTTTTGTCCACACTTGCTGTGGTCACCATTGGTGCCGGCACTCTGCTTTTGAGTGGCTGTGCAGTTATGCATAGACCGGCCAGCACATATCTGATTAACGGCAATGAGTATTTTAAAAGAGGCGACTACATCAAGGCCGAAAAAGAATATAGAGAAGCTCTAGTTAGCGATCCCAAAAACCCGACAGCTAAAAATAATCTTGGTGTCATCCTTAACGAGCAGGGCCGTTATGACGAAGCTATTACAGTTTTGACCGAAGCCATTGCTCTCGATAACAAAAACTCGATTGCTCACTATGTGCTGAGCGAAGCCCTATCTAAAAAGTCTCGCTTTGATGATGCCTTTAAAGAGGCTAAGGCTGCCACCGAATATGATGCTACCGAGCCGCGTGCATTTTGTGCACTGGCTGAGGCAGCTCTTGGTAAAGGTGACATTGCCACCGCCATTGATGCCTACCAAAACGCTTGCCGCATCGAGTCCACTAATGATCAATTTCACCATAAGTTAGCGATGGTGCTGGGTCTAGCCGATAGACTCGATGAGCAAATTGCTGAGGAGCGTGAGGCTATCGATTTGGAGCCTGACAATCTTGATGCTCGTATTGGACTGGCTAGTGCCTTACATAAAAAAGGGCAAAAAGAAGAAGCAATCAAAGAATTGCAAGTGGTCTTAAAAAAAGAACCAGGCAACACTGAAGCCAAAGCGATACTGGTGCGCATTAAATAGACTGCTGGCTTGGATTGAGTTGGTTCGATTTGATTTGACCGCTTGTTTTGACTTGACTTGGTTTGGTTTGAACTTTTTTAGTGGGGCGGACGTTTAACTAACTACCTGATGATGGAGGTAGTGATGTTTGCATGTGTCTATAGTGGCGCGCTCTCTGGAGTAGACGCCAGTCCTATTGAAGTAGAGGTAGACTGCCTGGGCGGGCTTGGTCAAATAACCATCGTCGGTCTGCCTGATGCTGCCATACGTGAGGCCTGCGAGCGGGTGCGCTCGGCCATCAAGTCCTGCTCGTTTTTGATGCCTCCCGGTAAGAAGTGGGTAGTCAATCTCGCTCCCTGTGATGTACGCAAGGAGGGCTCAGCCTACGACTTGCCGATTGCCACAGGCATACTTGTCTCCACTGGTCTTATCCCGGCTGAGCAAATCGCTACTCTCTGGTTTGTCGGAGAGTTGTCCTTGAGTGGGGCTGTGCGTCCGGTCTCTGGCATCTTACCAATTGCCCTTGCTTGTCGTGAGGCCGGTGCTAGTGGCATCGTAGTGCCTGAGGGCAATGCTGAGGAGGCGGCCCTTGTGGATGGACTCAAGGTCTATCCGGTATCGCATTTGATGCAGGTGATGCAGCTTGCCCAAAACTTAAATAGCGGCACCGTATTTGAGGGCAAGCGGCGAGAGCATTATCTGTCAGCGTCACTATTTAGAGCCAATGGTCTCGATTTAAAAGAGGTCAAGGGTCAGGCTCATGCCAAGCGTGCCATGGAGATAGCGGCCGCCGGTAGGCATAATCTTTTGATGGTGGGCTCCCCTGGCTCTGGTAAGTCGATGCTGGCTGAGCGTTTGCCCGGTATTTTGCCACCGCTTTCGTATGATGAGGCTATTGAGCTGACCAAATTATTTAGTGTCGCTGGTTTGCTTGGACAAAAGTCCTCGATAGTTACCGATAGACCATTTCGCAGTCCGCACCATTCAGCTAGTGTGGTCGGACTGGTGGGTGGAGGCTCAGTGCCCAAGCCCGGCGAGATCTCACTGAGTCATCTTGGCGTCTTATTTTTAGATGAGTTGACTGAGTTTCCTCGCACTCACCTCGACAACTTGCGTCAACCACTTGAGACGCAAAAGGTGACTATTTCTAGAGCCGGCCAGACCCTTACTTATCCTGCTTCTTTTATCCTGGTGGCTGCTTGTAATCCCTGCCCCTGCGGTTATTTAGGCGATCCGGTCAAGTCTTGCGTCTGCGCGCCATCACAATCACTGCGCTACTGGTCGAGGTTGTCAGGTCCGCTTCTGGATCGTATCGATCTCAAAGTGGAGGTCGCCCGTCTGTCAGAGACCGAGATGGCTGGTCTTACCGAGGAGGAGAGTTCGGCGGCTATTCGCCAGCGTGTCCTTAAGGCTGTGGAGAGGCAGTCTTATCGCAATCTCGATAGGTCGAGTACCGATCAATTCGTCTTCAATGGTCTTTTGGGCAGTCGTGCTCTTGCTCTGCATTGTCCACTTTGTCTGGAGGGACGCAAGCTCCTGGCCAAAGCCGTCAACCAATATGGACTATCGGCTCGGGCCCATGACCGCATATTGCGTATCGCTCGTACCATAGCGGATCTTGAGGGCGAGGAGGATATCAGTCTGGCTCATCTGGCGGAGGCACTTAGATACCGACTGCCGCCTCGATTGGGTCGCTAAAAATGTCAGTTATAGAGATTAAGCAATGCTATGCTTAAGGGTGTCGACTATTATTTATAAGAGGGTTTACTAAAGCCTGTGTCTTCCATTCTCAAGCGGTCAATATCCAGTACCAGACTTGGCGATCTCCTGGTCCAGGCAGGCATCCTCACCCAGATGCAATTATCAGAAGCAATGCGCTCAGCTCAGGGCAAGCGTATGCAGATTGGTCAAGTGCTGGTGATGAATGGTCTGATTTCACCTCGCGACTTGCAATCAGCTCTGGAAGCACAGTCAATGCTGCGCGACAAATCTGTCGAACTGACTGAAGCCTTGCGTTGTCTCAAAATTGCCTATAAAGTTGGCGCACCGTTTAAAGATATCCTTTACGAATACGCCAGTCCCAAGCGCACCCAGTCTAGCAAGCTTGGTGAATTGCTTGTGGAGTCAGGGCTGGTCTCATATGAGGTGCTTGCTCGCGCTGTGGAGCAAAGCAATATTACTGGTCTGCCCCTTGGTCGCATGCTGGTTTTGCATCAAACCATCAGCAATGAGACACTCAACCTTGTACTCGATTTGCAAGTAAGAGTGCGCGACGAAATGAGCACTCGCGAAGAAGCCATTGCCGCACTCCGCGCTCAAGCAGGACTAAGTCCAATTGAAGGCGCACCCGCTGCCACCAGAGAGACCGAAAAGCCCAAGGCACCATCTCGCAAAAAAGGTCTCAGACTGGGCGAGCTGATGGTCATGGCTGGTGTGCTCACCGAGACCGATGTGATGAATGCTCTCGAATGGGGACTGGTCAACCAGCAAACAATCGGTAAAGTCTTAATCAGCCAGATGCTGGTCAGTCAGGGCATCCTTGATGCTGCTCTCGAGTTGCAAAAGCTTGTCGATAAAGGAGAGCTCACTCCCACAAGAGCGAGCGAATGTCTCGCTCGTGTACACGCTGGTGGTGCCACTCTCGAAGAAGCCGTTAAAGATGTGCGTGAGGAGCAACAAGCTTCTGCCAGTCTATCTTTTGAGTCATTGCTTACTCTCGCCAATGTTCTTTCCGAAGAAGAACTCGACGATGCCTTTGATACTTCTACAAAAAGTGCTGCGGTTATCGGTAAGTTTTTGGTGCTCACAGGACACCTGGATGTACCGACTCTGCAAGCCACTTTGCGCTGCTACCAGCTTGTAGGCAAAGGATTAATTGCCCAGGACGATGCAGTAGTTACTCTCGATTATTGTTTGCACCAGAGTCCAGATGGACCAATAAAATTTGACGATGCGCTCAAACAACTGGGCTGGACCAAAGAGAACGGACTCAGACTAACCGGCGAAAAAGGCGAAGACAAAGCGGCTGTAGCGGCCCAAGCCTCGGCTCTGGCTAATGTCGATGATGTTGTTGCCAATGTCGCCGGGGCAATTGCTCTGGAGTCAGCTAGTATCGCTGCCGCCCCAATACTGGATGCCGGCAGTGCAAAAGGTGCAGCTGTGGTGCCATCTGATACTGCTGGTAGTGCTAACGCTGATGCCGCTGCTAGTGACAGTGCTAAAGTGGGCGCTGCTGGTGCTGCGGGGCAAGACAAAGACGCCTCTAAGTCTGATAGTGCTGCTGCCTGGGCCGCTGCTGCAGCTGCCGCTGCGACGGCTAATGCAATTACCGCTGATGCTACTACCGGCAATGCCGCTGCCACGACTGGTGCTACGACAGGTAATGCTGAGACCAGCTCTGCTGCCGACTCTGCTTCTACTGCTGCTTCAGATTCTTCTGCCGCTACAGGTGAGTCTGACTCGGCTGACAAACCACGCAAACATACCACTACTATTCAGCCTTCTGATGCTCGTGCTACCAGACTGGCTCCCTTGCTTAAAAACGAAGGCGAGGGTGGTGGCGATTTGATGAAGGGCTTTGATCCCTCTTCTGATCCACCAAGCGCTTTACACCGTGTCTTCGAACGCCTTGCTCACAGCTATTTCCGTCAGGGCAACTTCCCTCAGGCTCAAGTTATCTATGAGAGAGTGCTGGTACATAGACTCAATCAGTTTGGACCTAAAGACGTTGCTTTGATTGGTGACTTGACCAACCTTGCTGGCACTCTTTTAGCGCAAGACAAATACGAGCAAGCCGAGCCTTTTGTTCGCCGTGCTATCAGTATCACTGAGCACAACAAAAAAGATGATCCGCTCAAACTGGCTGAGTTGCTCAATATTCTTTCTAACCTATATATGAAGCAAGATAGATTGGACGAAGCTGAGCCACTAATCCGCCGCTGCTACGAGATCCGCAAGTCCAAACTATTACAAGATCATCCAGACCAGGCGCAGACTCTATCTGACTACGCCAAGCTACTGCGCAAGATGCACCGTGATGCCGAAGCCGAAGAGATGTACAAACAGTCTCTGGCCATTATGGCTCGCATCGAAGACGCTGCCTTAGTAGCGCACGGCGAAGATGGCGATGTGCAAGAAGAGCATAAAGATCTAGCCTGAAATATAAGGGCTGTACTCTACCAGTCTTAGTTGGCTAGCGGTACGCTAGTGCAAAGTGGGCTTGCTGCTTCGTCCACTAACTCTGCTAGATTTGATTGAGCAAATGCTAACTCAACCTGATGGGCGGCAGCAGAGAGTCGCTTGTGCAGCGGGCAGAGATTGAGTCCGTGCGATTTGATATCGAGTGGGCAAGTGGTGATGCGCTCTATCGGGTCGACGGCATTGACTACATCAAGGATGGAAATCTCAGCAGGTTTGCGCGATAGCACAAAGCCACCGCCGATGCCGCGCTGCGAATTGACCAGTTTGCTTTTGACTAACTGTTGCATCAGTTTGCTCAAATAACCGGGCGGCACTTTGGTGGTAGCGGCAATATCCTGACTTGTCACAGCCGATTTTTGCATAGCTAAAAACACCATTGCTCTGAGTGCATACTCGGCTGTTTGGGAAATCACGACCTGGTCTCCTGCGAACTATGAAAGGTTTATAAACAATAGTACCTTTATATACAGAATACCACAGTACGGGCGTTTGAGCCCTTGACGCGGGCCGACTTAGTGCTATTATGGATAAAAAGGTCCGATTAACCATAATACCCAAATGGATTAAGTGGACGGCAAGAAAGTCCTCCACAAAAGGACGGTCCGATTTAAAAGGACGGTAGAAAAATGATTATCACGCAAGAGACTACAGTTAAAAACATCCTCGACACATACCCGGGTGCTGTAGCAATTTTTGAAAACCACGGAGTCAATGTACCGGTCGAATGCGACGAGTGCATCCTTGACTCTGAATTGTCTGTTTGTGACAGCATGTGCCACATAGATGACCTCGATGCGCTAATGCGCGATCTACAGGAGTTTGTGAATAGTAAGGACGGCTAATGCAATTGGCTCTCTGAACTGATTGCATTAGCCGTGACTTTGTCACGACCGACGACCAATAAAAAATCAAATATCACTTACACAGGACAATCAAGGAGATTGATCATGGCACTCGATGTCGCCCTTTTAAAGTCTACATTTGAAAGAGCTAAAAACGAAAACGGTGGAGCAACAGCGCTCGGTATGAGCTTTTATCGCAGACTGTTTGAGAAGTATCCGGGAGTGAAACCACTCTTTAGTACTCCGCCCGAAGAACAACACAAAAAACTCATGGCGTCACTGGGTGCCATCGTATCTGGTGTACAGTCACCTGAACGGCTGATGCCTTACCTGCATGCTATGGGTGTCAGACACCTTAAATACAAAACCGAAAACGCCCACTACGGCGCTGTCGGCGAAAACTTGCTTGCTGTGCTTGCTGAGCACTTGAGCAAAGAAGGTGAATGGACCGAAGCGATGCAAGAGACCTGGGAAGCAGCTATTGCAGTTGTCGCCAAAGTGATGATTGAAGCAGCCGACAATCCAGAAGCTTACAAGGCAGAAATGCTAGAGGCTGGCTATGAAGCTGACGGCTTTAGGAAGAACGATCCTAAGCCATGGTTGGAATTGGCTACTGCAAAATAGTCACTTGCGCAATTGGCAGGAGCGAACTAGACAGGCTCGAAAAAGCTAAGCTCAACAGTGCTTTGTGATTTGTGCAAGTGTGCAGATGCTGACGCCGCATCTGCACACCTGTGCAAATTACAAATGTCACAGTAACTGCGCGCGGATCTGCTAGCATTGCATTCTTAACCTACTGACCACTATGGGGATTGCTTATGTCTTGGCGGTGGAAGTTATCAGTACTTTTTGTACTGATAGCAGGTTTTTCAACACTTATTTTTATGGGGCATGAGACAACAACTCAAGCTCCACCTGTCCCGGACAAGGTTGTCGATACTGCTGGCAATGTGATTTTTCGCGGTAGCGATATCATGGCTGGACAAGCGGTGTTTCAAAAGTACGGACTGATGGATGTCGGCTCGTTTTTTGGACATGGCGCCTACAACGGCCCAGATTTTACTGCTGAGTATCTGCACCGCTCAGGAGAGATCGCTCTTGAGCAGATGTCGCAAGCGAAGTTTAATAAGCCCTATGCTGAGCTTACCGCCGGTGATAAGGGTGAGCTGAGTGCCACACTACAGCAAGAGTTTAAGCAAAATCGCTATGACCCGACGAGTCAGACTCTAACCTGGACCAAATGGCAAGTAGACTCCTACCAAAAACTCGCTCCCTACTATGATACCGAATTTGGTGTGGGGCATAATTTGCCACTGCCAACCAACTATATAGGCGACGCCACTGAGCGTCTGCAGTTGAGCCGCTTCTTTGCCTGGGGCGCCTGGGTTTGCTCCACCAATAGACCAGGTAAAGACTACACTTTTACAAACAACTGGCCACCCGACAGTCTTGTGGGCAATGGTCCCAATTGGCAAATATTTTTTTGGAGTGCCATGAGCTTGATAATGCTCGTCGGTGGCATTGGTTTGACTCAGTTTTTGCTCAGTGCATTTCCCGGTCTAGGCTGGTTGCCTGACGGTCGGGGCATGACCGACAACGTCAAAAGCTATGTGCCGTACCGCTCGCAAACATCGCTATATCCGTATTTTGTCGCTGTGGTTTTGTTGTTTTTGGTACAAGTAGTTTTTGGTGTAGTCACCGCTCACTACATTGTTGAGCAAGGCTTTTATGGCTTTGATATTCGCAATATCTTCCCCTATAGCATCACCCGCAGCTGGCACTTGCAACTGTCTATCCTCTGGATTGCCACTGCCTGGCTTGCTGCTGGCATGTTTATGGCACCCATGCTATCGCGCAATGAGCCTAAGGGTCAGCACTGGCTGGTTAAAATACTCTTTGTCGCTATCCTGATAGTGGCAGTGGGCAGTATCGCTGGTGAGTGGCTTGGCATCAAAAACATGCTCGGTAGTCTCTGGTTTTGGTTTGGACATCAAGGCTGGGAATACCTGGAGCTTGGTAGATTTTGGCAAGCTCTACTGACTATCGGTATGGTGTTATGGGCGGTGATAATATTCAGGAGCATCAGCCCGCTGTTAAAGGGCAAAGATCATGGCAGCTTGCCTTATATGCTGCTCTACGGCGTCATGGCGATACCGTTATTTTTTAGCTTTGGCATGCTTTATCATCCTGGTACAAACTTTGCTGTCGCCGACTTTTGGCGCTGGTGGGTGGTGCACCTGTGGGTCGAGGGCATCTTTGAGCTATACACGACCATCATTGTTGCTTATTTCTTTTGCAGTCTGGGCATGGTCAGCGAAAAATCCGCCCTCTCTGTAATCTATGTCGACATCATCCTCTATCTTGGTAGTGGTATCGTCGGCATCGGGCACCACTATTACTGGACAGCGCAGCCAGCCATCAATATGGCTCTGGGCTCAATGATCTCGGCTCTTGAGGTGGTGCCTTTGACACTACTCACCATGGAGGCATGGAAGTTTGTCGACCTGGCAAAAGTGGAAGGCTCTATAAAGAATTTTTCTCATTACTGGGCAATGATGTTTTTGATTGCTGTGGGATTTTGGAACTTCCTCGGGGCGGGCGTCTTTGGCTTTTTGATTAACACGCCTATCGTGAGTTATTATGAGCACGCTACCTATCTCACCTCCAATCATGGGCACGCCGCCCTCATGGGCGTGTATGGCAACCTCGCTGTGGCAGCGATACTATTTTGTACTCGCTATCTGATGCGACCCAGTGCCTGGAGTGACAAGATGGCTGCTATCTCGTTTTGGGGACTAAATGTTGGCATGATGCTCATGCTTGTGCTCAATATTTTTCCTGCTGGAGTTATTCAGATGATTGCCAGTTACCGTCATGGCTTCTGGTATGCACGCAGCTATGAGTTTATTCATTCGCATTTATTTCAGATGTTTACCTGGATGCGAGTGGGCGGAGACTTGATCTTTGTAGTAGTGGGCGTGTTGCCGCTGGTGCTACTGGTGGTGCGTGGTCTCTGGTATCTGCGACCGGCTGTAGATAAGCAGGGTGTTATTGGGGTGGATTAAATCTTGCTGTTCAATTAATTTTGCTGGATCACAGTCTTACACGATTTGGGTTGACGATTATCTTTGACCTGCCTCTGGGTATTGAGGGTGTGGAGGTACAGTAAATTGACTAAAAAGACAGCAGCTGAATTGCTACCACCCGGATGGATCCGAGCTGGCTCGCATCCTAATCAATACGAGATGGGCGTCGACCCCAACGAAAAGCATAGCGGCAGCCGAAGTGGCTATATGAAGTGCATTACTCCAAAGCCTGGTGGATTTGGAACGCTGATGCAGATGTTTGAAGCAGGCGAAATGAAGGATAAGCGTTATCGCCTGACCGGCTGGACTAAAGCCGCGGGTGTGTCCGGTTGGGCTGGTATGTGGATGCGCGTGGACGGACCGGCTAAGGGTAAATCTTTGGCATTTGATAATATGCGTGATCGACCAATACAGGGTACTGAGGACTGGACCAAACATGAGATCGTCCTGGACGTGCCAGAGAGCGCTACCCATGTGGCTTTTGGTGTCTTGTTAAATGGCGATGGGCAAATATGGATGGACGACTTTGAATTTGAGGAAGTGGAAAAAGGCGTCTCCACAACTGGTGATGGGGGCGGAGTAGGTCGTTATCCCAAAACCTATAGCAATATGAGTTTTGAGGATTAGGATTGCCACTGTGAGTTCATGTGATTTCAGTCAGGGAGTCAGGGTTTGGACTGTTGTGAGGCTTTCGTTGTGTCCTGGATTTTCTTCATCCACAAAATCTGATTTTGTAAGTCATCTACTTCATAGCTTTTGTCTTTGAATCGTTTCGATAGATCCAGTGCCTTTTCCGCTCTTTGAACATCTATTCTGCGCAGGGAGATACTATCATTGCGTTGGCGACTGAAGCCTTAAATTACCCAGATACTGTTAATGGCAATTTAGCCAAACTGCAAGCAGCCAGGAAGATAAACAACGCTATCAAAAGTTTTTACTCTTTGACGTGTGAGTAAAGCTTGCCCTGTCTGAAACTCGTAGAACGTAAAAGGCAAGGCTGCTATTCCTGCCGCGAGGAATGTTAATAGCATTTCTCCCCATCGCTATTGCGTCTCTAATATCTAATTGTTTGCCCGCTTGCCGAAAGATCCAGGTGAATCGCCAGAAAAGTCGCAGTATGCCCGATAATGTGGTCGTTCGAGTTCATCGCATGCGATCAAGCAAGCCGAAAAAATCAATTGAGTGGGCATCTCTGCAAAATCTCAAGCCACGCAATCCTATCCGCATCACTTAGTGATATGGTGCCAATCATTGCTCCCAGACCGTCTTGGATGTATATCTCCAGTCCCTCATTCAAAAGTTTTAGGTACATAGAGTGGTGACATTCCATAAGGGAGAGTACCCAGCGTAGCTCGTGACCTTCACTGGTTGAGCTAACAGCTAACTTGTCCGGCTCTTGGAGAGCGTTTGCGAGCCTTGGGACAATTGTCCTAGAGACGTCAGCACCTAGCTCGTGTATATTACCGTTTTGAGAGAAGACAACCCTGGTCCAGTCGTTGTCTCCGATTTGAAAACTTAGCGAGGACTTGCCGGATTTTAGGTTGAAGTTGGACATCGTTAATTAGCCTTTTGCCACTAACATTATAAACAGTCATGGTTGAGAGACGCTGATGGACTAATTGGATCTACTTGCTTCATGGTGCTCTCTTTTGGTCTGAGCCAGCTTGAATTGCACGTTTGACGAGTGATAGCTTATCTTCAGCCCAGTCAAGACCATAGGGGTATTGTTCTTTAAGCTGCCAGTGTTTTGCCAGGCTTATAGCTCGTTCTGCTCTAGGGATGTCGAGCATTTCTGTGGCGATGTCAGCTATTTTGAGAGTATGTTGATAAATGGGGGTGTTCGCCTCTAGCGGGAGTGGGTCGATTGTTACTGTTGTTCTTACCGTGTCAGGTAGCATTTCTATAGCATCTAAGGCGTTGTCTATATCCTTGGCGGTTGCTTGCTGTCGCCAGCTTTTGGCTTGTAGTTTGTAATAATAGGCAGTAGACAAAACTTCCGGACGCTTGGCTTTGCTATCTATTACTTGATTTGCTAGTGCAAGTAAGGCGATTGAGTTCCTACTTCTTTCGATAACCTTTTGGGCTGCTTCTAGTTTCGCTTCAAGTCCGTACTCTGTATCCGGATATTTCAGCGCTTCTGTCTCTAACTCAGGTGAGTGTTTGAAGTCGAACAAAAAGTTTTTTCGACCTACCATTTCAGTAATGCCAATACCCTGAGATAGGAAGACTGCAATTGCAGCTATTGAGGCTGTTATGGCGTAGCCTAATATAAGTTTGCTTGCGATATTTTTAGTGGCTTTTATAATGCCACCATGTTGTTGATAGGTGCTCGCGAGTATAACTATTGCTAAGGACGATGGAAGTATTGTTAATACCAGTAATGTGAAGAGAAAGAGAAATAGTGATAGAGACGATGTCACTCTCTTGTACAGAGAAATCCGAAAAATAGGGGCAGAGACGTCAGGATCGGGAGTAGCACTATAAAGTTGCTCAAATGTCTTTTTGTTCGATTATATCTGTACTGGAGTTTTATTTCGTTTTGCTGTTGCATCAGCTTTGCATAGAGAGTTCTTAGAGAGTCTGCAATACCAATGAAAGTGATGGCAAGGATAATCACTGGGAGCGACATAAGCGATAGAGGTAGCGCAACTAGCCATCCAATTGCGGTAACGAGGCAAGAGCCAATAAATGAAAGAAAGAGCGCGAATTCTAGTCTAAGGTGATATTTGCTCGCCAGTGCATTACATCTATTTACCATATGAGTCGCAGCCCAAATCAAACATATCGCTAGTGGCGCAGCCAGAGCAAATATACTTTTTGAAGTTGCTGGTAGGTTTAGAAGGAGCAGAAAACTCGGCAGGACAGCGAGTAGCATATTGATGTCTATGTTGTTTGCGCCGCTCTGTGCTTTTGTCCGCGAGAGCATTTGAATTGCATAATCGACACTGCTAAATCGCACGGACTTGTCTTTATGCAAACATCTCGACACGATCTCTCTGCAGGACTGCGGCACCTTTGATAAATTTGCCGGCTCACTCATTTGCTTTAAAACCAGCTTTACTGGATTTTCATCGGTAAAAGGTGGAGTGCCTGTGAGCATCTCGTAGAGGACACAGCCGAGGGAGTAGATGTCTGATTGTGCGGTGATTTCTTCGCCGAGAAACTGTTCGGGGCTCATGTACATTGGGCTGCCAAAGATGTCGACAGCTTTGGTCAGAGCTTGTGTTTTGGTCACTTCTTCGTAGATATAGCGAGCAATACCAAAGTCGACGATCTGCACAAGATCTCCGCCTGACTCGGTTTTGGAGATGATGATATTGCTTGGTTTGATATCGCGGTGGACGATACCTTTCATGTGCGAGTGAGACAGTGCTTCGCAGACTTGCTTAAAGATATCGAGTGCACGCTCCTCTGAGAGCTTGCTTTCGCGTTTTAGAATGTCGGCAAGACTCTCACCATCGACATAGCGCATGATGATGTAGGGGCGGCCGTGGGTGTCTGTGCCGGGTCCAAATATTGCGGCGATGTTAGCGTGAGTCAGCTCGGACGCAAGTTTGGCTTCTTTTTGAAATCTCTTGTTGGCTGTCTCATCAGCAACTAAATCGGGATTGAGGACTTTGATGGCAAAGGTTTCGTTTAGTTCTTTGTCAAAGACCTTCCATACAGTGCCCATGCCGCCGCTGCCGACCAAGCCCAAGACCTCGTAGCGCTCACCCAGTTGAGGTGGGTCGGTGGAATCGATTGGTTTGTAGGCGGGATTGTCTAATGATTGTGTAAACGGTTGTGCTTGGGCTTGTGTATGTTGTTCTTGATGTTGTGCGGTCTGTTCTCTGTCGGAGTGTTGTTGTTGTTGTTGTTGTTGTTGTTGTTGTTGCGGCGCCGCAGGGCTTGCATTGCTAGCAGCCTCCATCGGTGACTGCGCCTTCGCACTGCTCCGCGCCGACTGCATCATCGGCCGGCGCGACAATCTCTGTCAGCTTTGGCGTTTCTAGTTTTTCCGCTGGCTTCCACATTGATATTGCAGTCTCTATACTATCTAATTGTTTTTACCTGTTTTTGTCTTGAAAGATCTTGTTGAAATTACTGGGAGAGGTTCAATATCCCTAATTATTTGGACGCTTTCGGGGTCAACTTTGAATTGGAAACTATTGGTCGAAATCCATAGGGACCAGTAATTTGGGCGATTAGTTTTTCTAGGTCCTTTAGACCTTTTTTGTGTGGCATTTTATAAGCACTTAGCGCACTCATAACGTCGTTATGTACACTCGCGAATTCCTTGTTTTTAAGATGCAATGCGATGCGCAAGGTATACGCGTCAAAAAGCGATCTTTGCGCCACGAGGTTGGGGTTGTCGATGATTTGATTTGCTAGGTCAGCTCCGTTTTGTCTTCATGGTCCTGATATGACAGGCTCCATGCTGCCTTTATACGTGCCAAACTGTTGTAATAATTGTTTTTGTAATTAACTGCCTCTTTGGCAATTTGCAAATTTTGAGCATTAGGTGGAATAAAGTCGTGATTGGTGCTTTGTCTACATAGATTGACTAAACCGCAGTCGGATAGAGCTGCTTTGCCGACAAATGCAGTAGTCAGACTAATGCCAATAGTAATTGCAGCTAATTTTAAGATGTGAAGCAAACTCGACGGGATTGTGCGCTGGACGAATAGAATGTCCGTGACTATAAACAGCATCACAAATAGGAATCCAGGAAGTGCCAGGTAATGCGTCAGAGTGGAAAAGGCTGATATGCCCTTGAAATCATAAGTGCAGGCTAACTGAAATCCGGGACCTATAGAAAGCAAGCAGAAGATTGCCAGTAGTGAATAGTTGCATGTGATCATTGCCTTTTACAAACTGACTTGGTTGATTTATTTTTGTCAGAGATCGTATTTGTATGGTTTTTTAACTTCTCATAGAATGTCAGTGCAGGCTCATTGATTGACAGCCACGCAGCGAATGTGGCGACGCCTATAGCAGCTAATGTTGATAGATCTTCGTATCTACCGGACCAAGCTAGTGCGCTTATCAGAGAGGATAAGGCCGCCAATAGTACCGACATCTCAAATTGCTTGTTGAGCTTTGTGCGAGCAGCCTGTTGATGATTTACCGCCAATAGTCCCGCCCAGACGATAAGTATTCCGCATGAATTTATCGGAGACAATTTGTAGCCGTAATAACTTGGATTGCATATAGGACCTACCATCAAGGTTGTGAGGAAGCACAGCAAGGGAATCATCTTGGAGAAGCTTGAGTCTGCGATTATCGCTGATAGATTTATCTTGCTTATTGCTCCAAGGAGTTGATCCACGCTTCGATAGCGCGCATAAGGCTCTTTTGCTAAGCAAACATCTAGCATAAATCTAAATTTCTCGTGGACTTTTTCTAAATCCACTCGCTCACTAATTTGCTTCAATATAAGCTTCACTGGATTTCATCAGTAAAAGGTGGAGTGCCGGTGAGCATTTCGTAGAGGACACATCCGAGTGAGTAGATGTCCGATTGTGCAGTGATTTCTTCTCCAAGAAACTGCTCAGGACTCATGTACATGGGACTACCAAAAATGTCGACAGCTTTGGTCAGTGCTTGTGTTTTAGTCACTTCTTCGTAGATATAGCGAGCAATACCAAAGTCGACGATCTGCACGAGATCGCCGCCGGACTCGGTTTTGGAGATGATGATATTGCTTGGTTTGATATCGCGGTGGACGATGCCTTTCATGTGAGAGTGCGATAGCGCTTCGCAGATTTGTTTGAAGATATCGAGTGCACGCTCCTCTGAGAGCTTGCCTTCGCGTTTTAGTATGTCAGCAAGACTCTCACCATCGACATAGCGCATGATGATGTAGGGGCGGCCGTGGGTGTCTGTGCCGGGTCCAAATATTGCGGCGATGTTTGCGTGAGTCAGCTCGGACGCAAGTTTTGCTTCCTTTTGAAATCTCTTGTTGGCTGTCTCATCGGCTACCAGATCGGGATTGAGTACTTTGATGGCAAAGGTTTCGTTTAGTTCTTTATCAAAGACCTTCCAAACAGTGCCCATGCCCCCGCTGCCGACCAGTCCCAAGACCTCGTAGCGCTCTCCGAGTTGAGGTGGGGTCTCTGTTAATTCAGTTGGTTTGTCTGAGGGATTGTCTAATGATTGTGTAAGGGGGAGTGCGTGGGTTTGTGTGTGTTGTTGGTGTTGTTGAGGTAGCTCGGGTATGTGCGGCGCTGCATGGCTTGCATTGCTAGCTGGCGCAGCGCAGACCTCGCTACCACTTTGCTCCACGCCGACTGCATCATCAGCCGTCTCGACAATTTCTGACAACTTTGGTGTCGCTAGTTTCTCTGCCGGCTTCCACATTTAAACGCAGTCTCGCTACTATCTAACTGTTTGTACCCTCTTTTTCACTGAAAGATTTGGGTAAATCACCCGTAAAATGGCAATATCCCCACTGAGCTGGATTTATCCGGGGTCATCACATACAATCGAGCAGACAACGATTGGTGAGTATATGCAGCTCGATTTGCGTGGCTTGATTGTGACGGTTGTCGCATCTTGATATTTGGTTGCTTTGACTAATACCCATCACTCTATGTTTGCGGTCACGGATTGCCATGAGAACGTTAATTCCGATCTCGTTGCCATAAAAGTTTGTTGTGGCGACGAGTTTAACGCAGTTACGTAATCACAGAGAGCTGGCCAGTAGGCTCCAAGGGCTGAGTGACACTTGCTGCGTAGATAGTAATAGTCTTGGATGTTAATGGTGTTCTTTTTGCGTTTGATAGCTTGTGTCAAATCGGTGCGTGCTTCTGCATATCGATGAGTGCTCATAAACGCGAGTGCCCGCAAATAGTGGGTCCAAGCAGTCGGATGTTTGGCATTGATGATATCGAAGTCTTCAATCATTCCAGCGTAATCGTTAAGATTGAGTCGGGTAAAGCCTCTGCAATAGCGAGCCTCCAGATTGTCAGGCTTTGTATCCACTGCTTTATCGTATTCTGCTAAAGCCCCGATAAAGTCAAGTTTGTGCTCTTTTATGCGTGCACCCAAGAGATGGGCGGTAAAGCTGTCCTTGCTTAGCGCTATAGCGCTTTCGTAGTCTGATTTGGCTCCAGTTTTATCCGAGAGGTTTAGCTTGGCGTGTCCTCTCATAACGTAGTATTTGGGTGCTTTTGGATTTAGCTTTATAGCCTGACCTAGATCTTTTATGACTCCTGCATCATCCGCGCTCTTATAATGTGAAGACGCACTCTGGTAGAGTCCTTCCGCTGACTTCTGACTCTGGATTGATATTTGGTGGGGAAATGCGGCACTTTTAGTATGCTCTACTCTTGCATTAGCTGCTTTGACAGTCTGCGTCACAGAGTAGGAATAAAGTGTTGCAGTAAATATCATAATGGGAAGAAGTACTGATGATCTCATGACTTAAAATATTTGAGCCGCTAGGTTAGTGGAAATCATTGACGCTGGATGTTAGTCGATACCAAAATCTTTGGAGGCAAGCACTAAGGCGGTTTATGCCTAATGAAGGTTTGTTGATTGTACTTATTGTGAAATCTGTGACTGAGCCAACTATGTCACCTGAATGAGCCCGGCACTGTGCCCGCAAGAAATAGATAAATGCATCGCTTTTATCCAATGCCAGCGCGGCAGTATAGTCTTTAATTGCTTCTGAACATTGTTGCAATTCCATCTTGCAGTAGCCTCTTAGGATATAAGTCTCTTTGCTTGGGCGCAATCGAGTGACAACATCAAACTTACTAATCGCTTCAGCGAAATGTCCGGAATTAAGCATTTCACAAGCAATGTTGAAATTACAGCTGATATCGTGCGGTGCCACTCTTAGACCAGCTTCAAAGTCTTTAATCGCAGATGTTTGGTCTTTTGACTGTATGAGTAAATCTCCCCTTTGTCCATAGGCTATGGCGTCTTTAGGGTTGATCTTTATGGCCGTTGAACAATCCCGGATGGCACCTGCCATGTCACCGAGGAGTGATTTGAAGCGCGCTCTGGTTCGGTAGTACATCGAGTCGTTTGGCTCATATCTAATTGCAATCGTTGCTTCTTCTATTGCTGACTCATAGTTTAAAACTTCAGACCAGTAGCGGCTTAGCGCCATATGAACCCTAGCGTTATTCGGCGTTAGTCTCATTGCAATATCTAGATCTTTTAATGCTTGTTGATGCTGGCATCTATCCATTTTTATCGATGCTCGACCTAGGTAACCCTCGACGTTGTTTGGATCCAGTTGGATCACTTTTTCGTAGTCACTTAATGCGCCACTGGGTGCGCCACTATACTGTCTAGCCCAGCCGCGAAAGGTGTAAGCTTCGATGCATTTGGGATTTAGCAAGATTGCCTCGTCACAATGCACGACAACTGCTTTTAGATTGTCTGCATCGGCGTAATTGCGAGCCATGCGGAGTGCTTCACTAACTGCTGTGTTGATGTTTGCTGAGCCAGGGCTGGCTCGCCGGCCATGAGGGCTGTCAGGCTGATTAGTGCTAGGAGTGTGGTCTTTAGTCTCATATTGACTAATTTATACCGTTGCGAGGCGCTCGCCTATGGTGATTGCCGCAATACTAAATCTGGGTCAAGGGTTTGGTTTACGGGGCTTTCGAGTTCCGCATGAAGCTCGGGACTCTAAAGATGTAAATCTGAGCACGCTAGATTTATCTCGAGTCTCAATTTTTCAGCTGTTTCAGCTGGGTTGTACCAAATAGCCTTCAGGCAGTCTGATGTGGCACCGCTGTAGTCTTTCAGTATAAAACGTCCTTTGGCCCGCAAAAAATAGTTGCTGTAGTCTTGCGGCGACAAGGCAATTGCATCGCTAAAATCGTCTATTGATTTGTCGATTTGACCCATGCGGAAGTGGGCTAGCCCCCTGCAATAAAATGCTGTTGTGAGTGGGCATTGCTCTATGACAATGTCCATATCCTCCACCACTGCTTCGTTTTGACCTTGCACAAGTCTTAAATATCCCCGGCTATATCTAGCCAATGGGTTGTTTCTCTCTGTTTTGATTGCCAAAGCGTATTGCTTGTCGGCGGCTGCTGTATTGCCATGCTCTTCAAACTGTCGTCCTGCGTTGGCGTAAGTATTGGCCTGAACCCGTTGCGGCGTAAGTTGAGAGCTTGTATGTGTTGGCGTCGGCGTCTGCGCAGCCTTTACGGAGTTGGCTACGAGCACGAGGATTATGGTGATAATCGATTTTGTTAGTTGCATACAATAGACTGTACTGCCAGCGCGGCAGATTGACTATGGTGGATACCACATGTTCAAGCTGTCTGAGGTTAGGACTGGCTGTCTTCTAAAGTATGATCGAGTCAGTTTTTAAAACAAATCCAGGGCACAGAGGTGGTGGTACATGCTGTCTTTTGTCTCAGCACTCCATTGTGGATATCTCGCTGCCATTTCGCCCCAGGCGCTGATCAGCATTGATGATGCTTGCCGACCCTCTGGTATCTGCATTATGGTATTACCATCGGTGCCGGCTTCTGCTGCCTTGGTTGCTTTGCTAAAAAAGTTTACTTGTGTAGTTATCGCTGTCATCACCTGATTGCGGAAGCTCTCCAGTCCCGCTGGCGTAGGCTCATTGCGGATGGTCTCAAGTGCTTTGTATGTGTCGGCGTAGTATCGTATGTAAGCGCTTGCTGCTTCTCCGCGTTTGAGTTTGGAGAGCATGATTGTCTTTGCTTGCACACATTTTAAAAGCATTGAGTAGACATGGTTGATGTAGTTGCGATCACCTGCCGGAATGCCAGGCAGCGCAGTGGGCAGAGGTGTGAGAGCGCAGGGATAGTTGAGTCCTTGTGGCAAGGCTATCGATGACGGATACCAATTAACGAATTGTCCGTTGGCTGGTCGAGCTGCTTGCGGAGCAGATTTGGATGATGTTGCTTGAGCCGTAGGCACTTTTGCTGCGTTGCTTGTCGGGTTGGCATTGCAGTGCGTCTGCGCCGTCACGCAAAGTGTAGATATTGTCAGGACCTGGCAGAGTATTGGCTTTGGATTCATATTGACCTGCTAACAAAAACACCAGTGTACAGCGGCGGTTGAGGCTCTGCAATTGCTTTACCAGATAGAAACTTACTCTAATAAGTCATTATTTGGTCCGCGGTATAATAATCTCGCAAATTAGAGTACCTGGTCTAAATACATCGCCAGGAATCGATATCTGGTGGTGCCAATGTCTTGTCATTTGTTTGTGCGCAATTTACCAGTGCGAGTCAGGGCGGGGTTGCTCTGTTGCTTGCTTGTTTTGAGTGGCTTGTTGCCAGCGATACCGACCGCATTTGCTGCAGATGCGGCGGATACAACAAATATAGCTGCAACGACTAGCATCGGGAGTGTCGCCGATGAGCAAAAGCCGGATAATAACGCCATAAAAGTCACTTTTACTGATTTAAACAGCAATCATGCTGGCGTTACTCCATCAAAAGCGTTATCACAATCATCATCATCATCATCATCTTCTTCATCATCTTCTTCTTCCACCTCGTCTTCATCTTCTACAAAGCCTCTGTCTGTGGCTGCAACCCTGTCGGCAGCCCGTGCGCAAGAGTTGCTTAGTCCCATGCCGCCCCTTCCGCAGGACGCGACCCCAGCTTTTCGTTTTTCTCAATCAGTTGCTTCTGCAAAAGAGCGCTCACGCAATGGTTTTACCGCTGTGCAAACTTTGCTCCCACAGGCTCAGGATGATCTGCGAGCTGGTCTGGTTGTAAATCCCGTCTCTCGCTCGGTCTCTAACTCGGTCCCTCGCTCAGCTGCTCAGCCCGTGGCGGCGCGTATGGATGGTGTCACTCTTTCCAAATCTCAGTCTAGTAAAGAGTTAACGGTTAGCCGCATCAGTCATTCTGGTCCAGTCGATGAGATAAGGCAGCTCGCTATTACTTTTTCGCAGCCGATGGTGGCAATTGGGCAAGGTGGCAAGCCTGATGTTGCTAGTTTGATCCGCCTTACTCCTCAACCCCGGGCAGCTGGCATTGGGCTGGTGACCGCACATTGATTTTTACACCGGCTCATCAGCGCATGCCGCAAGCGACCAGGTATGAGGTCGAGATAAACGAAAAAATTTGCTCAACTGCAGGGGCTAAATTAGCACAGCCGACGTCGTGGACGATCGAGACACCGACTGCAAAGTTGGTTGAGTTTGCACCGGATATGGTGCGTGATGGAGCGCTGTCTGCTAAGCCGATCTTTGTGGCGCGTTTTGATCAATCCGTGGATGCAGATGCTATTTTGCGTCAGACGCGGCTGATGATGGCGTGGACATGCTTACGCGCTTAAAGCTCTGGATACCTCTACGGTGGATTTACAGAAGCTTCCTTCTGGATTGAGTCTGAATAGTAGACCTGATGAGTTTTGGTTTGCCTTTACTCCTCTAGTCGATTTGCCGCGGGATAGCTCCGGGGAGATTGTTTTTGCCGCAAATTTACCCTCTTCCGAAGGACCATTGAAAGGCTCAGTGGTTTGTCGATATCCGGTCAAGACTTATGGACCTTTGCGGCTACTTACAAAGCGTGCCCATAAGAGGAGCAATAACTGGACTTCCGTTTATTGCGGTTCACGCGAAAGCGCCTTGGCAATCGACTTTAATAATCCAATTGATGCCAATTGTCTGAGCGCGGGCAGAGTAAGTGTGAGTCCTGCGGTTGGCAGTTTCCATTCGACTGTGGTAGGCAATCAAATCATCGTTGTTGGCGAGTTTAGGTCTGGTGTTGACTACAAGGTCGTTTTGGATGGACGTATCGCTGACAAATTTGGTCAAGCACTAGGCAACGAGTATGTCGTAAAACTCCGTGGAGTAGTCACACAGAGTAATGTTATGGGGACTGATTTTATATCACTTGCACCGGAGGGACCGCTTCAATATCGAGTCCATTCTGCTGGCAAAGGTAGACTCAAACTGAATATTTGGAAAGTTAGCCCGAATTACTGGACTCCGTTTAACTTGCTTTATCGACATGGTTTAGTCGGTCCGATTGGTATTCTGTGCGGTAGCAAGATTCTCACAAGTGATGGCTCTGGTGTTGATACCACTATCGATTTAAAGCCTTATATCGCATCAAAGTATGGACACTATGTAATTGAAGAGCAGTGGATAGATAAGGCAACATCTAAGGGCAGAAGTGCAAAAGGCATAAGTCCAGCAACGCAATACCGCTGGGTGCAAATAACCGATCTGGCTATGGATGCATTTGGAAGTGGCCGCCTCCAAACTTTTGTTAGCCATCTGAGTGATGGCAAGCCGCTTGAAGGTGTGGATATATTCGTTTGCGATACAGAGATAAAGACTCTCTCAGATAAGCATGGATTTGCAAGTATTGAATTGCCGCCGGTTTACATCAGCGCAAGGAGGCTTGCTTGGACTCTGGTTGCACAAAAGGGTGACGACAGTTGCCTCATCACTATTCCTGCTATGTTTCACGGTGTTAGTATGTATAGATGGTATGCTGTCTCCGACCGTAATTTGTACAAGCCCGGTGAGACAGTCAAGATCAAAGGCTGGTTGAGAGCGATTGGTAGCAGCGGAAGTGGCTCTGGTCCACTAACTTTGCCTCAACTAAAGTCTATAAGCTATAAGTTGTTGACCGCTAATTACATATTGCTGCTGGAAGGGCAAGCTAGTGTCGATAGTATGGGTGGATTTGCTTTTGACGTACCCTTACCTACTGATCTAGATTTGGGATCCTGTATGGTTATGCTGCAGCCGCCCTCAGCAGATTCGGATGAGTTTCGATTTGAGACGCATGATGTCCGGATTAGGATCGATGATTTTAGACGACCTGAATTTGAAGTAAATCTAGCGAGCGAATCCAAGAATCCGGTGCTGCTCGGCGAGCAATGCAAACCCTTTTGGGGACTAGATACTTCAATGGCGGCGGACTCGCTAACGCACCCGTTAAGTGGCAAGTGCGGCTTAGTCCTCGTACTTTTCACCACCGGGTTGGGATGGTTATGAGTTCTATTCTTACGGAGTTTTTGATCGCTTGTTTGCAAGGTCAGGGTCTGTCGAACCTAGCTATTTGTTTGAAAGTCTTACAGACAAAACCGGGAGCAGTAGGGTCGGCATATGTCTGGAGCAAAAAGATGTGACTATGCCGATTAGTTTAAATTGCGAGGCCACAGTCTCTGATTTAAACCGCCAGGTCTGGACCGATAGGCTCACGACCGTTGTGTTGCCATCTCAGCTATGTCTGGGTATGCGTCGTGCAGAAAGGTCTTGTGCACCTGGAGATGAGGTGGTCTGTGACATCGTTGCCACCGATGTAAAAGGCGATATAAAAGTCGGCACATCGGTGGATGTTGAAATAAATGAATATGGCAGTGATGACAAATTGCTCAATCAGTCAAAGCAGACTTTCACTATTGCAAAGAGTCCGCAACGGCTTAAGTATCAGTCAAGTCTTAGTGCCTCGCGTTTAGTCATCAACGCCGATGCGCTCGATGCTAGTGGTAGAGTGAGCAAAAGCTTTATCGATATCAAATTAAAGGCTTCAGGCAAGGCTAAATCTGTTGACGATCAAAGTTTTAGTTACGTTCGTAGTGATCACATTGAGCTTAAAATGACTGCGGACAAGCCTAGCTACAGTGCTGGGGACATTGCCAAAGTAACCATTAAGAGCCCTGTTTATCCCATTACTGGCTTGTATATGATACTTGGTGGTGGTGATCGTAAGCCGCAGCCGTTGACTATAAGTAGAGCAGTAACAGAGATCGCTGTGCCGATATCGGAGGACTACTATCCATCAATTGAAGTTAGAGTGCATGCTAGTGTCAATCGCAAAGAGTTTGCCGAAGGTAGTTTGTCTCTAGATGTGCCACCGCTCCGGCGCCGTCTCAGTGTTTGTGCTACTCCCGGTAAAAGTGTATATAAGCCGGGCGAGCGTGCCACTATTGACGTTGCTCTCAAGGACATAGATCTCAAGCCCGTACCTGCTGCTCAGGTAGCTGTTATGGTAGTAGATGACTCTGTTTTGGCTCTTACGTACTCCGATGCGCACGACCCACTTGATGCGTTTTACCGTAGTTACTTAAAATATATTGATAGACGACATTCTCGGACTCAGGAGACAGGGCTATTGATGACGGTGGCCAATTCTCGGATCGTGTCTGGTCGGATCGGCGAGAGCGGGGGGCGGTACTTATTTGCCCTCTCCGAATGATCAATCTCTCTCCGCTACTGATGCGTAATAACTTTAGTGCTCTTGCGTTATTTGCTCCGTCTCTGGTTACAGATGTTGATGGCAAAGCTACCGTGTCTTTTACTTTGCCCGACAATATCACTCGCTATCGCATCCTGGCAATTGCAGCAGCTGGTAATGACAAATTTGGTATGGGTAAGTCTAGCCTCACTACAAAGATGCCACTGGGGATAAAGCCCTCGGCGCCCAGGTTTTTACACTCTGGTGATAGATTTGAGTTGCCTGTGGTGCTACAAAATCAAACTGACCATCCGCTCAAAACTGAAGTAGCAATCAGGGCTACAAATGCCGTTATAAAAGAGCCCGGGCGGTCTTTAGTCATACCCGCTAACGATAGGGTAGAAGTGCGCTTTAGCGGCATAACAACGGGATTTGGTAAGGCGTATTTTCAGTGCGCAGCTGTTTCCGGCGCTTTGCGTGATTCTGCTGAGTTTGGATTGCCAATTTACATACCGAGCACTTCGGTAACAGTTGCTGCTTCTGGTAGTATCACCAGCGGTGTCCTGAGCGAGCCGCTCGCTGTCCCGCGGGATGTTTATGGTGAGTACGGCGGTCTCAGGATGACTACAAGCAGTAGCGCGGTCAATGCGTTGGCGCCAGCGGCGGATTATCTCAACAACTATGCTTATAATTGCAGCGAACAAATATCATCTCGACTGATTGCCCGGTTGTCTTTGCGAGACAATCTGCGTGCTTTTGGTGGACTGAGTGGCGATGCTGCTGAGCAATTTGAGCAACGCATCAAGGATGACGTGCAATTGTTGCAGCAACGGCAGCGCAATAACGGCTCGTTTGCCTTGTGGAATGTCCATGAGACAGGGGCCTGGCCCTTTGTCACATGTCAGGTAACGCAGGCTCTTAAAATGGCTCAGAGCAAAGGTTATGCTGTCCGGTCTGATGTATTGGATCGAGCTTTGTATCAATAAAAAATATCGAAAAAGTGATCGCAAAAGAGAGTGACCCTCAGGTCGCAATTTCCATTAGAGCTTATGCATTGTTTGTCCGGTCACTTTGCGGAGACTTGGATGTCGCCGCTGCTCGCCGGATTGCAACAGGAGAGAGCGGCACCAAGAGTAAGGATCTCGCTGCTATTGAGTATGTCGTGAAGAGTGAGTCTGTCGCTACGAGTCACTCGGTCTCGCCAGACTTGTCATCCGAGGTGTCCGCCTGGCTATTGCCTGTTCTGGCAAAGACCCAACCTGTGCCAAAGTCGCCGGACAGGTACGACAGTTGCTCTACCGTCGTATCACTGAGACGGCAGCCACGGCCTCGGTCAATCCGCCAGTGTACGGAGATGATAACTATCAGGTCTTTGGTAGCCAGACTCGTGCTGATGCTCTGGTGTTGAGCGCGCTTATCGATGATCAATCTAGTGGACAGTCTAGTGGACAGTCCGATAGCGGATTGGTGCCAAAGTTGGCAAAAGGTCTGCTCAATAGTCGCAAAAATGGGATTTGGGGTGGTACGCAGGAAAACAACGTTGCTTTGTATGCTCTGAGCAAATACTTTGACAATTACGAAAAGGACGTGCCGGACTGTCTCACTCAGGCTTGGCTAGACAATGCATTAGTTATGCAAGAGCAGTTTAAGGGACGCACCACCGAGAGCAAGTCGGTCACTGTGCCCATGTCATATCTACAAAGTAACGGTGCAAAAGCTCTTGAGATTGCCAAAAGAGGAGTTGGACGCATTTACTACAATCTCGCTCTGGAGTATTTGCCTAAAACGCCACCTGTGGACTCTGACGAGAGAGGTTTTAGGCTCTCTCGCACCTACGAGCCAGTAAATGGCAGGGGTGATGCTGTCAAAGATGCGCAAGGGAAGTGGCACTTTAAAGCCGGTAGCACGGTTAGAGTGCGCTTGCGAATGGAGGCACCAGGAGCTAGATATCATATCGTTATAAACGATCCGCACCGGCTGGCACTGAGTCTGTCAATCCAAAGTTGAAGGGTGGTGAAAGTTATCACCAGCCAGCTGAGACGTCGGGGACTGAATTTGATCCGTGGCGCACAGGCTGGGAGGACCATGTCAATTTGAGAGATCAACAGACTGAGGTGTTTATTGCCAAATTGCCCGCTGGTCAATATGAATACACCTATCTGATACGTGCCACTACTCCTGGTGATTTTGTTGTGCCCGCCGCCAAGGTGGAGGAGATGTACAACAGCGAGACATATGGGACAACAGCGCCCGACAGAGTGGTTGTGGAGTAAGGGGGAGTGAGCTGGAGTGGGCTGTTAGCTTTTCTCTTTAGCCGCTTGCAGCACATCGCGAAATTTGACTATCCGTTGCTTTCGTTCCGCTGGGTTTACCCAGCCTCTGCTCATAATTGTATTGCCGTTATTCGTTTTCTGGCACGGGGCGTCTTCTGGGAGTGTTGGCGATGTCTTGAATGTCTCTCGGCGCGACCGGAGCTAGGGCGACCTTCTATAACCGTAGGTTCCGGCGTCGTGTAATGATCCGATTTGTACTTAGCTAGTTGCTCTAGCACGTCAGTTGCTTTTACTGGTTTGCCGTTAGTTTTTAAAAAATCAGCGTAACTTTGATAAATCAACTCTACAAATTTTGGATCATGGCTGCCTTGCTCAAGGGCTGCGGTTGCCCGTGTGAACAGTTGATCCGCTTCATCCTGTTTCTTCTCATTTTGGGCTGTTTTTGCTTGGTTAAACAAATCCATCGCGGATCTGTCTGCTCCAGTTGCGGATTTCTTCGCGTTTTGCAGGGTTTGCAGCTTTTTAATACTCTCAAAGTCTGGCAGCCCCACGACGTCTATTGAATCGACCGAAGGTGGCGGAGCTTGCTCTTCGCTCGTTTGCTGCACGGTTTGTGCCCACGAGCTAGTTACAGTCAATGCACATGCCCATATTGATGCCGCTACTTTTGCCACACGCTGCCAGGCGTCGCGCACGCGGCGCAGCCCCACTGGGCAATCTTCGGTAAGCATTGTGCCATCGGCTCTGCGGTATATGCGCAGGCATGGGGCCTTTGCCTTCGACTGCGAGCAGTTCTTTGATTTCTGCTTTAGTCATGCGGCTTGTGTTGTAGACATTTTTGTCGCAACCCGCGCACAGTCGCACGCGGTCATCGCCGACCATATTGTCCCAGCCGATGTTGCATGGGGCGGCGATCATGACATTGTCGAGGGAGTCAGCTGTATATTCGATGTCTTTTCTGTTTGACATTGTTTTGTCGTGTGTAGATCACTTTTATTTTTTGCTGCACTCTCATGAAAAGTCTTTTGAGAATTTCCATTCATTTTGCTTGTGCTTTAGATCCATTTTTACGACCCGTATCGAGCCCAGAGGTTCGTCGTTCGCATTCTAAAAATGTTGGCTCTAAGGTCTGCGATTGCTTGATTTGGTATTGAGTCAATTGTTTCATGACATTGAATGCTTCATCATGTCGTTTTTGATTCTGTAAGAAGAAGGCATATTGCTTATAGACCAACTCTACAAATTTTGGATCATGCACACTTTGACTTAGATCCTTAAGTGCCTGTCTATAGCTATTGTCTGCATCATTGATTCTATTTTCTTTTGCGGCGGTTCGAGCATTTTCAAATGCTAGATAGGCACTTCTGTCTATTGTTTTGACTATTGGCGTTTGTGTGCTATCTGTCGATTTGTAGGTACGGGGGTCTGGCACTAAGGGGCGACCGTCAACAATAAATACTTCTAGTTTTTTCTTCTGCGTAGAAACATTTTTCGGTATTTTTGTTTTAGCAAAGCCGGGTGAGGTTGTATGTGGTGAAAGCATTTCCCCTTCGGTGAAAACTTGGCTCCCTTTGATTATCGGCGGGGCCTTTTCGCTGGCGTTTTGCCCCAAAGATGGGGAGAGAGAAAATGCACATGCCCATATTGATGCCGCTACTTTTGCCACACGCTGCCAGGCGTCGCGCACGCGGCGCAGCCCCACTGGGCAATCTTCGGTAAGCATTGTGCCATCGGCTCTGCGGTATATGCGCAGGCATGGGGCCTTGCCCTCGACTGCGAGCAGTTCTTTGATTTCTGCTTTAGTCATGCGGCTTGTGTTGTAGACATTTTTGTCGCAGCCCGCGCACAGTCGCACGCGGTCGTCTCCGACCATATTGTCCCAGCCGATGTTGCATGGGGCGGCGATCATGACATTGTCGAGGGATTCGGATAGGCTGTCTGGTTTGTTTGCTGGTATTTTCAAAATTCAAGTCCAATAAGGTCTGTTCATAGGATATCTCATGTCTGCTTCCCTGGCATTCATGCCCCACACAGTAAACGATGCCCCCAGGGATGCTCCGGCACCCAATAGACCAGTATTGCCGTGCTCCCGCGTGCCCTCACGCCCACTGGGTATATAGTCTTTGGATGCGACTTCCTTGACCTCTATCCCTGCGCCCATTACCATTTCACGACTGCACCGGTACGATCCTTGGCTGATGAGACCAAATCAGTAGAAAAACCCCAGGCTCCACCTCCCGAGTCGCAGTCTACGCTTGGGTTTGTAGCTGAGTGGCTGGGTCTCAGCTCGCCAAAGCCACGTGAGAACACCGCCAAACTGCCCCTGTACGGCGACGGGGACAAGAGCATACGTCCCGAGGCGGTGGTACAAGGGGAGGTCAACGATTGCTTTTTTATGGCGCCTCTGGCATCTGTCGCAAAAGCCAATCCCAAGATAATCAGCGATAGTATCAAGCAAAACACCGATGGCTCCTACACCGTGACTTTTGCGGGCGCTAAAGATAAGCCCCAGACAGTGGCTGCTCTCACCGATGAAGAGCTTAAAAATTACGCTAAGGTCGGCGCTAAGGGCACCTGGCCAGCAGTAATGGAAAAGGCTTTTGGGCAGTATCTGCGCGATAACCCTGCCGAGCGAGACAAAATCCTGGGGCACTCCGCTGGATGGTTTTTGTCCAATCCTCAAGAGTATGCAGATGCCGGTAAAGCCACAGAGGTATTACGTATTTTGACTGGCTATCCTCCTGGTGGTATCAAACTGGCTGACAGTCACAGCCCCGAGGCGGTTAGACGATTTATGACTGATACATTTAAGCCTGCTGATGGTCCAGTGGAGATACCACCGGTGGTGGCTGGTATCGCTAAGGGCAACGATTACGCTCTCAAGATGGGACTGCATCCAGAGCACGACTATAGTGTGCTAGGTTACGAGGGCGGCATGGTGATTGTGCGCGACCCACGCAATAAGACAGAAGCAAATAGCGCTGGCAAACGTATGCCCAGTGAGAACGGTACATTTAAGATGACGCCTGAGGACTTTGCTAAGAGTTTTGATGAATTATTAGCTGGTCGTACCAAGCCAATGTTTGGCTCCGGGGCTCTGATTATGGGTCCTATCCGACTGAAGAAGTAGGTAGATAATGCCGTCAGGATTTGTTTGCTTTTGGAGAGAGGTTACTTGTAACAGCAGTAGGTTGTTATGTCAATTACACCGCTCCGATTACTGTTAAAGGAGTAAATCACAGACTTGACCACCATTAGACCAATGACTGCGGATGACTTACCCGCATTAGCTGCAATGTATGTAAGGTCATTTGCTGATCCGGCTCTTGGTGAGCACTGGACTGAGCCCGCGGCACAGGCGCTCCTCGCCAACTGGTACGCGCGTCAACCAGATCTTGCTTTTGTAGCCGAGGACGACAGTAAATTGCTAGGCGCTTTTGTCGTAGGTGTGCGCCCCTGGTGGGACGGCAATCACCTTGTAGATGGTGAGTTGTTTGTTGATGACGACAGTCAGGGCAAGGGGGTCGCCAGCGACCTCATACGCGAGGTATTGCTCCAGGCTAAAGCTAAGTATGCGCCGGTTGTCTGGGAGAGCTACACTTTTAAGGGGCAGGACTTTCCGCTCAATTGGTATAAGCGTATGGGCTTTAGAGAAATAGACGAGTGGGTAATGATCCGTGCGGATGTTGCCGACGTTTTGAACAAGCTTGATACTTGAGATAGAGAGTATTCATTAGAGTGCTCTACTATTCTTGTTTGTTCTCTACCTCTTTATTCTCGTCATCTTCATCTTCGGCAGCATCAGCTTCTGGTTTGTCGGCGCTGGTATCGGTAGTGGTGTCAGTATTGGCGTCATTTATTTCGATTTGTGCCTTCAAGCGCTTGCATTCCTCTTTTAATCGCGCCGCTGCTTGTGCATCATTGGACTTTTTGTCCTTGCGACCCTCTAGAGCTTGTAATTTTAGCTCCATAAATTGCAACTGCGTGTCTTCGTCATCTTTGACTAGCTGCAATGCCTCATCGCACACCTTTAGCGCATTGGTATAGTCCTTAATGCCGATCAGCGCTGGTGCTTTATTTAAAAGCACCATTTGTTTGTCGTCGGCACTCAAGGTCTTGATAGCCAGTGCCTCGTCGCAGTCTTTTAGGCAAGCCTTATAGTCTTTCAGTCCATACTCCGCATCCGCCCTGTTTGTAAGCAGATCACTTACTACATTTAGATCTGATGATTTGAGCGCCAATCCTGTAGTGCAGTCGGCACGCGCCTTTTGATATTGTTTGAGCTCAGAGTAACCGTAAGAGCGATTGATATAAAAGTTTGGGTGCTTGGGGTTAATTGCGATGGCCATAGACTCCAGTCTGATTATTTCTGCTGGCGAGCCATCGTCCTGGATCAGATTGTAAGCTCTATGATGGAAGTCGAGACTGGACTCTGGGCTGACCTGGGCTAAATATGTGAGGTCCTTGGCTGCCTCATCGTGTTTGCCTAGTTGCTCTAAAATGTCCGCGCGTAGCGAGTAGCTAGCCGCTTTGTTTTCTTTGTCTTTGATAGAGAGATTGACTAAATCGAGTGCCTCGGTGAGATTCTTCTCTTTTAGCTTTTCGACGCTCTTGTCGTAAAACATGCCTTTGGACGGAAAGAGCACGGACCAGTTTTCGTATACTAGCCAGATGGTTAGCGTGCTTGCGACCAATATTAGACCCAGTACCGAGGCTACTATTGTTGCGATTAGCTTCGATTTGCGTTCTTCTTTTGTCAGTTCAGCCATGGTTGGTCTCAATACGGTGCGCTCAGTGCAAAGAGCAGTTTAGACCAATTGTGTAAATATGTCTTTATACCGGAGAGTTGCCAGCTGTATGGGCTAGCAATAACTCAGCGTGACTTGCAAAATGTGGGTTTTAGTATATTGGTGACAAGTCTGTGCTAAGTTGGATATATCGACTAAGTGCAGGTATCGAGGTTAGATCATTTTGGCAGCCAAAGCCCATATTGAACCAAACTCCGATCAGGCACTGTGCTTTTGGCTCGGATTTATTTTGACAGGTGGATGGCAAGCGTTTTTGTCCTTGTTTACGAGCGGCTTTTTGCCTCTTATACAGGGCGGTTTCTCACTGTTTTTGTATTTCCTGTTTGTACCATTTTTCTTTTATGGGATACTGGGTGGGCTGACTGGTAAGGCTGTTGGCCTTGTCACTTGCAAAATCACTCCAGCTTCGCCGCGCCGCTGGTTGTGGCTTTCATTGCTTTTGCCCTTTGTGACATTTGCATTGTCAGAAATAGTTATGTTTCACGTGTTAGAGATGAGAGGATTTTGTTTGTCTGTCTACGATCCTCACAGCTTGCTACTTTTGATTTTTATAAACACTGGTGGTGCCCTCAGTGCCAGTCTCTTAACTGCTTTTGCTATGCAGGTGTACGAGTTGGTGGTTGATGCATTTAGACCTCCAACCATTCCTTGATTTGACTTTGGTTTTTAACTAGTTGGATCTCGGCGCTCGGGCAGAGGCGTGGCACGGTCACTTCAGCTCGATTGTGCCATTCTGATTTTCAGCAGTGTTACTTCTGAGCCAGTTGAAATAGCGATTGATTGCTGCGTTAGATTTGCCAGCGCCAGCATCAGATTGATAATCTCGGCGGCGTCTTTGTAGGCAAACTATTTGAGGTGGACTAAAGACTATTGTGAGCAGGTCAGTCTCCCAAAGATAGCAATTAAGAGTAATCACTTCCTTTGTCAAAGTTATTGGTTCATAGCTTGGCTCAGAGTCAGGCACAGAGTCATCCGTAGGGTTTGTATGACTTCGTTTGATGTTGAGACTGAGTATTTTGGGCTGGATTCTTGTGCGTCCAGTAGCGCTTCAAAGCCCTGCGCTTGACAGGTTGCTATAACTTTCTCGACGCCTACAACATCATTATAGGCACTATGATTTCGCTAGTCGCGCCATCAAATCTAAAGGCACCACTTAGATATTGCCATGCTGGCCATGTAGGGTTGACTCTGATATGTCTCGCTGGAGATGGATAGATACCGGCTTGTGTCCGCCTGTCGTAAATGCCACCGCCATGCGAGTCTACTAGCGCTTGGGCTATCAACATAGCTAGTTCTTCTGCTGCGGGAGTTTTGTCAAAGGATAGATCCATTTGCCAATTGGCTGATGATAAATAGCGCTCATCGATGAGTGGGATATCGACAATAGGGTCAATCGATACAGGCATGGTGAGCCGCGCTTCAATCGCATTGTCCTGTATGGATTGGCAGACAAACATGGTTTGGCTCGATTTGTCAGTCGATACAGAGAGCTGTGCAAGATGACTAAGCTCTATAAACAAATCCAATGGTTTTGGTCTTTTGTCTAGATAGAGGCTGTGTGATACATCTGACTTCATCGATGTCATATCTTCTTGTAAAAGGTCATGTCTTCTGTGAAGTTGCCGACTTCTTTGTAGATAGATGGTATCACTTCCACTCATAATCTTTGCTTATGCTGCACGCGTAATCGGGCCTTGGGTCCTGGTCGATACTTTACCGGCTTTAGGTTTATCGTAGTTTGTAATCGAACCGTCTGGATTTTTTGTCCAACCTTTGGCGGAGCCGTCGTTGTTTAAACGCTGGTGGCTGGTTTTTTCTTTGCTTGCGTTGTATTCATCGGTAGTGACACCGTCTTTGTCTCTTTTGATTTCACGACCGTTGATTATTTGTCCGTCCTTTTTGGTGATCTCTTGATGATGATCTTTGTTCGGCTGTATATAGGCGGTCTCAGAGCCGTCGGGATTTTTGTGCCAGCCCTGTGCCGAGCCATCTGGTTTTGCTATGTGTCCAGCAATTGCTTTACCATCTTTGTCAAAATTATTGGTGGTCGTACCTTCCTTATCTCTGGTGACTTCTTTGCGTCCGTCTTTGTTGGATTCGATGGACTTTTCACTGATCATATTGCCGTCTTTGCTTATGGTCTCTTTGCGATGATCTTTGTCTGGTTGTTCGTAAGACATTGTAGTGCCGTCTTTTCTGATTTCCCAACCTGATTCTTTGCCGTCCTTGCCGATGGTTTTGCCAGATACCTTTTTACCCTCTTTATCTAGGTTTGTTGTAGTGGTGCCTTTGTCATCAGTCACTGTCTCTTTTTCGCCATCTGCAGTCGTCTCACGCTGCATCTTGCTTATCTCTTTGCCGTCTTTATCTCTGGTAATTTCGGTGCGATGGTCTTTGTCCGGTTGATCGATTTCGGTTTTGCTGCCGTCGCCGTTAATTCTCCATCCTTTAGCGCTGCCATCAGGCTTGGTCATCACATCTGAAGTGGGCTGCTTTGCTTTATCCCAGGTAGTGGTGCGCGTACCGTCCTTGTCTGTGTAAGTTTGCTTGATACCGTCAGCGGTAGTCTCGCTTTTGTCTGTCGCGATTGTTTTGCCGTCAGGACCAGTTGTGTGCTGCTCGTAGTTATGCTTCGATTTCTCATCCCACTTGGTTATTGAGCCGTCATCATTGCGCTTCCATCCATCGCTGCTGCCGTCCTTGTTTCTTCTGTCGACGCCAGTTCGTTTTTCGTCTTTGTCAAAGCTCTCGGTGGTTGTACCTTTGTCGTCGGTTGTGATTTTGTCCACACCAACGATTTTGCCATCTTTGGTGGTGGTCTCGGTACGATTTGCTTTGTCTGGTTGCTCTATGTTTGTTATAGAGCCATCGGGATTCTTTTCCCAGCCAGTGGCGCTGCCGTCTGGGCGGTTACGCATAGAGCCAGTTGCTTTGCCATCTTTGTCATAGTTGTGAGTTAGTATGCCATCTTTATCGCGCTCAAGGGTTTTTGAGCCGGTGGGTTTGCCATCTTTGTCTGTGTATTTTTCGGTACGGTGATTGGCATCCGGCTGCTCAATAGTAGTTGTATTTCCGTCTTTGTCTTTGTGCCAGCCAGCTGCGCTACCGTCGTTATTTTTGCGGATTGACGAAGTGTGTTTGCCTTCTGGATTGTATCTATCTGTTTGCGTGCCTTTTTCATCCGAGGATGTATCGACAGTGCCTTTTTCGGAGACTTGGTGTGTTTTTGCGCTGATTACTTTGCCGTTTTCATCATACTTTTGTGAGCCCCAGTTGCCCTTATCGTCGCCGCGTTTCTCTTCGACTTTGCGACCATCCTTGCTTGTGGTCTCAGTAAATGTGCCATCGCGTTTTCTGCTTTCTTCGCGGATGGTGACTGAGCCGTCTGGGTTGTTTCTAAATTGTTCGCCTTGTCTAAATTCTTTGCGTCCAGTCTCTTTGAGAATTTTTCCTGATTCTTCCATCAGCTTTTTGTGATCCCACTCGGGATGCTGACGCTTAAATGCCTGGTAAGGACCTTCACCGCGCTGAAGTTTGGGTGACATCGGTCCTTCTTCGGCGGGCGTGGTCGGTGCTTCTGGTTTTTGTGGACCTTCAGGTTTTGCAGCTTCAGGTTTGGTAGATTCAGGAGCTTGTGGCGCATCTGATCTAGGCGCACCTGGCTGAGTAGGAGCTTCCGGTGTGGTCGCTTCAGGTCTAGCAGCTCCAGGCTTGTTAGCTTCAGGGGCTTGTGGAGCATCAGATTTAGGAGCACCTGGCTGAGTAGGAGCTTCAGGTGTGGTCGCTTCAGGTCTGGCAGCTCCAGGCTTATTGGCTTCAGGAGCTTGTGGAGCATCAGATCTAGGCGCACCTGGTTGAGTAGGAGCTTCAGGTGTTGCCGCTTCAGGTCTGCCTGGCTTGTTAGCTTCGGGCTTGGTGCCTTCAGGAGCTTGGGCTGCTTCCGTTCCTTTAGCCTGACCTATACCATCCAAGAGCTTCAATTCTGGTAAGGGCTTGGTGGCGGCATCTTTGGCTTCGCCTTGAGTATTAAACATTTCCAGACGCGCTTGGGGCGTCATGTTTTGCATTGTGTTTTGCACTTCGGCAGCGGCGGGACTCTGCTGCTGAGCAGTATTGTCAGCGATCTGGGTATTGTCAGTTTGTTTCGCTGGTCTAGCGTCTTCTGCTTCAGCATTGTTAGGCATACTGGTAAGTCCCACTGGTAAGAAAATGAAAAAACGAATGTTTCGTATTTTTCCCAATACTAGTGAGATTGTCGTGACAAAGTCGTGAAAGTGAGTCTTGACAGGTAGCGAGAGAGGCTGTCGGTTTTGAGGCTATGTGAAGCAGTTTAGACCGCGCAGGTCCCCGCGCGGGTGCGGGGTGGCGCAGGGCCCCCCCCTCGCGTTGGCGTGGGGCGCTCGCTGCCGCCGCGAGCTGGGGGAGAATTTTTGGAGGGGTTTAATGTGAATAGGATTTTGCACTCGGGAAGAATTAGGTTATGAGACTAACTTATTTATCCTGGAGAAGCTCTTTGGTCGAGCTACTGGCTGCTTACCAGTTGGGTGCAGGTTCGACTCCTGCCTCCAGGTTGTATTTATAATGACTGACAAAGACGATAAGCCGATTGGACTTGGTTATTCGTTTGGGCAATTGCTCAAGGCGCTGGCTAGCAAAGGCGAAAAAGCCCAGATTAAGGCGGAAAACTGGCACAAGGTATTGGGCGCCTTACTGGATGGCACCCTCAAAGTGGGTGAGCGGCAGCCACTAGCTGGTGTACCAGCCTGGGTGACATTAAACGTGGTCACAGGCGGCTTTGCCACGGGGGATTTTGCCGCCGGTGGCGCGCTGACAGAATTTGAGAGAGTCAAAATCGAGCAGCTAAAAAGCTTGAGCTTGGCTCCAGGTGACTATAGTGGTGCAGCGCAACTTGGGCGCAGAGAGCTTAATCTCTATTATCTATCGGCTGACGGACAGGCTGAGTTGAGTGACTTATTAAAAAGTTGTTGCTATCGCATAAGGGCACCAGAAGAAGGCGCACTGCTTGTTGTGGCTTGGCTCATTGAAAATAGTCAGCAGAGTCTTGTGCCAGATCTGATTGCAGAGATTGCGCCATTCTTTGATCGTATTCGATTTTTTCCACAACCTGATGCAAGACCATTTTGCTCTACATCAGATGTCTTTGTGCGCAGTGTCGGAGCAACAGTTGCCCAGTTGCGTGCCAAAAGACCTAATCCTGCTCTTTTACAAATGCGCGAATCTATTAATGTCTGGACTCCACTCTATGATCAGGCTGTCAGTTTGTTTTTGGAAACCGTTGAGGGTGACATGCCTGCAATGCAGTTGGACCCCGCAGGAGAGCTTGTGCGTGCTGGCAGTAGGCAGCCTGTTGTGGGTGGCGGGTGGCCTTGCGTGCACTATCCAGCAGATTGGGCGAGTCGTGCTCAGGCTTTGCTCAATCGCTATACTGCTGAGCGCGCCTGTCATGGCTTGTGCAAAAAGCCGGATAAGCCAAAAGAAAATTTTGCCAGATTGAGGCACTATCTAGCCATGGTAGTTGCGGATCCTAAGTCTCTGACTGCCAGGGACGTGGGTTGTGTGCGCAAAATATTGGCATCATATGTCACCAGTCATGGTGCTCCTGATAGTGCTATTCGCGCTGCAACGAGACGACTACAGTGCGCCAATGTCAGTATTCCTTTGCACAGTCAGTTTGCTCAAATTTTAGCCGATCGGCTCAGCGAGCTATCATTTGAAGATGGTGTCAGTGATCTGCAACAGTTTAAGTCTGCTTTGACTCTTGATGAGGCTGAGGCTCACAATTATGTGGCTGGTAAACACATACCAGATGCGTTGTTGGCAAAACTTGAGCTATCGAGGCAAGCACCGCTTGAACAGCTCGTAAAGGTCAAGATTGTCAGCTCTGGTGAGACTCTAGCGGTGCTAATGCCAGTCTTGAGTGGTAATGTGCGCGCCCAGATGATTGATGATCCCGCACTAGCTCGTTTGTTTTTGCAGCTCTATATTGCCTTTCGCAAGAGACGATCTTTGCTCCTCCTAAACCTTGAGTCGCAAGTAAAACTTGAAGAATTGCCCTGGCTCTCAGTTATTGCGCCATGGATAAATAAAGATGGTGTTGCTTCATCTGCGGCTAAGTCGCTTTTGGTTGATACCATAAAGCTCAATTTTCGCTACTTCCCGCAGACAATTCTACCTAACAAGTTAGTCAGGGAGCTACGTACATTGTCCAGTGCTGCCAATCTGGATCTGTTTTTTGTGGATGAGATTGCTGCCGATATTTTCATGGGAGAGTTCAAAGATAATTTCCTTGTCGCAGCCCAGCAAGCTGGTCGACTTTTGAACGGCACTCTTTATGCCAGATACTATGCAGTTGATTTTGCCACTATCTTGTGTTGGCAGCCTGCTACCGACGGGACCAGAGACAAAAAAGTGGCAACTGAGTTTACTCGTATGTGCTACGAGCGAGCAGATGCAGCTAAGGCACACTTAGGCAAGTCTAAACAGTGGTCCGTGGCTAACGAAGGTGTTGTCCTTGAGCAAGCTCAAATTTTGACCACCCACAATCTTGCCACTCTATTTGTCGGCTTAGATCTTGGTGAGCCGCTATCCAACGATTTGGTCGACATGTGCCGCAAGTGTTTTACTTGGATTTGTGTTGAGCAACAAAAGACTTTGCGTGATTGGCATGCCGAGTTGATCATGTTCAAAAATACAGCATATGCCTGGCGCCAGATGATCTTTTATCTTGCTCTGTCAGATGACAATGTACAACAGCAATTTATTAGCTGGTGTCAGGAGCATTTGAGCAAGCAGTCTGAGCCATTTAGAGAGCGATTTGCTCCGGCGCTATCAGGACTAATGGCGGTAGCTAAAGGCGAGACTTTTGATCAGTCTGGCATGCATATTGATGGCGGGCGACGTTTTCTTGGTTGGACTATCGGCCCGCACTGGTTGAGCCGACTTAAAAAGGTCGCGCCAGAGTCGTAGTGCCAGGGTTATATTTTAATGGATTTACAGGCTTTGTCCGCAAAATCCGGCGGAAGCAAAACTATGGACTAAGGTCTCAGAAAGGCCTGCGGGTTTTGGAGACTATTGGACCGCCATGACCACATTGAAAAAGCCAATTGCTTCGTTTGATAGCGTTTGATTGGCACTAGTCTGGACATTTTGGCTTCCTGAGTTTCCACGTTTTCAATGCTACTCATGGCTCGTACCTTAAGCGAAAGGGTATGGAGGCAGAGGTTACTCGGACCTGTGTCAGTTTAATGGCACGCTTTTAGTTGCGGATACCAGATTTTTATTTGGTGTAGATGCAAAGATGACGGACTTTTCTTGATTGCCAAAAGTTTGACATAATATTCCTGCGGGCAAAAATTCTATCAGAGTGACTGTCAGTACGGCTCACAAGTTAACCGTAGAGCTTTTGCATCCTTCAAATAAAAGCTTTGATGATGCCATTCTTAATGCTTACAGGTGCCTCGATGGCAATGAGCTTTTGGTCTTACCCTCAACCCATTCCATATCAGTCGTGATAAACAAAGAGAAGAAAGCGACCGCCGCAAGCCAGCCCTTTGTTGGGAAAAGAGCCAGCAAGTCGTTGAAATAGAGCCCACTCACCCGTAGCAGCACCGTTTCACAAAGTTCTTACCTTTTGCCGGTTGTACTCGAACCTATTACAGCAAAAGTTTTCCGTCTCCACCTGATCAGAGCGGACGTTTGTTGCGCGGCAAAGCTGCTATCTCTATCCTTCGTTTTTCGGCTTCCTCAAAAGTAAGCTCTTTCGCTTTTGCGAGGTCTGGCATTTTTGCTCCGTCCTTTATCCAATCATCAAATTTCAATTTGAACGGCGTTGGGAGGATTTTGTCGTGCCTTTCACTGTATCGACAGAGTTTTTGCCAGGCAAGTTCCAGCGCCGGCATTATTTCTTTGTTTGCCACCATTGCAAGGCACAGGATTTCGTAATTGGGCTGTCTCCTGTTTTCAAATGAGTTGCTAGTTTCTTCTTCTAGGCACTTGTTTTGCAGTGCTGCGACAGTTTGGGCAATTTCTCTTTGCTTTACTTCTTCGGGAGTTGTCTCGGATAGCTCACATTGTGGGATCCAAATATCAAAATCAGACACACTGCTCGCAAGGGTTTCCTGGCAATACTTGCGCGAATAATCTGCCATCTGACGCCAGAGTAAACCAAGTTGATAGTGGATTATCCCATAGTCGGTTTTTATCAAAGCGACCTTGCCATAAATTGATGTCTGATTAGAGATGTGTATGATGCCTAATACTTCATCGCTTGGAAAAAATGTTCCGTGCCACTAAATGGTCCAGCCTTGGCTTCTTGCCATCAGATCAACTTCGTGCGCCACGTGCGTCTTGGCTTTTGCCTTAGAACGAACTCCGATGCGTCGTACTACCTAGATTATCACTGATTCTGAAATTCCACTTTCCGTCACTTCCAACCTCAGCCATTTCAGACATCGGGCGTCCATCACTTGTCCCTCCCAAAGCATAAAGAATTTACCTAATCCCCAAAGAAATGGTCATGCAACTGGCAGACAGCTCGGTCAGCGTCTTTAGCCATGACCAGGAAGCTCAGGTTAATCTCGGAGGCACCGCCTGAGATGACCAGGATATTTACGTCTCTGAGTGCGCTAAATACTTCGCCTGCGATACCGCTGCGCTCTCTAAATTGACGACCAACCACTGTGACGATAGCTGTGTCGTCCTGGATTTGCAGCTCGCCTAGCTCTTGCAAGTCTTCTTTGATTGCTTCCAGGCTCTCAGTGGAGTCAATTGTCAGTGAGAGGGATACCTCTGATGTGGCAATCAAATCGATTGGAGTCTGGTGCTTATCAAACACAGCAAATACTTTTGCCAAAAAGCCGTGAGCCATGAGCATGCGCGGCGAGCTGATAAAGAGTGCGGTGATATTTTTTTTGCTGGCGATAGCGCATACAGAGCCATCTCCGAGTGCTTTTGCTTCACTTGGTCTGCTCTGTATTAGTGTGCCTTCGCTCTCTGGTCTCATCGTGTTTAAGACTTTGACCGAGATGTTCTTTTCGACAGCTGGTTTAATGGTCAGAGGGTGCAATACTTTTGCACCAAAGTAAGCAAGTTCGGATGCTTCCTGGAAGGACACTTCTGAAATCGGTCTGGCGTTTTTGACTACGCGGGGATCGGCAGTCATCATGCCGTCTACATCGGTCCAGATCTCGATAATGCTGGCACCAGCTGCGACACCAATGATTGATGCGCTATAGTCTGATCCGCCGCGTCCCAGAGTTGTAGTGACGCCATCATGGGTGGAGCCAATAAAACCTTGAGTAATTACTGTAAAGCCTTGTTTGTTTAGCGCTTTGATTTCGGCTGCACGGTTATCGATTTCAGCCCAATCAGGATTGGCTTTGCCAAAGGTATCATCTGTGATTACTATTTTGCGAGCATCGAGCCAGCGTACTTTCATGCCGCGGCTCTCGGCATACTCGGCCAGTACGCGAGATGAGAGTAGCTCACCGACTGAGCTTACGGCATCGACTGAGCGCTTGGATAACTCGCCAAGATAATTGATGCCACGCAGGACTGATTCTAATTCTGCTAAATGCTCGTTGAGATATTGCAACAGCTCGTCGACTTTATCTTTGCTGAGCAAGCCCTGGATAGCACTGATATGTTTTTGTCTGACCATCTCGATTTGTTCGAGGGCGCCGTCGAGATTACGTCTGACCGCCAGGTTGGCTGCCTCGATAAGGGCATTTGTCACGCCCGACATCGCTGACACTACCACCAGTGGCGGTGCGTCTTTTTTGCCAGCATTTTCTATTAGTCCGTATACCTGCTCAAAGCGCTCTTGCGAGCCCACGGAGGTACCACCAAACTTCATTACGATCATTGTTTTACTTGCTTATTAAGTCAATTGAGCGCGCCCCCTTGAGGACGCGCTCTTTGTGATTCCTAACTGATTAGCGTCTCCAGATGTCAGCGCCGAGTGAGCGCAGTCTTTCTTCGAGACGGTCATAGCCTCTGTCGAGGTGGCTGAGGCCAGTTACTTCGGTTACGCCTTCGGCTCCGAGACCAGCGATGATCAAGGAAGCTGCAGCTCTCAAGTCGCTGGATTTTACTTCAGCGCCCATGAGCTTGGGCACGCCTTTGACGATAGCGCTATTAGCTTTGAGTTGGATATCAGCGCCCATGCGACGGAGTTCGCCTACTTGCATAAAGCGGTTTTCGTAGATGGTCTCGGTCACTATCGAGGTGCCCTCAGCCACTGCCAGTACTGCCATCAAAGGAGCTTGCAAGTCTGTGGGGAAGCCTGGATAAGGCACGGTGGTGATATCGATTGGCTTGAGGCGACCTTCGCTCTTGATTTTTAAACTATCTGGAGCGTAGATTGAGCACTCAGCACCCATCTCATGAATCTTAGCGATTACAGCATAGATGTGATGAGCAGCAACACCGTCGATGATTACTTCACCACCAGCTGCCATGGTTGCGTAGAGGAAAGTCCCTACTTCCAATCTGTCTGGAATGGTGTCGACGACTGCGCCGTGCATTTCTTCAACTGGCACGCCATCGATAACGATTTGATATGTGCCAGCTCCGGATACCTTACCGCCCATTGCGTTGATGCAATCTGCGAGGTTGACGATCTCTGGATCTTGCGCAGCGTTTTCGATGATGGTCTGACCTTCAGCGAGGGCAGCTGCCAGCATGATGTTTTCGGTGGCGCCGTTGCTTGGCTTGTCGAGATAGACTCTGGTGCCGACCAGCTTTTGGGCTGATGCGTAAACATAACCATGCTCGATGGAGACTTCGGCTCCGAGGAGTTTTAGACCGCGCTCATGCAAATCGATGCGGCGCTCGCCGATGGCGCAACCGCCTGGCAGTGAGACTTTGGCTTCTTTGCAGCGAGCAAGTAGTGGTCCGAGTACAACAAATGATGCTCTCAGTTGGCTGACGAGTTCATAAGGTGCTTCGATTTCTGTAAGGTTTGTAGCGTCGATTTTGACTTCGTCATTACCGATTTCGACTTTGGCACCGAGGTGGCGGAGCACTTCGGCCATCATGTGCACATCGGTGAGATTGGGCACGTTGCGCAGGATGGTGACATCTTTGGCGAGGAGGGCGGCTGCCATCATCTTGAGTACTGCGTTTTTAGCGCCAAAGATTCTCACTTGTCCGTGGAGCGGTTTGCCGCCACGGATAATTAATCGCTCTTCGTGCTCGGAGGCTTGCTTGGCAGGAGGATCTAGTCTATGTGCTTGTGTCGTCATGTTACCTTGCCGTTTAGTGAGTTGTGTGAGAAATTGGCCGATACAATGGCTTGCGTACTAAAGATTTGAGACGCTCGCAGGAATTTCAACTGACTCGGAAAAGAAATTAGTTGGAATTTTTTGCGGAGCATTTGCGCGAAGCTTTTAAACGAAGCTTTTTTGCCTCTATAGCTACTCTACAATGGAGAGGTAAATACAATGTTAAGCAAATCTTTTGAAGCTTCTCTAAAGCCCCTTTTCTCGATTGGCAGCTGGTGCTGATTTTGCCAAGATGGTACAAAAATGGTTATAAAGTAGGATGTTAAAGTGCGGTAAAGATTGGCTGCCAAGAGGGTGTATCGTTGTTCATTTGTCGCTTTAAAAACGTATTTGCGGTCTTTTGTTTACTTAGCTTAACTGCCAATCTCGCTGGTTGTGTCATGTCTGAGGAAATAAAACGCATCGACGCAGTCAAAAATGCTCAAAGGGAGCGGGCCCAGGAGGGCTCTACCAACCTCACTGGTGAGGTGCTTTTTGTGCGCAGTTGCAATACCTGTCACCCTGGCGGTCAGGCGGGAATGGGTCCCAGTCTGGAAAATATCGCCACCAAGTTTGCCAAAGATGATGAACTCAAAGCCTTTATCCGCAAGGGCAAAGGCATTATGCCGGCTCAGCCAGTGGATGTGATCAATGATCAAGAGCTGGACAATCTGGTCGGTTACTTGCGTCAGTTAGAGTTTGAGCCCAAAAAATAATGCGTTAGCAAATGGCTTGGCTACTGGGTTATGAGCATTTCTAGTAGCCAGACTATGCCACCAAGAGAGAGTAGTAGCATCACCACGCGTGACACCGGAGCCGGTGAGCTCAACATTACTGCTTTGATTGGTGAGTAGCGGATAAACACCTGGGCTATGCGCTCCCTATCGGCTAGATATACTGATGGGATTATTAGCGGCCACAGCCGTTTTTTGCCTAAGACCGGGTGGTAGAGCACGATGATAAGCTCTGGGCTGAGATAGACTTTGGCTACTTGATTCCAGTTAACACTCTTGCGTTGTGGCCAATAAGCGCCACGGTATTTGATACCGTGAAAGCTCAACTGCAAAGACGATGGTGTAAGAAAAGGACGCAGTCCAATTAGTATGGCCAGCACCGCAATCGAAAGGAAAAAGCCTTCGATGGTGTAAAAGAGTTTGGCCTCAGTTTTGTAGAGAGGTGTCCAGCAATATTTTGCCAGCCCAAGATAAGCTGATGCCAAAACCATACACATCAAAAGCTCGCTTGGTTGCTTTGATTCGACAAAGTTGTCCTGAGCTTCTGAATCAATCGAGTCGTCTTCGCGGGCGCTAGCAAGCTCAGCCATTTTGAGCTTGTGTGCGGCGGCTAGCTCTTCTTTGAGCTTTTCTTCCTGCGTTAAATCGACCCCATCTGGTATGTCAGCATAGGGATCGAAGTCGTCTGGATTGTTGGGCGAGTTGGACATATGGTATTCAGCTTATGCAAGATGCCATTATAGCCGCTTTTATTTTATCCAAATAGCTCAGTATTTGCGCCCTGAGCTTTGTCTTTAATTGCTTGCTTTTGCTCCACCGAGGCGTCTTTGAGTGGTATCCAATCAGTACCCGCCACTGCCTTGTAAAAATCTGTGTCAAAGGGTCTTGTCCGCACCACTACAGGCATTGGTACAGCGTAGCCGAGGACCAGGGCTTGCTGTTTGGGGTCCATCTGGGAGAGCACGGTGCGCAAGGTCTGGCTGCCCGAGACTCCAGTAAAGACAGCGTCTATGTCTTTGTCGTCATTGAGTAGGGCTGTTACTCTGGTGCCGATTTGACTTAAAATTTCGGGATCGATGCCGGATGGTCTTTGATCGACAATCAACAGGGTGACAAAATACTTGCGCATTTCGCGGGCGATAATACCAAATATGGTTTGCTTTGCTACTTGCGGCGAGAGAAATTTATGCGCTTCTTCTATCACTATAACTAGCTTGCGAGGCGGCGTTACACGCTCAGGGTCGCAGATATAGCGCTCTGATTGATTGACATAGTCGGCGTGGATGCGTCTGGTAATAATATTTGTGGCAAGCATGTAAGAGAGCAGATTATTTTGTCTGCCAAATTCGAGCACCACATGTTTACCGCTCTTAATTTGGGTGAGGATCTCCTCTATATAGTTGTGCGATACCCGCGGTCTTAAATAAGGCGTCTTTTGCACAATGGTATTGAGGCGCCTCTGCAATGTCTTCAAGGCGACAGGATGACCTTTGTGCACCTGGGTAAATTCTTCTATCTCTTCGCCGGACATATCGAGCAGAGTGGCTATCCAGTCCTGCCCTAGTTTTTCTCTGGCGATATAGGCGTTTTCGAGGGTGGCTTCGGTTAAGTTGAGTTCGTTTTTGAGCAGGTCGAGGTCTTCTATCTCAATCTGGTTGTAGCCGATATAAAGCTCACGGGCATCAGGGATACCGCGTGCTTTGCTGGACTCAGCATCGAGGCTAAAGACCACTACTTTGTCGCCAAAGAGTTGCTTGAGACCTTTTACTCTGGGTGCGCTTTTGCTCTCCGACATGGCCTGCCAGCCGTATTCGTTGTGCATGTCAAAGACCAGGACTGAGGCTAGATCTTTGGAGATGATGCCGCTCAAAAAGATGCGGTTGAGAAATGATTTGCCCGTACCCGATTTGCCAAAGATGCCGTTGCTGCGCTCGATAAATCGATTGAGATTGACGCAGACCGGAGTCTCCATATTGAGCGGGCGGCCGATGTTAAAGTGGCTGTTTGAGCTATCGAGGGGATCTTCCTCGCCAAACACCAGGGCAAAGTCCCTGGCACTAGCCTCATAGACCGGCGAGAAGTGGCTTGGTACTGTTTTTACCGGGCGCAGTCCCATGGTGTCGTCTTCCTCGCCTTGCTGGGCAACTGCGTCCTGTTTGGCGAGCATAAGCATGGGCTGGAGTTTGACAGTGCCAAAAGTGGTGACACCAGAGAGCACTGCCATCAAAAAAGGGTCTGCCTGAGGCGGATTGAGCAGGATATTGGGATTGCTAGAGGACAGAGTGACGTCTGTGAGCATGCTAAAAAAGCGCGTGTTGGCGCCTTCCACCACGACAAAGCGTCCGACTCTCAAATCCTCGACACTTTGAGCGACGTCGAGGCGCATCTCCAGACCCTGGGAGAGTGAGCCCTGGATAACGATGCCCAGATAGTTTTTGGGTGCCATTTACACCACTAGCGATTTAGCAAAACCCAGAGCCGTGGCAAATGCACTTACTGCTTGCTGGCGGTTTTCGACTGTGTATTCTTCGCGTTTGACGACATCGCTCTCGTCTTCGCCGCGGTACTCGGTCAGTGTATAGATTACGGGCTCATGCAAGCTGCGCTCAAGGCGGTAGAGGTTGCCATTGGTGCCGTGCGCTCCACACAGTCCCCAGACGCCATCCAGGGCTTTGACGATATCGTCCACGGTATGAGGCCATTGGGCTCTAGTAATCTGCATGGTCAACTCACTTTTTGTGCGCTCTTTACAGAGCTAATTTTAGCAATTACCTGATAAGCGCAGAGGCGAGAACTAGTGTCCCCGCCTCCGCTTGTTTGCTGAATAATTTGTCCGAGGGGGGACTTGAACCCCCACGGTTGCCCACACGCACCTCAAGCGTGCGCGTCTACCAATTCCGCCACCCGGACAGATGACCTTCACCAGCTTGGGACTGGTTATTAAAGACAGATGCAACAAACCGACCAAAACTTGTTAGTCTAAATTTAGGAGCAACCATCGATAACAGGAGGGCCTTACAGCTCAACCGAAGGCATAGTTTAGGCATTGTAGCCTGAGGAATCAATACTCCCGGCCACTAAAGCCAGTTAATGGGAGCTACTGGAATCGCCGAAAACGGCAACTGTAGGGCGTTTTGTCTGTTATTTAAGTTGTTGTCGATTGTTGAAACCTTGTGAAGCCAGTATACGTCTAGTTCTTAGTTAAAGAATTTATCTTTTAATTGTGTGATATCGCGCAAATTGGGCATATTTAGAATGATCTCGTTTACGGAAGTCTTTCTTAATGATTGAAATGTTTGTCTTTGGTATTGCCATCGACCAAAAAACGAATCACCCCATCGTGGTGCTCTATGACAGCACTAAGAGGCGGGCTTTGCCAATCTGGATCGGTGTGCCCGAGGCCCGGAGCATTACACTTGCTCTTGAAAAGGCTAAGCAGCCGCGTCCCGGGACCCATGATTTGCTTCTGACGACGATATTGTCGCTCGGCCACAAGGTCGACCGTATCGAGATTAACGAGTTGGCATCTGATACTTACTTTGCCACTATCTTTATCAAGAGTGCTGATGGCAAAAAGGGTGAGGGCAGCATCAAGACCATCGACTCTCGCCCATCCGATGCTATTGCTCTGGCTTTGAGGGCTAAAGCCCCTATTTTTGTCTCGGCTCAGGTGGTGGCGGATGGTACAGTGCCAGCCGATCATGAGCGCGACGAAGAAGAAGCGCTTGAATTCAAGAAGTTTATTGAAGGGCTCAAAGCCTCGGATTTTAAAACTACCGGCGGCTCAGATAAGTCTTAGCTATTTCTTGCTCTTGAGCTTGTAGCTAACAGTGTGCTCGTCGTAGATTTCGAGGGCGCCGTCTTTGTTCTCTCTGACCAGCCAGTGCACTTTTATGCCACTTTTGGCGCGTTGTGCCTTAAAGCTCATTTGCAGAGCGACTTTTTCGCCTTCACGGTTGATATGGTTGATTTTGGGCTCGTGATAAACAGTGCTTTGATTTAGTTCTTTTATATGGGGATCTTTGATGGCGCTGGCCATCTGGCTGGCAAAAGTGGCGCGGTCCAGCTTGTCGTAGAGTACTCCGCCGCGCTCGCGCTCGATGCCCGAGTAAATCACCGCATCTGTTGCATATAAATTGATTAGGCTCGGGTCCGAGGACTGGTCTTTTTGCTTGTAGTCGCTAAAGAGCTTAAGCGCTTTAGCTTTAAGCTCGGCCTTTGGCTCTATTAGATGCTCGGTTGTGTTGGTGCTGTCGCTAGCGGGGGCTGACAGATTGTTGCCAGGCTCTTGATTGGCCAGGGCGCCACTGGCTTGCCAGAGAGCGGCCGCGGCAGCCAGGACAATACAAGCACTTGCAGATTTAGTTGATTTGGTCACTTTAGCCTTTTCTTTTGAGTGCTTTATCGAGAGCGGTTTCGAGAGTGGCGATTTTGGCTTCCAGTAATTTGACTGTATCGGTCTGGATTTCGGCAGCGAGCTTGGCGTCTTGAGCTTTCCATTCGAGCTGTTTTTGTTCTGATTTTTCTTCGCGACGACGCAGTCTCGTAATCGATAGTCCGCAAAGGATGCCAACTATATAGAGCTTGGCGACAATGAGTGCGAGGCTGACTGACCAGACTTTGCCAAAAAAGTTAACCGGTATCGTGGCGGTGTTAACTGCACAAAAATAAATGGTGCCAATCAGGCAAACAGCAACAAAGAGGATATACAGTGCTTTGTGAGTCATAAAAATCTCTTACTTGAGTGTCTCAAGGAGTTTACCGAAATCATCGGGCAAGTCGGCCTCAAATGATAACAGTTTATCCAGTGCTGGATGGGTAAAGCTAAGCTTATAGGCGTGCAGGGCTTGCCCTTTAAGCCCCAGCTTGTGCCGCGCTTGCTCGCTACCGCTGGTTTTGTGATTGTAAATAAGATCACCAACAATGGGTAAGTTTAGATGGGCTAAATGGACGCGGATTTGATGGGTCCGACCGGTCTCTAGCTCCATGGCAAGCAGTGTGTATTTGCTAAAGCGTTTGACGACTTTGTAGTGAGTGATTGCCTCTCGGGAGATGCCCGGTGTATCTGGGCGCATCACTGTCATTTCTTTGCGCTTGGTGGGGTGGCGCCCCAGGGGCAGATTGATTGTGCCGCTCTCGTCGGCAGGTTTGCCCTCGACCAGGGCTAGGTAAGAGCGTCTTGCTGTCTTTTGTTTGAGCTGGGCTGACAGTCCTATATGGGTGAGATCGTCTTTGGCCACCATGATAAGCCCGCTTGTGTCTTTGTCGAGGCGGTGCACAATCCCTGGTCTGACCACTCCACCAATTGATGAGAGCGAGCCTGCTGCGTGATGCAGTACGGCGTTGACCAGTGTGCCATTGTTAACACCGGCGCCTGGATGAGTGACCATACCTGCTGGTTTGTTGATGACAAGCAGGTGCTCGTCCTCGTAGACTATATCGAGGGGGATGTCCTCTGCCACCGCATCTAGTGGCTCTGGCTGGGGGATTGATATGGCGATGATATCTCCAGCTCGCAGCTTTAGTCCTGCTCTAGCGATATCTCCATTGACCAGTACTTGTCCTTGCTCAATTAGTTTTTGTACTCTAGAGCGGCTCAGCTCTGGTAATTTGTCGCTGATAAAAGTATCCAGGCGCGGCTTGCCGCTGGCGTCTTCAGCTAACACAACAAGCTCGGTCATGACTCGGGCTCGCTTGTTGTTGTCGTTGTTGTTAATGAGTCAGTGCTTGTGGCTGTTTTTGCGTCTGGTTTATCGCATCCATTGGCAGGGGCTTTGCTGGACCTAAACTGCTGGATAAAGATGAGCGCGATGCCGACATCGATAAGGGCATCGGCTACATTAAAGACGGGAAAGTCAATAAAGCCAAACTGAATAAAATCAGTGACCTGACCGTGAAAAAAACGATCGAATAAATTGCCCAATGAAGAACCGATGATAAGACCCGCTCCAGCTCTCTCTAGATACTGCGGCACGGGGCAGTTTTTGAGGCGTACAAGGGCCCAGGCTGTGAGACCGAGGGTGGTGGCAAGGGCAATGCACAAGACAACCGCGCTATTGTCTTTGCCCATGCTAAAAGCAGCGCCTGTGTTTTTGACCAGATAGTAGTTAAATATGATGCCGAGACCAGGCACACTCTGATGCAAAGGCAAGGTGGCCAGGGCCCAGACTTTGCTAGCACGGTCCAGGGCAAAAGCTAGAGCTGCTGCGCTGCCGAGTAAAGCTAGCTCAATCTTTTTGAATTTTGAGCATGACTTTTGCAGCGTGCCTGACATTTTTTTATTTGTCTTTTATCGGTGAGGTTGGTGATACCACATCTGGTGGATGTTCTGAGCCGGGCTCTTCTTTGTTTTTGATTGTCTCTTTGACTGATTCTCTGCTTTTGATCACGTCGCCGATACCACCAGATCTGGGTAATTCACCAGGAGCTGCTTCTTTTTTTGCTTCGCCAGCTTCTTTCTTCTGTTCGGCTTTGTCTTTGTTTTCGCTTGCGCTAGTACTGGCACTAGCAGCTTCTTTGTTTAGTTCGGCTTTGGCAGCGGCGCTAAGTCCAATGACGTTTTCGGGACGCATCTCGGGGACTACATTGAGGCGGCGGGTAAAGACCTGGACACCGAGTACTTTGTCTCTTGTGGGGTTGGTCAAAAGCACACGAGCTGTGAGTAGCTCATTGCAGTTTTCGATGTTGGCGTTCATGACGCGCTCAAGTGTGGCGCTCTCCAGTACACGTGGTGTGTCTGGTCCAGACACTTGAGGGTACTTGAGTGGTTGATTGCTGATCGAGCCTACGGCATTGAGACCGGGTGGCAATGAGACTTCGAGTTTGGCGGTAAATGATTTACCAGACTTGATTTGTTCTGGGGCAGTAAAGCTGGCGTTTAGTTGTTTAGCCAGGCCAAAGGCCACTTTTACTTTTTCAAAGTCGATGCGATCACCAATGATTTTCCAGCCAGTGCCAATCCTTTTGAGATAGAGCTGACCTTCAGATAGTGATTGCAATTCGCCTTTGCTTTTGATTGATTGAAATTCTTTGGCAGTGGTGCCTGTCGCTATATCGCGGCTGTCGACTGTGGCGTAAACACCATCGACACGGATATGTTTGGTGGACGAAGTAGAGTGGACATCGGGATATGTTTCCCAGAATTCTTTGGTGAGCTTGCGCACTGTGCCTTTGTCGATGCCATCGTTATTGATGTATTCATCGGCATAATTGTTCATCACAGCTTCAAGGTCGTGACGATTCCAGACTGTTTCCAGGTTGGTAAGCAAGTTTTCGATTTCTTTGCGTTCGACTGGATGAGCTTTGTCTTCGTCGATGGCAAAGTCGGAGGCATTAGTGGCTTGGGTACTGGCTTCGGACTCTGTGGCAGCGCTGTCGCTATCGCCTTTGGCTAGGACTTGTGGCGCCAGGCTGATTGTGGCCGCAACGAGTAAGAGCAAGCTTTTTGTCAATACGGCCTGTCCTGGTTTTGATATCAAATGTGGTGTCACTTACTAAACCTTTCTCGCAAGATGCGGGGCGATTACCTAGCAGACGGTATTATACTTGCTAACCTGACTATTGATTCTAAAAGACTTCATAACAAAGGGTTCCGCCCTTAAGGCAGAACCCCTTGCCGGTTTTTAACGATTTTAGACAGCTACCATGAGCTTGTTCATCAAATCGATGTTTTCTTTGATTGATTCAGCAGACTTCTTCAGGGCTTCTGCTTCTTCTTTTTCTAGTTTTAGCTCAACAATCTGCTTGACGCCTTGTTTGCCGAGGACTGCGGGCATACCGATATAGACATCTTTGAGACCGTATTCACCTTCGGCCAGCACTGCGCAAGGCAGGAGGCGATTTTGGTCTTTGAGGATGGCTTCTACCATTTGCACTACAGATGAGCCTGGAGCGTAGTAGGCGCTGCCTGATTTGAGCAAGTTGACGATTTCGAGACCGCCGTTTTGGGTGCGCTTGACCATGGCGTCAATTTTTTCCTGGCTGAGGAAATTGCTGATTGGAATGCCATTAACAGTGGCGCAACGGGTTAGAGGCACCATCAAATCGCCGTGACCGCCGAGCACCATGGCTCTGACGTCTTGTACTGAGAAGCCTGTTTCCATGGCGATGAAAGCTTGGAAGCGAGCTGAATCCAATACGCCGGCCATACCGATAACGCGGGAGGCGGGAAGTTTGGTGGTCTTCCAGGTGAGGTAGGTCATGACATCGAGTGGGTTGGTCACTACGATGTAAATAGCGTCTGGTGAATGCTTGATTGTCTCTTTGCAAACGGTTTGGACAATGTTGGCATTGGTTTTGAGGAGGTCGTCGCGTGACATACCTGGTTTGCGGGCGATACCGGCGGTGATAACGATGATATCTGAGCCTTTGGTATCGGCGTAATCATTGGAGCCGACCATCTTGCGGTCAAAACCGTGGACTGATGCAGCTTGCATCATGTCAAGGGACTTGCCCTGGGGCATGCCTTCGATGACATCTACCAGGCATACGTCGGCAATGTCTCTATCTGCCAGGTTCTGGGCGACTGTTGCGCCTACAAAGCCTGATCCAACAACTGTTACTTTCGCCATTAAAAACCTCCTCGGGTCCGCAAAGTCTCAATGACTCGCGTTTACGTCGTCAGAGTAGCACCAAATTTTGCCCAAGCCCTTAGGCTTAAGCTAGCCTTTAGACAATGTTTTGGGGGTAATTACTGTGGGCGGGTCTAGCAAAGTGAGTTAAGCTATTAGTATCGACCCCCGCTGAGCCACAGGTGCATGTCTTACTCTCGGATACCGGCAACTATTCTTTCCAAGAGCATCGAGTGGGGCAAGCCCGCTCTAGCCGGACTTGCACTTTTGTCTATGACCTTTTTGCATCTGCCGGCAGTGTGCGCTGAGGGTCCACAATTACAAACTGCTGTGCCATCCTTTGATAGCATTGAGCCAGCTCCGAGTAAGCCATCGGTGCTCAAAGGTGGCGTAACACACCGCCACAGTGCCATCAAAAAGCAGCCAGTCAAAAAGAAAGTACTGAGCTCCAGTGCCGATCGTGGTGATAGCGGACTGGCAGCACTGCGTGCCCAGGCCGATGCGGAGAAGTTGCTCAAACAAAAGGCTGCCATCCAGGAAAACGCTCAAAAATTTGAGTTTAAGTTGGACCGCTCGATAGGCATAATTGGCGTCAAGTTTTATAAGTATCCAGGCACTCCACCGGTCATCAACCGGGTCTTTATGGGCACACCGGCCTGGACCTCGGGGCTCATGGTCAATGATGCCATCGTGGCAGTAGATGGAGTGCCGACTTTTAATCTCTCCAAAGATCAGTGCTATGACCTGATTGTCGGTACGCCCAACACACCGGTCACGATATCGGTCAAGCGGCGCTCAGGCTTTGAGGCAAAAAGCATGAATCGCATGGATTTTAACGATATACCTGATGTCAGAGTGAGAGAGGACTATCTGCGCAGTCTCTAGTACTTGAAAACGAGGGTCAATTTAATCCCTCTTTTTGCTAAACTGACAGGATGAAATTATGTTTTGATGCCACCAGGTTTGGTAGCGGCCTTGACGGAGCCGTGGACCTCGCTAAGCAGCGCAATTTAACCTATGTCGAATACTCTTTTGCCCCTTTTGCGGCCGGGCGCTCTAACAAGAGCCAGGATGAAAAGGAGCAGAAATATTTTGAAGGTATAAGGCAACAAGCTGACCAGGCTGGTGTGCGTTTTGCCATACTCAATCTCGACTATGCCGTAGACCCGCTCGATAAGCGCTCGGTCAAACAGTTTTTGCCGATGATGCAAAAGCTCACCTCTCTGGCACGCACTCTTTCCTGTCCTAAGATTGGCTTTAGTGTAGCCCCTGGCCGCGATCCCGCCTGGGTAGGTGCTCTGGCTGAGCAGTACAGGATTTTGCGAGATGGGCTTAAAGAGTCTGGTCAGTCTGGCTCTAAGGCTATGTCCGCCGACCAAAAATCACTGGCCCATTCTGGCGCTGCTATTGGCGCTGACTCAGACGATCTCTATAAAGGCTCAAGTATAGATTTTGGCGACTTCTCAAGTGATGACGATTTGAGCTATGTGCTCAGGCTATCGACTCCGGTGCAATACCGCGGTGTCTCACTCAAAGAGTGGCGCCTTATGGAGCCAGAAGAATGGCGCCAGTTGCTCTCTTTTGTGAGGGTTTGACCTTTAGTTATTCGCCGGGAGATTGTCTCTGGCTCGGTATCGATTATCTACAAAACCTGGGTAGCTTTAATCAGGCGATATCGCATGTGGTGGCGCACGATGTGGAGATTAATCGTACTTTGCTACAAGATAGCGGTATGTTTGGTCCGCTCTTTTGGCGTTATCGCCTGGCTGGCAAAGGGCAAGTAGACTGGCGTCAAGCCATTGAGCTACTCAAGTTATATGATTTTGCTGGTGTACTGTCATTGCAGTTTGATGACGAATTTGTAGCTGACGATGATCTCTCATTGAGTGATGCTCTGGATGAGGGCGTTAAATATTTTGCGCCGCTCTTAAAAGGATAGGCCATGACTCAAGCCCGGACTTTGCAGTTTTATATGCATACTCACTGGGATAGAGAGTGGTACTGGAATTTTAACGCTTATCGAAGCGAGCTTATCTCAGTTGTGAGAGCTGTTATTGCTGCTCTGGATAGTGGCACTATCGACAAATTTATGCTCGATGGTCAAACCTCACTAATCGAAGACACACTGGCCGTGGCTCCCGAACTGGCTGAGCCAATCAAGCGTCTGGCTAAGAGCGGCAAGTTGGCTATTGGTCCCTGGTATGTGCTGGCAGATCAGATGCTGGTGGGTGGCGAGAGTCTAGTACGCAATCTTGCTATCGGTATAAGAGATGCGCAAGCTCTTGGTGCTGTTGACCGAGTCGGTTATTGTCCTGATACCTTTGGTCATACTGTAGATTTGCCTCGTATCCTCAATGGTTTTGCCATTGGTAATGCCATACTCTGGCGCGGTGTACCTCCTCTCAGTGGTGGTCCGCTCTTTGAGTGGGCCAGTCCAGACAAAAGCTCAGTTTTAACTCTGCAACTAAACAGAGGTTATTATCAAACTGCCTTTCATGAGGATTTGAGCGAGGCAATCATGCAGCGCTACTTGCTCGGTTTTATTGGGCTTGAGCCCGATGGCCCGGACGGCGAAGGCAAAGAGAGCGAGCCAATTACCAAACTAAAAGCAGGCACCAAACCTTCCTCTCTCGTTGATATCACAGGTAGTGCACTGGTACCAGTTGGTGGCGACCATCTTATGCCGCCGGCTAATTTTGCCTCCAAGCTGAGTGCTCTGACTAGCTCCTTAAACAAGCTCACTCCTGTAGTCAGTGAGCAAGTATCGCTCTTTGGTCTCATGGGCAAACTGGCTCAGGCTGTCAAAGATGACAATACGCCGCTGCAATATATCCAGGATGAGTTGCGCGATAACCAGGCTGCTTTTGTCAATGAGCGCGCCTATATGCTCGATGGTGTGCTCTCTACTCGTCTCTATCTCAAGCGCGATAATCGTCTGGCCGAGTACCGCATCGTCAAAACCATTGAGCCATTTTTGTCCTGGCTGGCTGTCCGCGGTGTCCATCCCTATCCTGCTGCTGAGATGCTATATAGCTGGCGGCTTTTGTTGCAAAATCAGCCTCACGACAGTATTTGTGGCTGTAGCATCGACGAGGTGCACAGAGAGATGCTGACACGTACAGCCTCTCTGTCAGCTGGTCTGACCGTGCTGGCGCGTCAGGGCATTGAGGCTCTTGCTGCAGATGGCAGTGCCAGGCATGGTCTTGGTCGGATGCTATTAATGGACCCCGATAGCAAAGCTGAGCAAATTTGTGTCTTTAATAGTAGTCGCCTCAAGCTCTCTCAGCCAGTCGCTGTCAGTATCGCGCTCTTGGATAATGGGGATAGTGCTGCCAGTCGGACAGTACTTAGCGATCCGCTATTACAGATAAGCAAAATTAAAAATGCCAGAGAAGCATTTAATACACTAGGTGGTGTGCCAGCCTTTAAGCAAGTTACTGTGGTGGATGGTTATTACTATGCCAAAGATGCAGCCGGTCTCGCTCTCAGTCGCTACAACTGGAGTCCGCTGACAGGAGCGGCCGCTCAAGCGGTCCTGCCAGCGCTTGCTACATCAGAGGGCGATGATACTGGATATAGTGGCGATGCCCAGATTATGGATATGGAGCATTTGCCTTTTGGGCTGCTTTTGACTAATCAGTACTACAAAGTTTATTTGCAGCAAAACGGCGAGCTTACAGTGGAGACGCCTGATAAGCAATACCGATTGGGTCACAATATCACCGATGTGGCCGATGCTGGCGATACCTATAACTTTGATCCATTGCCTGGTGATAAACCAATAAAAGCCCAGGTGGCAGCTGTGAGAGCCGGGGAGAGTGGTCCCTTTGTGGCGTCTTTATTGGTGGACTATATCATTGATATACCACTCAATCTGGAGCCTCTTGAGTTTGAGCCGCGGTTAGCTGGTGAGCCAGGTGATGCACCACAAGTAAGACGTTATCGCCGCAATCAAAGCTGCAATAACAAACACTTGATCACAGTCGAGATGACACTCAAAAAAGGTGTGCCAATACTGTTTTTTGATGCCAGCTGGCATAACTGGTCTGAGGACCACCGTCTGGAAGTAGTCTTTAACTGCTTTGAGAGCATCAAAGGCACAGTCTCCGAAAACCACTACAGTCTTGTTGGTCGCCCTCTTTTAAAAGAGGAGTCTAGCGAGATTATGCCTCTTGGTCATGAGTCGCCTCCCGGCAAGTTGCCCTGCCAGCGGTTTTTTTATACTGATAAAGAGATCTACTTTAATAGTGGCTTGCCCGAATACGGTGCTACAAAAAATACTGTCTCTTACACTCTTTTGCGTGCTGTCTCAGACTTATCTAGGGATCGCTTGCGTACACGCGGCGGTGGGGCTGGTCCGAGCATTGCCACACCTGAGGCCAATTGTTTGCTGCCCTTGCAAGTTAGCTACGGCTGGGCGCCGCTAACCGCTGCCCAATGGCTTGAAGACAAACTTGAAGAGGCGCCAGCCAGTGCGGCATATGCACTAGCTGAAGTCTACGAAGGTCCACTAAAAGCCTTTTTATTGCCTGGTAAGAGTCAGTCTGCCAGTGACAGCGCTCCCCTTATCTCCTGGCAAAATGACGCCATCCAGCTCAGTGCTCTCTATATGGATGCACCTGGCACATTGCTTGTACGTTTGCTCAATACCAGTGCCATGAGCCATAAGCAGGACTTTGTCCTCTCTTTTGTCCCGGCCAGCGCCACTCTAGTCACTCTTGAGCAAGTCGATATTGCTCCGCTATCTCTGGCTTGTCCAGGATCTTTAGCCAGTGGGCACAGTATGATAGAGCAAGTGCCACTGCTTGCTTATCAGCTCATTACCATTAAAATAGTGCTTAAGCAGTGATTTAAAATGACCTTTATTACAAATATCTGTAAGGCTGAGGAGAGAGATGTGGTCAGACAATTGTCAGTAAAAGACAAAAGAAAACCGCTGCAAAAGACAGTGCGATTGACTGCTCTGGCTGGCGCTACTGCGCTGGTATCCGCACTCTTTGTGCCTGGCCTGGCTCTGGCCGCAAAGCCCGCCCCAACTGATAAGGCGACACCACAACTGCAAGGCGAGCTGAGCAAAGCAGTAAAGTATTTTAAATCTAAAAAATATGCCCAGGGCACACAGGCTGTCGAGTCCATCACCAGTGCCGCCCCGGATACAAGTGCCTGTCTTTATGCCCTGCAAGGACTGGAGGCCTATGGTGCGCCTGCTGCCAAAGCCAAAAGAGCCTGCCTCGAAAAAGCCCTTAATCTCGCGCGCACCCCAGAGGAACTACTTGAGGTCGCACTAAAAGCCAGACAAAATGAGTGTTTTGACGTATCCAAGTCGGCTCTCGATAGCCTCGTTGGTGCCTCCACTGACTTTGGTTCGCTTTTGGATATAGCGCATAAGGCTCATGAACACTCTGTCTCCGAAGTGGCCCATGTGGCTATGCAAAAGGCTTATAGCCTGGTTAGCAATGTGCCTGATGCTCTATTGTTTGCGCGTGAAGCGCACTCTATTGGACTGGATGATCTCAGTCGTAACGCTCTTAAAGACCTGATAGAGGATCAGCCCTCTACCGAGGAGCTGATTTTGCTCTTGCCCAAATTTGCTGGCTTTGAGATGACTGACATTGTCCGTCTTGATCTCAAAAGAGCCCTGGAGCGCAGCAAAACAGTGGAGGATTATTTGCTTGTTTATAACGCCTCCAAACGTTATGAGCAGGATGACATCACCAAGCTGGCATCTTATCGCGGTCGCAAGTTGACTTTGATCAACAAAATAAAAGAAGAGAAGGGTCAGCCTGACCGTGCTAGAGAAAAAGCACTGGAAGAAAAAGAGAGAAAGGCAAAAGAAGAAATGATGCGTGCCACTGGTCAAACACCGAGCGGCTTTTAAAATGGAAGCTAGCCCCAATACGGCCGCACCACAAACTGAAGAGATGCCAAAAAGTAGCCCACTGCCCAATGTGGGTGACTTGATTTTTGTTGGTGTCTGTCAGCTCTTGCTCTATATGCGTCCTAACTATCTCTTTAGCGATGGCTCCACGGGCTGGCACTTAGTCACTGGTCAACATGTTTTGACGAGTCATGCTATCCCGCGAGTGGACCTTATGTCCTATACCTTTACGGGTAAGCCCTGGGTCGCTTATGAATGGCTCTCTGACGCTATCATGGCTTTTATAGTCAATATCGGCGGGCTTGGTACTCTGGCTTGTGTGGTGGCATTGTCGATAGCACTGCTTGTGCTCTCGCTTTATCAGCGCATGCGCTCTGAAGGGGCGCACTTTGCCGCCTGTATGTTTTTTAGTCTGGTGGGCTTGATAGCATCGGCCAATCACTGGCTTGTCAGACCGCATTTATTTACCTTTTGGGGTGTCTATCTCTTTTATGTGCGGCTAGAAGACTTTTATCGCAATAAAATTTCGGCTAAGCGGCTCTTTGCCTGGCTTTTGCCGACAATGCTGATATGGGTCAATTGCCATCCAGCCTTTTTGTTTGGCTTTGCTATCTGCGGACTTTATTTGTGTGTCACTACCGGTAGTGCTCTCGCTGCTCCTGGCGACGATAGCCTGGCGCCATACAAATTGAGCCGGGCTGTGCGTACAAAGCAAGCTGTCACTTTGCTGGTACTGCTTGTCGCACTAGTGGCGACTACCTTTATCAATCCCTATGGTATTGAGCTTTATAAATATATCCGCGAGTATTTGCACGGTACTTCTATCCTGGCTGTGACCGACGAGTTTAAGTCACCGGATTTTAAAGGTAACTTGCATGCAATATTCCTGGAGATATTGATGTCATTGTTTGCTCTTGGTCTGTTTTTGCGCGGTCGTGTCACTGTGCCAACACTGGCTATGTGCATTGCTTTTAATCATCTGGCACTGACTTCGGTGCGCAATATTTCGCTTTATGCCACAGTGGTTTTGCCAGCCCTTGGTCGCTTGTTTGCCACAGCTAAGGGCGGCTGGCTTACTCCGTCATCGCCTCTGGGTAAGCAATGGCAAAAGTTTCAAAAGGCTACCGGTGAATTTGATAAACAAGAGCGTGTCTCTAATTATCATTTGCTGCCGATTTTATATGCTGTTGTGGTGCTTGTAATGACTGTCTTTGCCTTACCTGGAGCAGTCAAATCTACTTTTGATCCTGAGATCCAGCCGGTTGCTACTCTTGATTATATTGCCCAAAATAAGTTGCCTGCCGAGCACGGCTTTAACTTTGATAATTGGGGTGGCATCATCCGTTATAAGCTCAATATGCCTGTTTATATAGACGACCGGGCGGACTTTTATGGTGAGCAGTTTTATCAAGACTATGGCCGTATCTGTGAGACCAAGCCTGGCTGGCAAGAGCTTTTGGATAAAAAGCAAATAGACTGGGTACTCTTCCCCAAAGAGAGTTTTTTAGCTAACGCCCTCAAGCTCGATAAAAACTGGCAGCTCAAATCTTCTGACCAGGCCTCAGTGCTCTATACTCGCGTCAAATAACTAACCTGTCATTAGTGGCGAGAAGCGCTGCAACTGGAAGATCTGCTCAAAGCGGGTTAATTGCTCGCTGGTGCCCACTGCATAAAGCTCATCTCCCGATTGCAGAGCCATGGCAGGAGAGGGATAGGCAAATGTTTTGCTGTCTCTCTTTACTGCTGTAATTGTGACACCGGTCAATTTGCGCACATTTAAGTCGGCAGGAGATTTGCCTGTGACTTTATCAAAGTTGTTGATAAACCACAGTCCAAGCTGGTTTTCGTCAAGCGACATATAGACTTGTGTACGCTCTTCTTCGATAAAGTCCGGCGTTAGCTCCTGGTAGCGCTGAGCCCGGATGCGTGTTAATGCTTGTTCGATTTCTTCCTGGGGACGATTGCGGCTATGCAATGCCAGTCTGGTGATTTCGATGCTGGCTTCAAATTCGGGCTGTACAACAGCATTGGCACCGCGCTCTCTAAATGCGCCAATGTCATCCTGTCTGTGTGCTCGGGCAATGATTTTGACATTTTGGTTGCGCTCTCTGGCAAAGCCAGTCACTGCCATGATTGCTGATGGGTCTGGCATGGTTAAGACCAGGCAGGCGGCATCTTTGATATTGGCTTTGATCATCACAAGCGGGCTTGTTGAGTCGCCGTATATGTGCGGCGTACCCTTCATGGCCAGGTCTTCGATGATGCCAGCATTTAATTCAATTACTATGTAAGGTATTTGATAGGCCGAGAGTACCATGCCTAGATTGCGTCCTACTCTGCCAAAACCACAAATAATGACGTGGTCTTTGAGGCGTTCTGAATAGCCGCTGGTTTGATTTTCGTGTTTGAGTGTTTTGGTGCCGCTAAGCATGCCTGCTCTATGTAAGAGCTTTGGCACCAGTGCCATCAGTGATGGGCTGACGATGAGACTGGTTACAGCTCCTGCAAAAAACAGATTGTACATATAGTCTGAGATAAGCCCCAGGCTGCGACCTAAGGTGAGGAGGATAAAGCTAAACTCTCCTATTTGTGCCAGTCCTGCTCCCACAAGCCAGGCGCTGCGGAAGTTTTTGGTGGCAAAGAGAGCTGAGCCTGCACCAATTAGAAGCTTGCCTGTGATTAGGCAGGTAACAAAAACAAAGACCTCAAGGCTGTGAGCAAAAATAAAAGTAGGCTCCAGTAGCATGCCGACTGAGACAAAAAATACAACACTAAATAAATCTCTCAGTGGCTGCACGTCGTGCAGTGCCTGGTGCGCAAATACCGACTCGCTGATCATGATGCCCGCCAGGAATGCCCCAAGTGCAATCGAGAGACCGAGGCGGTCGCTAAGTAGCGCAATAAAAAGGCAGAGCACAATCAGTGTGAGCAAAAATAATTCACGGCTATTGGAGCGAGCCGCCTGGGCTAGCAGGCTGGGCAAAAGTCTGGTGGCGCCAAAAACAATAAAGGCGATAAAACCTACTGCCTTTAGCGCTGATATTCCTACTTCTTGCAGACTGCCATCACCATGACCTGAGCTTGCCAGTATGGGCAAAAATGGAATGATCAATACAAGCGACAGATCTTGCAGCAAAGAGAGTGGTATCAATATGCGTCCGTGAATTGAGTCGGCCTCTCCTCTATCGGAGAGCATTTTGGAGATGACGACGCTACTTGATATGGCGCAAACACAGCCAAACAAAAAGGCCTGGGCTGGACTGGTACTGAGTTTGAGTAAATAGGCACCAGTGGCAAAAACCAGGGTGGTAAAAAATAACTGGCTGGCACCAACTGCGATGAGGCGTCCTGCACTGGCGGCAATTTGTTTGATTGAGAGGTCCACGCCTAGTGCAAATAGCAGCATGGCTACGCCAAATTCGGCCAGGACCTCGATTTGTTTTGTGTCACCAATTAATTTAAGACAGTGTGGTCCGACAATTATACCGGTCACCATATAGCCAGCCAGGACCGGTTGTTTGAGTCTCAGGCAGATATGTCCAGCTATGAGAGCACAGGCCCAAATGATAGCTAGATCCTTGATCAAAGATAGCTCAGGCATCAAAATCCTCTGTCGCTACCCCTTTGGGGGTGCGTGCATGTAGCGGTGATTGCTCACCTCAGGAATAAATATAGAATTTGTTGAATGTGTGCCCGGATTTAGATCAATAAAGACCGGTATAAAAGCCAGAGCTTGCCGCTATGACTGTTGGCATCAGTATATGCCAATGTGGCTATGGGTCTGTGAGCCAGTCTGGCGATAGTCGGATCGATGTAGCTAGCTGCTGCACCGCCACTAGGGTTGCCGTCTTGTCCGCGATTTTTGGTGAGACTGGAGATCTCATTAAAAATCTCGGTTAGTCCCAAATCTTTGACAGGGCGAGTAGCCTCGAGACTGTCGTATTTATTAGCCAAAACGGAAGCCTGTGAGCTAGAGCCCAGGCTGCCTATGTATACAAACGAAGTGAGCGCCCAGAATACGGCGACTAGAAGTGCGATGGTACTTTTGCGATTACGAGAATCGTCCATGGTGGCACTCACTTGATACTCTATTTTGATTTTACAGCAAATGCCCGACCTTAGCAAAGGTCAGGCATTTGCTTTGGACTTAGCTGCTTAGCAGTGTGAGTCCATACTCTCTACAAAAATCTTAGTAGATTTTGTATCCATATGTGTTGGAAGTCTCACGACTGCCCATTTTGGATGAGGTCTCCATGTCGCTGGCCAACTTGTCCATGCCGTTGAAGATCTCACGTACTTGCTCAGAATATTGTCTGGTCTCAACATCAGCAATCTTTTTGTTGTTGAGTGAGTCTAGATTTTGTAGACGGGCAATAAAACCATCAGCTTGAGCGGCTGTGATGTGACCATTGGTGCGCTCCATAATGACGCGAGCGAGCAGGTCATCACGACGGATAGAGACATCTCCACGAGCTGAAGGATAAAAAATCACGATGCCGTTAGCGGCAGTGTATTTAGCCTTGAGGATGGGGAAGATAGCGGGCACAATAGTCTGACGACCTGATGTGTCGGTGACAACCATTGTGGGTTCGCCGTTAATGATTTTTACTACTGAAGCATCTTCTACTGTAGTAGTTGTTGTTGTAACAGCAACACCAGCCTTTTGGCTTCTGATTGTTTCTGTTGTCTGAATTGTGTCAGCAAACGCTGGCAGGGTAAAAGCTGTCATAGCAGCGAGCATAATTGTTGATTTAATTGCTTTGTTCATTTCCATTCTCCTGGTAGTTCCCTTTCGGTATTTGTCTGGACCGGGAAACTTGCTGGCGGTTCCCGCTCTAAAAAGAACTAAGCTTTTAAAAATATTGTTATTGCTTCAAACCCTTATACAAAGCCGGGTTTGGCTGTTTTGTGCCAGTCAAGCGGAGGGAAGGATAGTGTTATGATCTTTACACTGAGAGAGATTGCAATGAATACAGCGACCAAATTACTCGAAAGCCATAGCATCATCATCGAGGCTACAAAAGATGCCGTTTGGCAAAAACTGATGGACGTGGCGAGCTGGCCTACCTGGGATACCGGTATGGAGTCAACCAGTTTTGACAAGCCGTTAGAGGCAGGCTCCAAAGGTCAGATCAAACTAAAAAATGGTCCCACAGTGGAGTTGCGCATCACTGAGTTGCAAATTGGTCGCTTTTATACAAGCGAGTTTGACATGCTCGGTACTACTTTTGTCTTTGAGCATGTGCTCGAGCCTGTCGATGCTCTGCGCATCAAGCTGACCTTTAATATCAAGGCCCACGGGCTGACCAGCGCGGTCACCGGGGCAATGGCGCAAAACTCGATGCAGTTATCTATATGGATGTCTAACTTTGCTAAGACTCTTGACCATCCCGACTCTAACCGTTATGGCGGACTTTGCTAGGCGCTGACTGATTCGGGCTCTGGCAGGACCACACGGGAGAGCAATGTAGATAGGACAATAGATGTAATTGTCTTGCGTACACCTTTGACTCGTCTGATTTCATCTAGCAAATCAGAGAGACTGCTGGTGTCGGCTGTGCGTACTTTGAGCAGGAGACATTCTTCGCCTGCTACACAGTGCACTTCCTCTACTTCTTTAAAGCGAAAGAGTGTTTTGCCTAATTCCGAGCCAATGCCTTCGGTGGTAACCCGGACAAAGGCACAGAGCTTGAGTCCGAGCTTATTGGAGTCGACACAAACACGGTAGCCTTCGATAATGCCCGACTGCTCCATTTTTTTGACTCTAGCGTGAACTGACGGCGCCGATAGATTTAGGGTTGTGGCCAGATCTGCATACTTTTGTTTAGAGTCTTGTTGCAATAAGGCTAATAGTTTTAGGTCAATTTCGTCCATGGTCCAATACCCTTAGGGTCTCCTGACAAATCCTATTAGAAAGTGTATCACATTAGCCATTGGCTGGGTTGCGCTCTGGCGCCGTTAGGCTTATGGTGAGTATATCCTGATTGAGTTAGGTTCAATTTGGATATTACACTTTCTCCGTGAGGCGAAATTAAGAGTACTAGAAGGAAGCACGTTATGGAATCCAAAATCAAACCAGGCGTTTTACAAATAGCAGGAGCTTTTTTAGCCGTATACCTTATATGGGGTTCGACTTATCTGGCTATTCGCTTTGCCATCGATACAATTCCTCCGCTGATGATGGTTGGCGCTCGCTTTGTCCTGGCTGGTATTCCACTTTATGGCATCCTCAGGCTTATGGGGGCGCCCAGACCTTCTCTAGCTGAGTGGCGCGTGGCGGGGCTTTTGGGTGTGCTCCTGCTCAGTGTCGGCACTGGCGGTATCGCTATCTCCGAAAAGTCTGTGCCCTCTGGTCTGGTCAGTTTGCTTGTGGCTCTTGTGCCAGTCTATGTAGCTGTATTGGAGTGGATGTTTAGCGGTTTTAAAAAGCTCAATAAATACTCGGTGATAGGGCTCGGCGTCAGTACCATCGGTATCTTTATATTGGTTGGTCCGACCATGTTTAGCAAAGTCGGCAATAGTATGGACAATCTCTTTGGTATTTTTGTGGTGCTCTTTAGCTCACTGAGCTGGGCGCTTGGCACAGTGATTTCGCGCAAGCTTGAGCGTCCTCGCTCCAGTATGCTGGGAGCGGCGATGCAGATGATGACTGGTGGTGTGTTTTTGCTGGTGGCAGCGTTTGTCATGGGTGAGCACAATGGTCTTGATCTGGCTAAAATCTCCAGTCAATCGCTTATTGCATTTGCCTACCTCACTGTGTTTGGCTCGATTGCTGGATACTCTGCATATACATGGTTGCTCAAGCACTTGAGTCCAGACAAAGTCTCGACCTATGCTTATGTCAATCCTGTTGTCGCTGTGTTGCTTGGCTGGATCATACTTGGTGAGCCAGTGGGACCAATGACCGTGGCCGCTGCTTGCACCATCCTCAGTGGCGTTGGATTAATCAGTCTTGGTGCTACTAACACTACTCTTGCGACTGCTACTGGTAGTTATCGTCGAGTGGTGCGTAAAACGAGTCAATTGCTTAAGTTGAGATAACTGTTGTTGTTGTTGTGATATGCAAAAGAACGGAGACTCTACAGTCTCCGTTCTTTTTTGTAACCGTTATCAGACGTGGTGCGCATGGATGCTATGTTGAGCTTGACTCTCGAGATCTTGTGGAGTACAACTGATTTGTACTTTTAAGGCCCGGAGTGTATTTTGACCGCTTTGCGTAAGACTGATAATAATCTTGATCCCTTTGATGCACAGCCATCTGGTTGTGGTGTTGATGGGCTTGAAGATTTTTTTGCTGACCCAAGCACTGATGATATGTCTTTTGGTGCTGTGCGCAGCTACATCGACAAGTTACAAGTAGAGCTGGAAGAAACCAATCAACAGTTGCGTGACGTCAGTGTGCAGCGCAATGAGCTTGAGCAAAAAATCACCAGTCATTTGGCCCAAGTCAAAATGTTTACAGACAAGCAGTTTAACCGGCATAAAAACGCGAGTTAGGTTGAGGATTTTATATCTCTGGCGCTCACTCACTACCGCCTGAATTGATAGAAGCCTGCTGCTTACTTGGAGTATCGGCTGAGATTTTGCATGGTGACCGGCTTGCCGGATACCGCTATGTGCAGGGGAGTTACTGCTCAACAGCGAGAATAGTTGCAACGGGACCTGACGGTAAAAAGCGACTTAAACAAAATTTGCTCAAGGCTGGTGCCGGCAAGGTCAAGTTAACCCCGAAGGCAAGTGAGCAATTAGGCCCTGCCTTAATATCTGCTCGTGAAGCCCTTATTGAATGGTTTGATCCCGACCGCGAATTCACAGAGGAATTTTTTGTTAGAGTAGATCCAGCTAATGGACCGCAGGGAGAACTGGTAGTAAAGGTCATTATCGATGGCGTGATCCAAACCGATGATGATTATTGTTTATATGTGGATACATTTTTTGATTGCATCGGTACTCCTAGAAATGCTGAGCGCAAAGTTGTTGAATTACTTGGTGGTTGTGGTGTGCCTGATTGCTGTGCTGAAGGATTTTTGACAGAAAATTTGGGCACATACTGGAACTGGTTCAATCTTGGATTACTTTCTGAAGCATCGGATTGGAAGCCTTATACTGCCAGGACTAGCGACTACAGGTTGGCCTGGGGTGATGTATTGACCGCAGCTAATCAGATAGTGGCAGAGTTTCCTAGGCTATCTGACGGCTACCCTCTTAAATCAAAATTGCCTGACTATCTGGCAAAAATTGAATTATTGAAAAAATTAGCTGCTAATAGTTGATAGTTTTTTTGTTCAGTATTTTTCTTGAGTCTGCTTCTGGCCGCAGTACTCATAACAGTACAGTCGGGTCCAAATCAGACTGATCTTACTTCGGCAAGTCTCCTCACTGCGTAGTCGTCATCCCAGCAAACAGCGGCTTCCCATGCGGCCGATGCTTGGCTGGCGACGTCCAGTGCGTCTTTGTCGAGAGCGCCGGCGTTGTGTGGTAGGACTAAATCAAGGTCGGGCACGTCGACGTGTGACTCATCCCAGTCGATTAATGCCACCTGATTTGAGGTCATGATGATATTGCTAGGATTGGTGGGATTGCCATGCACGACGCATGTCGGACGTCCAATTAGTCGCTGCCACGCTGCTCGGCACCGTGCAACGCCTTCAGGTGGCATCGCGTCGAGATTGATCTTTGTACCGGTTTTGGCGTGCAGGAGGTCGGTTGATGATCGCCAACCTGGGCGCTGCGGCCAGCCCTGCGTCAATTTATGCAGCTGGCGAAGTGTGTCGGCCACGCGACGCCAGTCGGACTCTGTGCTGGGCGGACCGCCCTCCAAATATGTCATCACTACAAGACCATCGGCAAACAGTCGCCCATCCATTGTTGGAATCGGTACCGGCACATTAAGCCCTGCACGGTCGAGATGTTGGAGGAGCTCGGTCTCCCATGTGAGATCCTCGTCGCTCCTATTACCGAGACGACCGACCGCAAGTTGCCCGTTAATGCGCACGCTCCACACGTCGTTGGCGACCCCGCCAGTGAGTGGTTCGATGCGAGTTGCATCTTCGCCCCACTGCTTGAGTGTCTCCCATCTCGATGCGTTCATGGCACCTTCCTGGTGGCAGGATTTAATTTACTCAATCAGTATTATTTGCTTGCGACCTTTTTGGTGCCGGATGCTAGTGATGGATCTAAATCAAAGCGATCCAAATTCATTACTTTTGTCCAGGCTGCCACAAAGTCTTTGACAAACTTTTCTTTGGCATCATCACTGGCATAGACTTCAGAGATTGCTCTGAGCTGTGAGTTGGAGCCAAACACCAGATCCACTACACTGCCAGTCCATTTGACCTTGCCGCTTTTGCGATCAATGCCTTCGTAGACAAGCTCGTTAGCTTGAGACTTTTGCCATTTTGTATTCATATCAAGCAAATTGACAAAAAAGTCATTGGAGAGAGCTTCTGGCTTGGCTGTAAATACACCGCTTTTGGAGTGATCTTGATTGGTGTTGAGGACACGCAGACCACCGACCAATACTGTCATCTCAGGAGCCGTCAACGTGAGCAGTTGTGCTCTATTGACTAGCAACTGTGTCTCAGGTCTATCGAGATTTTTGCCCCGGTAGTTGCGGAATCCATCGGTGGTAGGTTCCAGTGCAGCAAATGATTTGACATCAGTCTGCTCCAATAGAGCATCTGTGCGACCTGGTGAGAATGGCACTGTGATTGAATATCCGCCATTTTTTGCGGCTGCTTCAACAGCAGCACAACCACCCAGTACAATCAAATCGGCCATGGAGACCTTTTTTCCGTCGCTTTGAGCGCTGTTAAATTCCTTCTGTACTTTTTCTAGTGCTTGCAAGGCTTTAGCAAGCTCTGCCGGATTATTTACAGCCCAGTCTTTTTGTGGGGCAAGTCGGATGCGCGCACCATTGGCGCCACCACGTTTGTCGCTACCGCGAAAAGTAGAGGCTGATTCCCAGGCTAGTGAAACTAACTCAGGGATGGTCAGTCCGCAACTCAGAAGTTTGCCCTTGAGGCTGGTTATATCCTGGGTATCGATTAATTTGTGATCGACAACTGGTACTGGATCTTGAAACAACTGAGGTGGTGCTACCAGTGGACCAAGGCATCTGGTTACTGGACCCATATCGCGGTGTGTCAGTTTGTACCAGGCTTTTGCAAAAGCCTCTTGCAACTCTTGAGGGTGCTCGTGGAAGTTTTTAGAGATAGGACCATAGATAGGATCCATTTTGAGCGCCAGGTCTGTCGTGAACATCATCGGTGCATGCTTTTTATTTGGATCGTGAGCATCAGGGACGGTGCCTTGTGCTGAGGCTTCTTTAGGTGTCCACTGATAGGCTCCAGCAGGGCTCTTTGTCAGAGTCCATTCGTATTTATATAGATTGTCAAAGTAGCCATTCGACCACTTTGTGGGAGTGGATGTCCAGGAGCCTTCCAGTCCACTGCCTATGGTGTCTCCACCTTTGCCCGTGCCAAAGCTGTTTTTCCAGCCTAAGCCTTGCTCTTCGATGCTGGCGCCTTCAGGCTCGCGACCCACATATTTGGCTGGACCAGCACCGTGAGTTTTACCCAGGGTGTGTCCACCAGCAATGAGGGCGACTGTTTCGTAATCATTCATGGCCATGCGATCAAAAGTCTCGCGGATGTCTTTAGCGGCAGCGAGCGGATCTGGTTTGCCGTTTGGACCCTCTGGATTGACATAGATAAGTCCCATTTGTACTGCTGCCAATGGGTTTTCTAATTGTCTACTACCGGTGTAGCGTTTGTCGCCGAGCCAGGTGGTTTCTGGTCCCCAGTAAATGTCTTCTTGTGGTTCAAAAACATCGGTGCGACCGCCAGCAAAACCAAAGGTCTTGAGACCGGCGTTTTCGAGAGCTACGTTGCCACAGAGGACCATCAGGTCAGCCCATGATAGTTTGTCGCCGTATTTTTGTTTGATAGGCCAGACCAGTCTGCGTGCCTTGTCGAGATTGACGTTGTCGGGCCAACTATTAAGTGGAGCAAATCTTTGTGTACCGTAGCCTGCGCCACCACGTCCGTCTGCTGTGCGATATGTGCCAGCACTGTGCCATGCCATGCGGATAAACATCGGTCCATAGTTGCCAAAGTCAGCTGGCCACCATTCTTGTGATGTTGTCAGAAGTGTATTGATATCTTTTTTGACTGCTTCCAGGTCGAGCTTTTTAAATTCTTCGGCGTAGTTGTAGTCCTTGCCCATAGGGTTGGACATGGGCGAGTTTTGAGCGAGGATTTTGAGATTGAGCTGGTTTGGCCACCAGTCGCCGTTACCATATGCCCCTAGCGCTGTTGGGCGGAGATTGCCATCCTTTGACATAACCGGGCACTGGCTAGCTACTGGTTTTGTTGATTTATCTGCGTCTGCTGCGTGTGTATCCTGTATAAGTACAGTATTTGCCATGCAGAGCAGTGACAGGCTAGTTATTGCACGTGTTAGGCGTTTTGGTGAGGTCATGATGTCTCCATAAATGCGGGCTGACCGAGAAGTTAAAAGACAAATTTGTCCGTCAGGTTACACATTATAGGTGATTTTTAAGACATTTCCCCCGCTCGCTTTGATCCCCTTGTTGACCTCTGCGCAGCGCCAAGAATTTGATATTGCCCGCGGTGTCAGAGTGAGAGTTTTTTGCCTTTGGCAAGTCTGCTTTTAGGAATGGTTGCTGATGCCATATCGGGTTGCTTGACCCAAATCTCCTTAATGAGGTCTGGGTGTTTATCTAGTAGTTTGAAAAGTTGTAGTAGCGCTAACGGCGGCTTTGTTTTGCCTGTTTCATAGCGCGAAAAAGCATTTGCTCCTCCGCCGAAGAGTTCGGCGGCCTGACGTTGATCGAGTTTCAATTTCTTGCGTGTCTCTGTGATGAATTCAGGATCTACAGCAGCACCATTTACTGCTTTGGTAAAGGCGAGCATCTCGGAATTTAGATATTCAGCTTCGTCTTCTGTATGAAGTGACTCATTACACCTGGGACAAAATTCACCAGTGACATTGCTAATTGTTTTGGTGTGGCCTTTGTATGTGTATTTAACGTCTCTCGTTTCACGAACCATTTTGGCTTTTCCGCAGGCTATGCACTTCATTTTTAACGCTCCTTAAATGAAACGATCACTACGTCTTATATCTGCAACGTAGAGTATCTTGTTTCGTAGGTTGCCGTCTCCCCGCTGTTCAGTGTTGAACCCTCGAGAAAGTTTAACCTAATAGGTGTAATTTGGCAAATAGGTTAATTTGTGGTATTTAGTACTCAATCCTTGCCGGGTGCTTTTGGTAGAGCCACGCCAAGCTTGTTTAGTACCAGTGAGCTTAAAAAGCAGGGCTGCTTGAGCGCCAGTTCTCTGGCTCTTTCCCGATGTTTGCGTGCGCTTTCTGGCTCATCGTCAAGAGTGGCGCTGTGCGCCAGTTCTAGATGTACTTCGGCGGCACGGTAGGGGGCGTCTTTGCTTACTTCTTCTCTGATTTTTAGAGCGCGGTTGAGGACAGCCTTGGCTTCCATTGGCATGGATTGTCCGTTGTAAGCCTCTCCCAAAACCAGTAGTGAGCTTGCCAGTGCTTGCTGCCCGCCCTGTAGTCCGCGCTTTTTGGGTTGTTGGGCTATTTTAAGCATGAGCATGTCTTCAGGGCTGCCGCCCTCAGTTTTGATAGGACCTTCGGGGGTGTCTTGATTTAATAGCTCCAGCTTTTTGATGGCAAATTTAGCTTCATCTATAGCCTTTTGCCATTCTTCTCTTTTTATATGCACCGATGCCAGAGTCTCATGGCAGAGCGGCTCAATAATTTGATGATGACTGGCCATAGCCAGACTAGCTGCCAGAGCAGCGTTTTTGTCCGAGTGCTTTATTGCTTTGTCCCTGGCATCTTCAAAGCTTTCGTATACTTTGAGAGCCTTGCGCGCTGATTTTTCGGCGGCTTTTAGATTGTCCTGCATCAAATAAATATCGGCCATGAGCCCCAGCTGTCTGGCGTAATCAGCTGACTTTGCCGACAGTGCACGGTGGATATTGACTGAGATTTTGCAGGCTACCATTGCCAGACCTAGCTGACCATTCATGGCAAAGATAGCGGCTGCGCTCTCAAATATAGTGAAGAGCATGACAAAGCTCAGACCAGCTGCAAAAGTAAAAATCAGCACCTGCAATTTGCCAGGTAATGGGATGATGTTATTAGCTTCAGCCCATTTGCCAATCAAAAAAATACCCAGCATATAACCAGACCAGGTCAGGATTGTGATCGTCTGCCAAAAAATTGGTGGCAGCTCACCCTCGTCTTCTTCTTTTGCCGTTATTTTTTGCAGGTCATCGCCCATCAGGCAGGTTCTGCGCTGGCATCTGGTGCTGGCGGTTCAATTGGCTGTACAGGCGCAGATTTACTCAATTTGCGAGCGTACATATAAGCCAGTCCGTATAACACTAGTGCAATTAAGTTGAGTGCTTTGATACCTAGCATCATTGAGAGGTATTCAAAGGCGCCACCAACTAAGGTGCCCAGGAGGTTCATGCCGAGAGCTTTGCTAGCACTCTCCACTTTGCTAAAGGATATGGCAAAGATCATCGCCGCAAAGAGTAGTGGTGATGACAATACCAGCGAGCCTACAGCGATACTCATGGTGGTGGGCAGTCCATTGAGTGTGCTCAAATCAAAGAAATAATTGGCGATGATTGAGACAAACAATAGACCAAAGAGCACATCTAGATTTTTGAAGCGCATTTTGATTTGGATCAAATTGGCTGCCAGGATCATAAGTAGCACGCCGGTTATTACAGCCGAGTTAACTACCCATGTGGTACCAGCGAGTAGTCCCATCTGAGTTACGCTCTTGGTCTCAATGAGCATAAATGCTGCACCAAGGAAAAACATCAGACGACCCGATGTGTCGCTGGTGAAGTTGCCAAAAGCTTTGCGCACCAGACCAAATCCCAGTGCCAGAGTAAAGAATAGACCAAAGGCGTAGTTCCAGGTCACGCCTGGTGTGCGCAAAAAGACGTATGGCCAATCATCGGTGGTGGGGTTTACGTCTTTCCATTCGTTGATATCAAAGTTAAAGCTCTTGGCGGCATCGGCAAGATCAAACATCTTGAGACCGCTGGCTTTGACTGCGCCCACATCCAGTCCTGGTCCAACAAGCAAGGTCGGACCATTGTCTCGATGGGAGTAAACACCTATAGGCACAGCACCGTTGCCCTGCTCTACAGAGTGATAAATACGAGCCAGTTGCCACCAGGTCAGGTAATAAAAGATAACCGACATCACACCTTTAGGCTTGAGTAGCTGGGAGGCATCATGGAAGCATTCTCTGGTGTAGACATAGTTGTCGAGTCTAATTGACGACATCGAGCTAAAGGCACTGTGACTATCAAGATAAGCAAATACAATTAAGTCGTACTGTTTTTTGCAACGGCGCAGGTAGGCTCTGGCATCATCGACGATGATATGTACACGGGGATCTGAGTATGGATTTTCGGGGTGGATTTCTTTACCGAGCTTGGCGATATAAGGATCAATCTCGACACAATCGACATCAGTTGCCCCGTGTCTCAGTGCTGCTGCTACGTCATTGCCTGTACCGGCTGCCAGTACCAGTACTGAGCGCGGCTTATCACCAAGGGCTATATAAGGCGTGTCGTAATAGTCTGCTGTACCGGCTTTTTGTTTTTCGGATAGTTTGGCAATAGCTTCTGGTCTATTGTCATAGGCACCTTCGATGGTGTCATAGTTGACGTTGATGTTGGAGCCATATTTAAAAGCTGGGTGGTCACCGTCAGCAGGCAAAATTATGTCTGAGACGCTGATGCGGTAGTATGGCGACCAACGTACATTGGGCATATTGAGCGCAAAAGCAAATACCAGAGAGAGTAGCAGTGCGCCAATTTGCAAAGGTTTGCGATAAAAGGCAAGCATTGGTACTACACCAATTACCAGCCAGATTGGTGGTGTGAGATTGCAATAGCTGACAATGGTAAAGAGCAGGATGCCGACAAGACTGGCAAAGACATTGACGCTGTAAGCTTTTAGCGAGTCAAATTTTTCAAATAGTTCGCCGATTTTTTGACCCATACCACTAAAGGTCAAAACAATTAGATAAAAGACCCCGACTAAAACCGTCAGACCCTTCATAAAAAAGGCGACGCGATACCACAGCTCATTGTGCACTTGACCGTCGCCAAAATTGCCAATCAGGTAGTTTTCGAGAGGATTGATAAAAGTGACGTGGGTCAAATCGATAATTGGATTGACTACAGTGTGACCGGCAACACAGATGATGCCAATCAATACACAAAGTCCTATGGGAAACCATTTAAAAAGGTTTGTTTTGCTGCGAGACATGGCCATACCAAGCCCCAGACCAAAGAGGCAAGCCATCAGCGGAATATTTTTAAAATAAGCAAAGATGCGGATTTCGGAGGATAGCCAGCGGATAATGGCAAGTTCAAAATAGAGAGAAGCGGCGCTTATCACAAAAAGCTCGGTCATCAGCTTTTGGTCACTTGTCTTCTCGGTCATGACTACTTCCTGTAAGATCTAATTGGGTAAGTGTACAGTTTAAGTGAACAATCGATAAGGTAAAAGCAAAACGTGAGGCAAGCTTGCACCTGATATCCAAATTATTGACAATTTTGGCTGTTTTTCTGGCCATTTTGCCATCCATTATTGTTTACAGCCAGCCAGTGCTGATGCAGGGTGGTGACTATCTGATGACCTTTTACCCGGCAGGCAAGCTAGCGGTACTTGGTCGTATTGCAGATATTTACACTCCAATTGGCATGAATACATTTATCGGCGCTCCCTTCGATAAGTTCATTCATGCCACTTTTCCTGCGGTGCCGGCTAATTATGTCGCTATATACATGTATAGCCCGCTTATTGCTTTGTTTTTTGCGCCGTTTAGTTATTTACCTGCCGCCCTGTCGCTCATTGTCTGGCAGCTGATAAATGTTGTAGTTGCGCTTTGGGCAGGGCTTTTGTTTGCCAGACAAAAAATTGTGGACAAAATCCTCGATATTTCTGTCATTTTCCTTTTTTGCCCGGTCTTTCACACTTTGCTTATCGGTCAGCTCGGTGTCTTTTTTGGACTGGCGCCGCTTGCCATTGCCTACAAGCTGCTATTAAAAAGGCGTGAGTTTTTAGCCGGACTTATACTCGGCACTTTATACATGAAGCCTCAGTTTATGCCCTGCGCGCTACTAGTCTGTGGCTCTTTATTTATGGTTAAGCGCCCTAAAGCGACTCTGGGATTTGTTTGCGGACTTTTAGCAATGGTTGCTCTGACCGCTCTTTTGACTGGTCCCGATATGGTGCTGGCCTTCTGGCAGAGTATCAAAATGTCCGATAGCTGTTATAGCGTTGCCAGTTACAATCCGCCACTATGGCTGGTGACATGTTTGCCTGCTGTTATTTTGCAGTGCTTTGATGTGGCCATCCGCGACTCGCTCAAGCTGCCTGTGTATGGGCTTGCCGCTTTTATCGGTATTGGCGCACTGTGGCATTGCATCAAGCTCTGGCGTCAGGTGCCCTTTAAAGAGTCTGGAGAGGATGCTGACAAGTCCTATGCCAGGGCTAATTCCCTGACTTTTCTTGCTGGATTGTTTGTGCTACCGCTTGTGGTGCCGCATTTTCTCTTTTATGATCTCTGCGGACTGGCACTGCTTGCTTTTATGGTGCACAGTGATATTTTTAGCGCCTACGAGCAAAAGCTTTTGCTTGTGCTCAGGCGCTACACCTGGTGGGCATGTAACCTCTATTATTTGAGTTTTTCGTTTATCGCCAATACGTTAGGACCATGGTTTCCCATGGTCCTGGTAGCGCTTTTGAGCGTAGTGCTTTATCGCATCAAGAGCCTCAATATCGCTCAAGATAACGGTCCCCTGGGTAAATCCAGCAGTTAGGGCTGGCTTGGAGTTGTGTCCAGTGGTGGCACTGTGGCGTCGCTAGTCGTCGTGGGATCTGGCACTGATACTGGTGCTGCGGCAGTGGTGGAGCGCTTTTTGACTAGTTGATTGGCCAGAGTGGAGACACCACTCAGGTCTACTGTAGTCTTACGCGGTCCGAGGCCAAACCATGTACGTTTGGTCTCAAACTTGTCACCCAGGATGGTTGTACCGCTATAACTTTTGCTGCCAAACAGTCCTTTTTTTGTCTCGACTGTATTGCCCAGGATGCTGACACCTTTGCTCTTTGTGCCAAAGAGACCTTTTTTTGATACGACTTTGTTGCCGAGACGGTCCTGGGCTGCATATGTATTGTTGCCAAAGAGACCTTGCTTGACTACCACGGTTTCGCCTTTGCCGTCGGTTAGCTCAATGTTGTTGCGGGCCTGTGCTGCCTGGCTCGCAGCATTGGCAAACACTATGACTGCACATATAAAGGTAAGGTTGGTTTTGTCTTGCGCCTTCATGGTTAACATCCTATCTATCGTTTTTGCGGACTTGATTCTAACAGTACTTCCAAAGAGCTGTTTGAGTACACAAATGTTCCCTCGCTAAATGTACAAGGCGCAGCCTGTCAGGTTTATATCCATTAACATATTTCTCACAATTGGAACTCAGCCAGAGTGCTGGCGTCTCTCAAAGAGTTATAGACAGATTCGGCACTTGCCGCGCTCAGATTACGTACTTAATTGCCACAGTTACTGTAACGGTTACTGTGCCTCTGTTGCGTGATTATTCAGGAGGAATTATGAAAGCTGTCCGTCAAGTTTTTGGGGTTGTAGCCAGTCTTATTGTAGGGGTCCAGTGTTTGCCTCCGGCAGTGGCGCAGACTGTGCTGACCGGTAGTGCGCAAGCACGTGCCGTTAATACTACTCGCATCGTCAAGCAACAACCAGTTTACGACACTTACCGTGCCCCTGCTCCTATGCGCAGTGGTACCAGTCAGGTAGTTGTACAAAGACCTGTTATACAGAGGGTATATGTGCAGGATAATCGCACCTACTTCCAAAAGCACCCTAAAGTAAAAGCAGCCACAATCGGGGCTGGTGTTGGTACCGCTGCTGGTGCAGTAACCGGACTTGTCAGCGGTCGCGGTGTAGTGAGGGGCGGCTTAATTGGTGCTGGTACAGGTGCTGGTGTCGGTCTTGTGCGCAGTAGCGCCACGATGAAGCGCCATCCTATTGCTAATGACGTCGCTACAGGGTCTCTTGTCGGTCTGGGTATCGGGGCAGCAGCCAGCCGTGGTCACAAACGTGCTTTGCAAGGTACCGGTGTCGGCGCAGCAGTTGGTCTAGGTGTCGGTCTTTTGCGCAATGGCTTGCACTAATATTTGTATGTATATAGGTAGATAACAATGAGTATCAACGATAAGCCGCCAGTCGAACCCTACAAAAGTACGGCCGATTTTGCTGCAAACAACGCTGGTTTTGGTCGTCGTAGAGAGGGCAATGGCAAAAAAGTATTGCTAGGCGCTGCCGCACTTGCCATAGTAGGCATCAGTGTATTTGCTATTGCTGGCAATAATTCCGGCAATGCCCTAAAAGAAGCTGATACTTTAATTGCCCAACAGCAGTACAGTAAAGCGCGCTTAGTATTGACTCAAGCTCTTGAGCGTGAAGACAAAAAGAATGTAGAAGGTGCTGAATCTGCCTCTATCCTCAAAGCTCTTGGCCGGGTGAGCAATGCTCTGGGTGATAGTGCCGAAGCCACTGGCTATTATAGCCGTGCTCAAAAAATTGAAGAAAAGGCTCTTGCTCCAGAAATGACAGCGCTTGCCGATAGTGTCTCTGGTATGGGTGCGGCACTGGCCCAGACCGGTCAATATGAAAAAGCTGAGGACCTCCTTACCCAGGGTCTTACTATCCGACAAAAGTATTTGCCAGAAGGTAGTGTCGCTATCGCTGACAGTCAAAATGCTCTTGGTGAGCTGTATTTTGCAGCTGGAGTTTATCCAGAAGCAGAGAGTCGTTACAAGATAGCGCAAAATATCTATCAAAAAAAACTTGGCGCCGAGAGTGCCAAAGCCGCTATTGTGCGCAGTAATCTGGGCGGCGTAGCTTTTGCTCTGGGCAATAAGGGACAGGCCGAGCCTCTTTACCGCTGGGCTCTGGCTACCTTTGAAAAGACCTCGGGGGCAGACAGCGTTGATGTCGCCAACACACTGACCAACCTGGCAGAAGTACTGAGATCCCAAAGTAAGTACGTAGAAGCCGAAGGACTGCTCAAGCGGGCTATACCAATCTACGAAAGTAAGCTGGGCAAAGAGTCTCCAATACTTGCCAATGCCTATAATAATTTGGCTTTGCTTTACCGCAATCAAAATAAATTGGCACTAGCTGAGCCTTTATACAAGCAAGCAATTGCTGTATACGAAAAGAGCGAGAGTGCCAATATCGGTCTAGTACCAACGCTCAATAACTATGCCGAGCTACTAGATGCGGCTAAACGCACTGGTGAAGCTAACACTGTCAGAATGAGAGCACAGACAATCAAGACCGCCAGTCGCTAGTGGTGCGCGCCCAGTCCTGCTAAGAGCGTAAAGAGACCAGACAGCAAAATCAAGAGAATCATCGAGATGCTCTCGGTTAATTCCACCACAGCGCCGTAAGTATCACCGGTATGACCGCCAACTTTTTTGTTGAGGTAGGCTGCTGCTATTAGTCCTGTTATCAAAGAGGCTATGGCATAAGTGATGACGTAATAAAAGCCGATATAGACCAGATAGGCGCAAAGTGCCAGGGGCACTATGAGAGCCAGCATCAAGTCGAGTGGCAATTTAGTCGTGTCATGCCAGATTTTGCCTTTGCCCTCAGCTCTAGCGTACTGGTAGCGGCCAATGGCATAGCATTCGGCTACACGGCCAAAGATTGGTGCTATAAGCAAAATCACTGGCAAGCTCGTGCTAAAGATAGCTTGCATTGCAGCGATTTTGAGTAGCAAGATAGAGACACCTGTAAGTACGCCAAAATTACCAACCCGGCTGTCTTGCATTATAACCAGCATGCGCTCCTGGTTTTGATGGCTAAAGATGCCATCTGCGGTGTCCATTACACCATCGAGATGTAGACCGTTTGTCAGTAAGAGCCATAGCACTGTCAGTAGTACCGCAGCCAGGATGTCATTGACGCCCAGTAAAGTCAGCAAAATGCTCGATATGCTCAGGATCAGACCGAGCAGCAGTCCTACAAGCGGTAGATATTTAGCCAGACCGCTGAGATCTATTTCTTCGTCTGCTTTAAAGCGATAGAGTGGCAGGCAGGTGACATAACTTGCCGCCAGGGCAAACTTTTTGATGGGGTTCATCGGCTTAGTTCGCTACTGCCGCTCAGGGGAGGTAATTCGGCTGTGTATTCTGGACGTGTCTTAAAGCTCACACTGTTACCAAAGACCAGTAGATCTCTTTTTTCCATGTAGTAGTCCAGGGCATCTTGTGCTTCCTGAATTAAGTCCGGATCAGCTTCCAGATCGCAGGCTTTACTCTGCAATTCTTTGATTTTGGCTTCCAGCTCGCGGTTGTTTAGCTCTTTGCCTTCCCATGGCATGATCAGATCATCGGCAATATAACCGATTATGTCCGGTATCACTGGTAGTGGCTCGTCGGGGCTTATTGCATAGGCAAATATGCCTCTGCTTTCGGAGTTGGGGATAAAGACTTGATGTGGTCCCAGGATGTCTGTGGTCCAGCACATCATAAGCAAACATCTGTCCGGTCTATCCGGTCCGCGATAGGCGTCCACTGGACATTCTATTAAGTCACCAAATACTGTAGATAGTGGTTTGGAGCGCAATGAATAATACTCGACACCTTCTTCTTCCACCGAGAAGCCATGCAAAAATGTTTTGAGCACAACTAGAGTGGAAGCCACGTGCCTTAAGTCTAATTTGTCGTTACCCAGGCGTTTACTTTTGCGCAACAAGATACTGCCATAGAGGATAAAGAGCCAGTCTCGATCGCTTAATGGACGTTTGCCTTTGCTGTTTAAAACACATTCCAGACGCTTCAAGACCATACGACGATGAGCTAATTCTTGTTTTTCTTCGTCGCTTTTGGCTAAATTGGCCAGGTCTTTGAGTGTATCTTGCGCTGCCTTTAAATTGCAGGCAAGAGTGTGGCAAACACATAGATTGAGGAGTACATCAAAGTCCTCAGCTCCCTCGCCACTCTTGGCTTTTTCAAAGTGTCTGGCTGCTGACATAAATTGTTTAAGGCACATTAGACTAAAGCCAAGCTCGTAGTTGACCAGTACGTCGTCCGGTAATTCTTTGACAAGCTCTGTCAGTAGCATGGCAGCCAGTCCGTGCTGGCGCAAATCAACAAGGGCATAGCCAGCTTCAAATAATTCCTGATGGTGCTTATATGGTGGTAATGGTTCGGCTAGTTTTGTGGCTAAGTTTTGCAGACGCCTGGCTGAGTCGGTTTGACCTATTTCTTGCAATAGTTTGCTGTAAAGCTCAATTACCGGACGATCATAGGCTGATTGAAGCCAGAGATTGGTCAGCTTTTCGCGGCATTTTTCGTATTGACCAGACTCAAAAAGATATTGAGCCTCCTCCATGGGGCTAAGCGGCGCGCCACTGCCAGCGGTGCCAGTGCCAGTCTCTGGGCTAAAGTCCAGGACTTCGCCGTCTTTTGCTGGTACTTCCTGGTCAGGATTGTTTTGTTTGTCGCTGCTCAACTTAGTGCCTTTTAGAGCTGACTTGCTAATTCTTCCGCGTGATAAGAGCTGCGCACGAGGGGACCGGCGTGGACCATTTTAAAGCCAATCTCCCAACCATAAGCAGCCAGTTCATCAAATTCAGCCGGCTCAACATAGCGCTTGACAGGTAGTTGGTCGCGCGTTGGTCTCAGATACTGACCAAGAGTAAGGAAGTCGCAGTCGATGGCACGCAAGTCGCGCATTACTTCCCTGACTTCGTCAAAAGTCTCGCCAACGCCCAGCATCAGACCGGACTTGGTGGGCACGTCTTTTGTGATTTCTTTGGCCATGGCCAGTACTTTGAGTGAGCGGTCATATTTAGATCCCGGTCTGACGCGCTTGTAAAGTCTCGGTACGGTCTCGACATTGTGGTTGTAAACGACTGGATAGGCCGCCAGTACTATTTCTAGTGCATCGCGGCGTCCCTGAAAGTCTGGTGTCAAGACTTCTACAGCAACTCCCGGTATGGCTGCTTTGATGGCGGTAATAGTGCGAGCAAAGTGATTGGCACCCTGATCTGGCAGGTCGTCGCGGTTGACCGAGGTCAAGACCACATGCTTTAGTCCCATTTTGGCAGCAGCTGTGGCGATGCGCTCTGGCTCGTCTTCTTCAAGGGGAGCAGGCATACCTTTGTTGACCGCACAAAAGCGACAGGTGCGAGTACAAAGCGAGCCCATCAACATAAATGTAGCTGTGCCCTTAGCCCAGCATTCGCCTTTATTGGGGCAACGGCCACTCTCACAAATGGTATTGAGCTTTTGCTCTTTAAGGATGAGACGTGTCTCGCGGTTTTCGGTGGTATTTAAAACTGAGCGCTTAACCCACTCTGGTAACCTTAGCGGCGCATTATCTTCTTCAGCATCATAATTGTGGGACAGCAGTTTTGCTCTATTGCTTTGGCTTCCGCTCAAAGATTTAGTCATCACTATTTCCTTTTAAATGACGCGGTTGTTACCGCTATAGTGAGATTCTAGTGTATACAGATGTATTATTAGACAACTGTTGCAAATAACTATGCCTCATCTAAGGGGAAGGACTAATCGTGAGCACAAAAAGTCGTAAAACAATTATTGCTGGCAACTGGAAAATGCATAAGACAGTATCCGAAGCCCGGGCTCTGGTAAGCGCTCTGGCCGCTGGCATCGGTAGTGAACTGGCAGGCGAGACTTTGCCAGACATTGTGCTCTGTCCTACTTTTATTTGTTTGCCCGAAGTTGTAAGTGCCGTTAAAGGCAGCCCCATGCAAGTCGGCGCCCAAAATATGGATTACCGCGATAGCGGTGCCTATACCGGCGAAGTCGCCGCTCCTATGCTCAAAGACCTGGGTGTAACCCATGTTGTCATCGGGCACTCAGAGCGTCGTCAATATTTTGGCGAGACTGATGCATCCGTTAATCTCAAAGCAAAAGCCGCTCTCAGCCACGGTCTTATCCCCATCGTCTGTGTTGGCGAAACACTGGAAGAGCGCGAAGCTGGCACAACTGACGATGTTGTCAGTCGCCAGGTCAAAGCGGCAATCAAAGATATGAGTGATGCCGATGTCGCCAAGATTGTGGTTGCCTATGAGCCAGTATGGGCAATTGGCACTGGCAAGAATTGCGAATCACCAGAAGCTAACCGTGTTTGCAAATTGATTCGCTCTTGCTTGCCTGCCTCGCAAGCCGATATGGTGCCCATCCTATATGGTGGTTCGGTTAAGCCCAGCACTATTGACGAACAAATGCAGCAACCTGACATCGATGGCGCCCTTGTGGGCGGTGCCAGTCTCAAAGCAGAAGAGTTTTTGCCAATCATCAAAGGCGGAGCAAAGCGCTCCAAACTTATGAGCACAAAGGCCTAGGCATAAAGTTTTTTTTCCTTTGCACACTTAGGCGCGCCAAAGCGGGTCTTCAATAGGCGCGCCGTATTATAATTCGACCACCACTTGGAGAGGTGTCGGAGTGGTCTAACGTGCAGTCCTGGAAAGACTGTCTGCGTCAAAAGCGCAGCGAGGGTTCGAATCCCTCCCTCTCCGAATTTATCAATGCAGTTAATTGAGGGTGCTCAGTGAGAGCGCCCTTTGAGGTGTCAGGTCGATGGAGCATTTCCTGGAAAAACTCAAGGATATCGAGCGCACCTTTGTCGACCTCGAGCAAAAATTAGCCGATCCATCCATTGTTGGTGATCAGGCTACTTTTATGCGCCTTGCTAAAACCAGGCACCAGCTCGAAAAGACAGTCAACACTTATCACAAATGGCAAGCTTGCGAAAAACGTATCGCTGAAGCCCTTGAGATGCTGCGCACCGAATCCGAAAAGGAAATGCGTGAGCTGGCTGAAGCGGAGCTGGAAGAAGCGCGCCGTGAGCATGTTGCCCTGACCAATGAACTCAAAGTTTTGCTCTTGCCCAAAGATCCTAACGATGACAAAAACATCATGCTCGAAATAAGAGCCGGTACCGGTGGGGATGAAGCCTCGCTTTTTGCTGGTGACCTTTTGCGCATGTATCTCAAGTATGCCGACAAAGCTGGCTATGTGCCAGAGATTGCCAGTGCCAGCGAAGGCGAAATGGGCGGCTACAAAGAAGTTATCGTCAGCTTTAAGGGCAACGAGGCTTATAGCAAGTTTAAGTATGAATCCGGAGTGCACAGAGTGCAGCGGGTGCCAAGTACTGAGGCTTCTGGTCGGGTGCATACGTCGACAGCCACAGTAGCAGTCATGCCCGAAGCCGAAGAAATCGATGTGCAACTGGATGAGCGTGATCTCGATATATCGACAATGAGATCAGGCGGCGCTGGCGGTCAAAACGTCAACAAAGTAGAAACAGCGGTACGTATCGTGCACAGACCATCAGGCATTATGGTGGCATGCTCGGAAGAACGCTCACAATTGCAAAACAAAGAGCGCGCCAAGCAAATTTTGCGCAACAAGCTCTATCAAAGAGTATTGGAAGAACAACAAAAAGCTATATACGATGAGCGTAAGTCCCAGGTGGGCTCAGGTGATCGCTCCGAAAAAATCCGTACTTACAATTTTAAAGATAATCGCATCACCGATCACAGGCTCAATCAAAACTTCAATTTGCAGCCCGTACTTGAAGGTGATCTTGAAAAGTTAATCGAAGCCAGTATTTTGCAGTATCAACAAAGACTCTTGGAAGCAGAACTCGAACTCTAACATTGACTCCAACTTCTGACTCAATAAAGCAGTGCAAAGACAGGTATATCAAGTCTCTTGTCGACATTGGTATTGAGTTAGAAGAAGCGCAATGTGAAGCGCAGATAGTCCTTACGACTTTGATGGACTTGAGTCTTAATCAGCTTTTGACTCGATATAACGATGCAATTGGCAGTGCTCATCAGGAGTTTGATCGTGTGCTGGCCGCGCGCTTGCAGCGCATGCCATTGCAATATGTCCTGGGTCATACATATTTTATGGGACTCAAATTTATCGTTGCCCCTGGTTGTCTGATTCCTCGCCCGGATACTGAGCTACTGGTGGAGCAAGTATTGGCTTATATCGCAGACAATAAATTGACCAGCCCCTGGATATTTGAGGTTGGTCCCGGCTCTGGTTGCATTTGTGTAAGTATTCTCAAAAAATGCCCCTCTGCCAAGGCGACAGTACTGGAAGTCTCAGCTGAGGCCCTGGCAATTACCCGGCAAAATGCTAAAGAGCATGGCGTAGACTCACGATTGACCTGCATTGAGGCTGATTTTTTTAGCGACAATGGTCAAGAAGCGGCATCAAAAGCTATTTTGGACGGGATTGATATCTTTGTCAGCAATCCGCCATATATCAATCCAAATGATATGCAGACCCTTGCTCCCGAGGTCAAAGATTATGAGCCGACCATTGCTCTGGCTGGCCCGGGTAGCGACGGCATGGGCTTTTACCAGTGCTTTGCCAAAGTCCTGGGTGCCTCTCAAAACCACCTTGCCAACCGCCAGGTGGCGCTCATGGTGGAGGTTGGTTATGACCAGGGCGCGCTTGTTGCTGACCTTTTTGCCAGTAGTGGGCTTGGTCAAATAAGGACAATCAACGATCTCTCAGGCATCCAGCGAGTCGTCTTTGCCCTGGCGAGCGGTTGTATTTAAAAATTGTAATGAAATGTACAAATAAAAAGAGGGTTTCTGCTCGGCTTAGCACCGATACAAAAACCCTGAAGCTTTTTATTTTATTGTTGGATTAAGGAGTTGGAACCTTGACTGCTCTTGTCACCTTGCCAGCTTTGATGCAAGAAGTGCAAACCCGGAGGTTTTGAACGGTCTTGCCGATCAAGGCTTTGAAGGGTTGCAGGTTGGGCAACCAACGTCTTTTACCGTGCGGGTTCCAGTGTGAACGCAGGAAGGTATATTGCATACCTGTCTGAGGTCCTTTTCCGCATACGTCGCAACGCTTAGCCATTTGTTTATTCCCATGATAAAAACGCTTCAGTGACCGCCTTAAGGCAGGCTGATTTTAGCCGTTAAACTCCCATGCACGGAAGCCACACAAGCAAAGGGTGAATTGTACCATGGTGGATATATGCTCAAACCCTTTTTACGTCATATTGCTAAGTTTGTAATAGTTCTAGTTGATTGAACATTTTGGGGCATACTTTGTCCGATATGGGGCATAAATCGTGGTAGTCTGTTTTTTTCAGGACGCGCCGTGAGGTGATACCTGACTGGCAGTTGCAAAGGTCAATTGGACCAGATTACTAGAAGAGTTATCGGACGGTAAGAAAACAGGTTTACAAGATTGTTCTTGATGATGTAAATCGGTTACTTTTTAGAGCAGTAATAGAGCACTTCTATTAGTCGAACAAAAGATGGTCTTAAATCAGCGGCTCTTAATTCACCGCTTTTAAAGATCGTTAGACTAATAAAAAAGTTGAATTATCATTCGAGCCTGATGGCGGGGGAAGCAGGAAACAAGTAGATGGCACTCGTTAACTACGCGGCACGCGAGATCAACTGCAAGATCGTTTATTACGGCACCGGCCTTGGTGGCAAAACCACCAATCTTAAGTATATTCACGGTCAGCTGGCTCCCACTACCAGAGGTGAGTTGATCTCACTGGCTACCGAAACCGAAAGAACTTTGTTCTTCGACTTCTTGCCCCTCGACCTGGGTAGCGTTCAAGGTTTTAAAACAAGATTTAGTTTGTATACGGTACCTGGTCAAGTTGAATACAACGCCAGCCGTAAACTCATTCTCAATGGTGTAGATGGCATTATCTTCGTAGCAGACTCTGATGTCATGAGGTCTAAAGATAATGGCGAGTCTCTCCAGAACATGGTGGACAACCTTAAAGAGTACAGCCTCACCCTGGACCAAATTCCATGGGTATTGCAATACAACAAACGCGACCTGGCTAACGCCATGCCTATCGAGCGCATGGAGCGTGAGCTTAATCCCACCGGTGTACCGAGCTTCGAAGCCGTCGCCAGCGAGGGTCTCGGTGTATTCGCTACACTCAAAGCTATTTCCAAACTGATTCTCAATCGTCTGCAATAAGCGCGATTATTTTAGTGGTAATTATCGGCTACTCGGGCTAGTCTTAAGTAGTTAGCCGTTGCATTCGTATATCTATAAGATAGTCCAGGGTAATGGTCAAAATAGTAGGCCAGGCAAGACCAACTATAGAGGCAGAAATGTCTGCATTGCGCCGCGCCATTCTGGTGGAGCGTCGGGCTCGTTATGCCGATTTTCAGGGGCGCCACACCACCTTTAGTACCTTTATGCGCACCACTGCCGATAGATTGGTCAGGCGCTATCCTCGTGACGCTGTCTGGACCACTCTGCGCTCTTTTTTTAGGCAATACCAAAACGTCGACGTTGCCACTCGCATTTCTATCTTGGCCAGAGCCGATGAATTGCTTGCTCCTTACTTTGAGCGGGCTTTGATTGATAAAGAAATGGACGAAGCTAAAACGGCTCCTGATGCTAATAGCGCTGTACCAGTTGCTAAAGCGGTAGCTGCTGCACCCACAAGACTGGTTAAGACTGAGCCGGCGTGTGCCAAACCGGTTGATTTGCAGGGTAAGACGATTGAGCTTATCCCAGTGCAATATGTCAAAGGTGTGGGACCCAAGCTCGGTCAGCTCCTCTCCAAAATTGATATTACTACAGTCCAGGATTTATTGCGCCACTACCCGCGGCGCCATCTTGATTTTCAAAATCGCGAGCATATCCGCGATCTGGTGGTTGGCTCTGAGGTCAGCATCTTTGGTACGATTCGTTCTGTCAGTGCGTTTCAGCCTAAAAAAGGCAATATGTCTATACTCAGCGCCATTATCTCGGATGGTACTGGTAGCGTTATTGTGACGAGATTTGTTGGCGGTAAGTCTAATAAGTATTTGCTCGATAGATATAAGGCGCAGTGGCCAAAAGGGGCTCAGGTCCTGGCCTCTGGCATAGTGGAGCAAGACGATTATAGCGGTAAGCTCAAGCTCAAAAATGCCGAGGTCGAGATCCTGAGTCTTGAGGGCGGCGATCAATTATCGAGTGGTTTTAGTGACGAAGATGGCTTTGAAAACGCGCCATCCACTATCCATGCCGGTCGGCTCGTGCCGGTTTATCCGCTTACCGAGGGGCTTTCATTGCGCCATCTGCGCAATATCATCCACAACGCGCTTGAGTCTTTTGGCGAGGGTGTGGAGGAGCTTTTGCCTCAAGAAATACTAGATGGCTACAATCTTATGGGATTGCGCCAGGCCTATTTCAATATTCATTTTCCCCAGAAGCCAGAAGACAAAGATGATGCCAGACGCCGTCTGGTTTTTGATGAGCTGTTTAGTATTCAATTACAGATGGCCCATAGACGCTACCAATACGAAAGACGTGAAGACGCACTCTCTCTCAAATATACGCCAGACCCCGATAGCTATGTAGAGAGACTTTTAGCTACATTGCCCTTTAAATTGACCGGCGCGCAAAACCGTGTCTTTGAAGAAATCGCCCGGGACCTGGCTAGCTCAAAGCCGATGCACAGACTGGTCCAGGGGGATGTGGGATCGGGTAAAACAATTGTTGCTTTGATGGCTTTTATGGTGGCTGTCCAAAACGGCTTCCAGGGGGCGATGATGGCTCCCACCGAAATTTTGGCTGAGCAGCACTTCAGACAATTTCAGAGACTCTTAACACCACTAGGACTCAGGGTCTCTCTGGTGCTCGGTAAGCAAGGTGCAAAAGAACGTCGCGAAGTGCGGCAGGAAATTTTGAGCGGACAGTCTCATATAGCTGTCGGCACACATGCTTTGATTGAAGACAATGTTGAATTTAAAAATCTTGGTTTGATTATTATCGATGAGCAGCACCGCTTTGGAGTAAAACAAAGAGCCAGACTCAAAGCCAAGAGTCAAAATCCAGAGCTGTTGACTATGACAGCCACACCTATCCCGCGCACTATGGCTTTGACCATGCATGGTGATCTCGATGTTTGCGAGATTGATGAGCTGCCCCCTGGCCGTAAGCCAATCGTGACTAAGTTGATGCGGCCATCTGATAAGAAAAAACTCTATCCCTTAGTTAGAGCAGAAATAGAAAAAGGGCGTCAGGCTTATATTGTCTTCCCACTTATCGAAGAGTCTGAGTCGCTCTCAGCTAAAGCCGCTACGCAAGAATTTGAAAAGTTGTCAAAAGGCGAGTTTGCTGATTTGAAGCTGGGTCTGATGCACGGCAAATTAAAGAGTCAGGAAAAAGACGAGGTCATGGATGCTTTTAGAAAGGGTGAATATCACATCCTTGTCTCCACAACAGTGATAGAAGTCGGTGTCGATGTGCCCAACTCCACTATCATGGTAATCGAAAACGCTGACCGCTTTGGCCTGGCTCAGTTGCACCAGTTGCGTGGACGTGTGGGGCGGGGCGGTGAGCAGTCCTATTGCTATCTGGTCTCAGATATGAAGTCACAGACATCTAGAGACAGGCTTGGTATCATGGAGCAAACCAATGATGGGTTTGTGGTAGCCGAAAAAGATCTTGAAATTAGAGGTCCAGGTGAGTTTTTAGGTTATCGTCAGTCTGGTCTACCCGATTTGATGTTAGCTGACCTGGTCCACGATGCCAAAATACTTGAGGACGCCAGAAACGCAGCCCTGGCTGTTATCAAAGTAGATCCGGAGCTAGCCGAATATCCTGGTCTCAAGAAAATCTTGAATCAACGCCTCACCACTGAGCATGCCGAGGCGATGCGCTCCGGATAAAAGTAGAGGACCGTTGAAGAATCGAGCACTCTATCTCTGGACCGCACTTACCTGTTTTGTGCCGCTATCGTTTTTGCTCAATCAGTTAGTCTCCGATAGACCTCTCAATAGTGCTGCTCTGGCTGTGCGCATTGCCACTGCCAGACTGCTAAATGGTGGCTCTCAGCTTTTTGTCGATATATGTGATTGGACTTGTGTGCCGCTTTTAGGTTTGCTCAAGCTTGATCTGCAATTGTCTGAGCTGCTTAGAGGTTGTGCCTCTACCCTTGGTGCTATGGTCGGTGAAGCAACTATTGCGCCAATACTATCTTTACTCTTGCCTGACATTTTTGTGCCCCTCAGTATTTTTGTTTGTTTGCTCCTCTCTATATGGGTAACAGCCAGGCTGGCTCTTTTGTCTGAGGAGAGTAAGCCGGCTTTGCCACTGTGTTTTGCCCTGGCGCTCACAAGTTTGATTGTGCGCTTTAATTTTGGCGACTTGCAGCATATTTTGATCCTGACAATGACTCCCTGGTTGGTTTTGCGTTGCCGCACCTGGCAGGGTCTGCCCTCTCCGCTATATCTGCGTCTCATTGTCGGTCTGGCTGCTGGTTTTGGTGCCTGTCTTGATCCGTTGTATCTGGTTGTCTTTTTTGTGGCCGAGCTGGCTTTTGCACTTAGCCGTGGCAGCGTCAAAGCGCTCAAGAGTATTGATAGTCTGAGCTTTATCAGTGTGCCTTTGCTTTATATTATTTATCTACTGATCTCTTTGCAGTGGCAATTTTTAGTTGAGCTGGGACTGGTTTTGCGTATGCAACAATTCGGCTTTACAGATCCATCCATATTTAGTCCTCTATCTACGCCAGCTCGCTTTGATGTGTTTTATGTGGCACTCTTTAATTTGCTCATGCTTTTATTGTTGCCTCTAAGTAATAAGCTTGTCCGGCCCCTTGGTTGTCTGCTTATTTTGGGGCTTTTGATATTTGTGCTGCAAAACGATGGGCGCAGCTTTGACCTGGTGCTTGTTATTTTTGCTAACACCGCCATGCTTTTACTGGCTTGTGTTGATTGGTTTAAAAGTAGAGTTATTGCTGGCAAGAGCTCTGGTCTGGACTTTGTCGGACCAATGTCTTTGCTTTTATCTTTGATATTGACACTCCTTGTCAGTCAGCTCCTGGCCTCTGATTGTGAGCGCCTGGGTCAGGTCAGACGTCTGGCGGGGCAAGCTCAAAATGAGCTGGGGGAGACAATTGTATTGAGAGCAAAGGGTAAAGACCTGGCTCTCTTATCTGATTGTGGTGAGCCTTTTTATCCCGCTGTACTAATAGGCGATTGCCGTCCGGTGCTCAGTTTGCATGACCTGCAGCCGCTCAAGTTACTGCAACCGCTCAAAGAGCAAAATGCATTGAGCGGTATCGCTGGCCAGTTTTATCAAGATAGCTTAAATCGTATCAAAGCCAGACTCGAAGAAAAGTCAGCCAGTGTCCTACTGGTCTCTCATGCCAGTCAGGAGCTGCTTGATAAACTGGGGCTCAGTCCAATTGTTGCCCGCAACTATGTCAAAGATGGCACTACCTTTTACTATAGCTCTGATAACCGCTTGCCTCATGAATACCGCGGTTATAACTGGGAGTATGCGATTTATTTAGCGAGGACAGATGAGCGCTAACAGACGCATGATTTTATTTTGTGGGCTCGCTTTTTGTCTTTTGATTTTGAGCGGACCTATTTATTTTTATTGTAACCATCCTCTTTTGAGCCAGGCTGACCAGGCTATTTATCTGGATATTGCGCGGTTAATTAGTAACGGAGCCGTGCCCTATCAGGATGTATTTGACTGGAATCCACCTCTTATTATGTATCTGTGTGTGCCTGTAGTCTGGCTTGCCAGAGCTTTGAGCGCTCCAGAGATTTTGGTCTTTAACTTGACAGTTATGTTGCTGGCTCTTTTGAGCTGTTATTTTAGTTTGCGCCTGATTTCCAGGCATCTTAGCGGCACTGAGGCTCTCTGTCTTACTCCTCTTGTTCTTGCGGCGGCTCAATACACTGCTACTCGCAGTGTGGACTTTGGTGAGCGCGAGCACTTGTTTGTGATTGCCTATCTACCCTTTTTTATTTTGCGTTATCTGCGCTATCGCAACCGCTCGGTAGTGGCTGCCGAAGCCTTTGTTGTGGGTCTGTTTGCGGCTATTGCAGCCATGCTCAAGCCGCAATTTGTTTTGATTATGGCTTTTGTGGAGCTGACATTTTTGCTCAAAAGTCCAAATAAAAACTACTGGCAAAAACTCTACACTTTTGAGATTGCTGCTTTGCTGGAGGTCGCTGCACTGTATGCAGTGGCGCTAATGGTATTGCCGGCAACTGTCCGCAATATTTATTTTGGGCAGGTCTTGCCGATGTATGCACCAGCCTATGAATACTCGCAGCGTGCTTTTATCCATCTACTGCGCAACGATGTGCTGGTCGTGCAACCGGTCATGGTCATTTTAGCCGGTCTCATACTGGCCCTTTTAGCCAGCCGACTCTCTGTACTGGTCACTGCTAGTGGTGTCATATCGGTGGTCGGGCTTTTTAACTATCTATATGGCAATCAAGCCTGGATTTATCGCTTGATACCGGCTGAGTTTGCCGCCTATATCTGTGCTGGCACAGTGATTGGTGCTCTCTTGAGGCGCTATATGGTGCCGCTCAAAGATAAAAAGATGGTCACTGCTCTGGCTCTTATCGCCATGGGTACATTTGCTCTTTATTGCGGCAGTCAAAAACTGATTGCTACAGCTACCGATCTGGCTCATGCCAGGATGGTAGACATGACTTTGACTGGTTGTCAGTGGTCCTCGCCGGAAGGCGATCTCGATCCACTGTGCCAGTCGATAATAGCCAATTGCAGCCGCTCAGGCAGTGTGCTTTTGCTGGGTACTGGTATTGGTCCCGGTTATCCCGCTCTTTTGCAGTCTGGGCGCAGACCGTGTGGGCGCTATCTCTTTAGCATCATCACTCAGGTTGATTATTGCCTTGCCCGCTACGGTGGACCACTCTGGCGCGAGCGTCTCACTGAGGTGCTTGAGCAAACCTGTGCTGATGCCCGTGAGAACCCACCGGAGCTGATTGTTTTGCAAAAAAATCCGATTAAAGCCATCCTCGATAGAGAGCAGGTCACAGCCAGGTTACTCAGTGGCTACAAAGAAGTAGAAGAAGTGGCGGGCAATACTATTTACGTCAAAGAAAAGAGTAGTGGAGGGCTTATTGATAAGGTCGAGAAACGAAAAGTAGTATTGAGTATTTTGTCTGGTCAAAGTAGTGCCGATAAGCAAGCCGAACGCTTAAATATAGACGTCAATGAAATCATGCGCTGGGTTAGAGAAACCGAGGCTGCTCTTGACGCCCTTTAGTATTCTTATTTCTTGGCTTAAATCAGGATCGGGCCTGTGTTTATATGCTAAAAACTAAAGCTATATCGGTACAAAGGTTAGAATGGTTGTAATGAGAGCATTGTCTTTAGGCTGTTTGAGTTTAGTCAGTTTGTTAATCGCTGCTGCTCCAGTAGAGGCTGCACCAGCTGCCGAAAAACAAGCTCGGCTATTCAGTGTGATTTCGGATGTTGGCTCAAGGCAAGCGCTAATCGAAAGACGGATGAACGAAGCGGTGATTGCCGGACGTCTGACTCAAGTACAGCTAGATCAGTTTAAACAAAGATTGGATGTGATAGCCAATCAGGAAGCTGAATTTAAGGCGTCGCAGGGCACGCTAAATCTCTGGGAGTCGCTCAAATTGCAGTTTGAGCTTGATGACATTATCAAAGATCTGGAAAAGAGTTTTACCGATAGAAAATTTGGCACTGTAGATTTGCCTGCCCGCAAACAAGAAATCGAAAGACGTCTCGATATCGCTCTCAAAGGCCGTCGCATAACTGCCGAACAAGCCAGCGACCTGAGAAAAGAATTGAATGGCATCTATAAACAAGAGGATGCTTATCGCAAAGCCGATAAAGGCGAACTCAGTGTCATCAATTCATTTAAGATTGTGATCGAACTGGATCACTTCAGTGCTGAGTTAACTAAGTCAGTGCGCAATAGACAAATCGATTTGCAAATTGCCATAGACGAAAAGAACGCTCTTTTAAAAGATGTGCAGGCTGATGTCGATGCCAAAAAATTGACCGCGGACCAGGGCAAAAATCTGCAAACAATACTTGAGCAAATTGGCTCACGTATAGACAAGCTCAGTAAGACAAAACGCTCTTTGACAAGCGAAGAACAGCTTACACTGCTCAAAGATTTGCAGGCTGTAGCTGATCAAGTATCAAGCCGCTCAGGTCAGACTGAGACACTGACAGGTCAATTTGCACTTTTGGAGCAAGCTGTAAGCTCTGGTCTCAATAGTCTCGGTAAAGCACTCGATGGCGGTCTGATCTCAAAAGTAGAGACCAGCAAATACAATGATGCACTTGTGGCGCTCGATACCAAACGCAAAGAGGCGGTCTCTCCACTAAGTAAAACCGCTCCAGATATGCCTTTTGTCAAAGCGATGGTGGTGGAAGCAACAAAACTAACTGATGCAATTAACCGGGCTAAGTATAGCAAGGACAATGACTGGCCTGGTATAAAAGGTGCCCTGGATGCGCTGGATAAGCGCATTAACGATGCTAGGAATAGCAAGCGTATGCCAGAGTCCGATGCTAAATCATTGAGTGCTGAACTGGCCTCAGTGGTAAGTGAGCGTAAATCAAACCTTAAGCAAGATGGCAGCATAATTGCCGGAGAAGCACTCAAGCTGCTCAATGACATCGAAGCCCTGACTACAAAAGTAGAAAAGGCAATTGTCGATCGCATCGATATCACTGGTCTTGATGTCAAAGCCAAGTTGCAGAGTGTGCAAAAACTTCTCAGCGCTGCTATGGCCACTGGCAAGCTCAAAGCCGACAAAGCAAAGGGCTTTAATGACGATCTTGTGGCCATCAAAAATCGCAGTAATTTGCTCAAGCCCGGCGCCAGTAATTTTGAGCGAGAGACCTATAGCATGGCAATTTTGCTCGAAAAAATAGATACAGATCTGGCTCACGAATTAAATATCGCTGGCAGTACACCGGTCAATAATATGGCCACTTTTAAACAGCTTGATGATGCTATTCGTGATGCCACATTGTCAGGCAATCTGGCTCCAGTCAAAGTCGGTGAACTCAAAGATGAACTGGAGCGTTTGCGTAATTTGCAACGCGATGCCACTAAAACAGCTGAAGTTGCCGATGGCTTGAGCAAGCTAAAAGATGACCTTGATGACTCACTAAAAAATAAAGAGAGCGCTTTGCCAGATATTGGCAAAAGACAGGCGGAGCTATTTCAGAGCATTACCGAAGGTGTATTGCAGGGGCGAATCTCACCTAAAGATGGCGATATGCTCAAGCGTGACTTCTATGCTGTGATGGAGCAAGAGACCAAATATACGACTTCTGGTGGTCTTAGCTTTGGTGAGCACGCCGCTGTGGTCTTGCAACTGGAAAAATTAGCGCGCAAAATTGAAAGCACAATGAGTGCCGGTCCGCAGGCTGTGCCGGATCCTACTGCCAGAAGGCAAGATCTGGATAATAAGCTGGCGCAGGCAGTTATTAGCGGTACATTGACCTCGGATAAGGCCCGAGACTTTTCCAAGCAGCTAGAAAAAGTAGCCCGCGATGAAGTCACTTATCGCTTCTCGGGTGAGGGTCTCAGTTATTCTGAGTCGCTCACATTGATTGCTGATATGGAGCGCATTAACAGCGCTCTTGATACTGCAATTGCCGGCCAAAAGCCACGCTGGGCTAATCTTGATGAGCGCTACAAAGCACTTGAGCAAAAGATCAATCGCTCTGTCGCTGCTAACAAGATAGATAAAGGCCGTGGCGACAAACTCAAAGCTGACTTACAGTCGCTGGCTCGCACCAGACGTGATTTTGAGACATCTGGTGGTGGTATCAGTCTGGCTGAGGCCGAGTCACTTGTACGTGAATTTATCCGCATCAATGGCAATATAGACGTCAAGCCCTAAAGTGCTCTTTTTTGTGGGCCTTTAATCCAAATAATTTACAGCTGAGGCAAATTGGCAAGTCTTAGGTTGAGAATTGTCTATTGCGCCCTGGATTTTGATAACATTGGAGGAGAAGTTGCTTGGTGTTAGGCATGCCAATTTCGTCATTCTTAATCTCAAAAATCCGGCATTGACCGGTGCAAGCATGCTTCAGGCAAACCCCGGTCTCCCCCATATGAGTTTGCCGCATATATGACTTTGGCGACTGTTTTGCGACAGTTGCATGCCTGGTGATGAAGATTGAAAAGATCAATCCAGAAGTTAGAGGACTACTTTAAATCAGCTGAAAAGGCGCAGACTGAGGGCAAATATAGTTTTGCTGAAAATATTTGGTATGCCGCACTAGAAGAATCACTGGAGCTGCCACCCAATGATAGACGCCGCGCTCTTGTCAAAGAGCGTCTCTGCGAATGTCTCTGGTTTCAGAAGAAGTTTGACGAAGCCCTGCCACTGGCCAAAGAGCTTGTCGGAATGTATTGTGAAGTACTCGGTCCTGAGCACGTCGATACGGCTGGCATGATTGCCAATCTGGCCTTGCTTTACCATGTCATGCAGGACTATCCAAACGCCGAACCCTTACTAAATAAAGCCCATCAAATTAAGACCAAACATCTCGGGGCAGAGCATCCTGATGTACGCAACCTGACAGAGTTGCTCAATGGTTGCCGCCAAAAGCTGGGCATCAAAACGACCGAACCAGGCGCGCCTCAGCAAGTTGTAAGCGGCCGTACCTGGAGTAAAACTGGTAAGTTTCAGGCAGCAAAATTGCCTGATGCTCCCTTACCACGTCTTGAACCTAGCGCCATCAGACCTTTCTGGCAGAGTTTTTTTAAATAAAGCCAAAGAGCTGGCTGACCAGTGTGACTGGACCACAAGTGAAGGCGAGCTTTTGCAGGCACTGGCTCTGGTGGACCGCTCTGGTATCAAAGATGACATGCTTAAAACCACATTGATTGCCCTGGTGGATGTGCAATCAAGACAGGACAAGCACCTGCTTGCTGCCTCCAATGCTGCCCGCTTGCATGAGTTGACCACGGCTCAGACCACTAAGCCAACGCAAGCTACAGCAGACAGTCTCAATAATCTGGCTAGACTCTTTTATTATGGCAATGATTTGCCCTCGGCTCAAAAATACGCTGAGGCTTGTAGCAAGCAATACGAGGCTTTGTTTGGACCGGAGGATGCCGGTGTGGCCACCAGTCTGGTCAATTTGGCTTTGCTCTATCATCTGCAAAAAAACTATGCTGCTGCTGAGAGTGCCTACCAGAGGGCTTTGAGCATCCGCACCAAAAAGCTCGGAGCAGAGCACCCGCTTACCAATCAAGTCCTCAAAAGCTACAGCAATCTGCTTAAAGAGACTCACCGCGAAGAAGAAGCTGACCATATGGAAGCATGTGCAACCGGCATGGTCACTGGCTCCTGGAAAGTTATCGATCTAGATCCAGAAGAGTCACTAACGCAGTAGCGATTATTCGACTTCGAATTCGACTTTGATTTTGCGCACCGAGTAAACGGGATCGCCTGCCAGTTGCGCTGGGCGGAACTGCCAGCCACGCAATGTGTCTAGAGTCAATTCGTCAAACTCAGGTGAGCCTGTGGACGAGAGCAATTCCACTGTGTGTTTACCCGAGGGTTCAATGGCAAACTTAGCCAGACAATTGGCTTTGATGCCTTGCTCCAGCATTTCATGGGTGATTTCGGGTTGAGGGCAGCGTACTGCCTCAGCTGGCACCAGGGTGGCCGACTGCTGGGTGCCAATGCGCAAAGTCTCAGCGTTTGCTATCGAGCCAGCCGAGAGCATGCTAAGTGTGGCGAGTGCCAGTGTCAGGATATTTCTAGTGGATGTAGTCAACATATAGACAATTATAATGGAAACCATTTCCACTTGGGGGCGTTTGTTTGCTAATATTTTGTGGTTGGAAATGATTTCCAATTATCGTTAAGCGAATTGGAAAAGTGAAACCAAGCACCCGCTCAAATCTGGCTGAATTGAAAAAATCACCATATATACATCTAGGGCAGTCTCTGGCAGCCTCCCTTGTCTGTGCTTTGGCGCTCAGCTTGTCCCTAAACTCGTCGGCTTACGCTCAAAGCGATACCGTGGCCAACCCTGATAGAGCACTTACCGGTGTATCTCCTAGTGCTTCTGAGCAGTCTCAGTCCGAGACAAAAACGCAAGAGCAAAAAACTGCCAGTATTAAGGGTCTGGTCTTATCTATAGATGGCAAAAGACCGGTCGCGGACGCTGAGATAGTTTTGACCAGGGCTGGGGCCGATCATGAGAGACTTGAGACTCAAAGTGATAAGCAGGGAGCTTTTAGCTTTAATAATCTGCCAGCCGGTCAGTGGCATATCACTACTTCGCACCGCGAGATGCTCTCTCATACTACTGCCCTTACTCTAGCTAGCGGTGAGAACAAAGACCTTAAGATAGATCTCGAGGATCTCGAACCTGTAGATGTGATGCGCATCACAGGCAAGCGGACCTTAATCCATCCAGAAAAAATTGGCAGTGAGACTAATCTCGACCACCGTTTTATCCAGGAATATAGAAGCGGAAACAATCTCCGGGAGCTTATTGAAAGTACTCCAGGCGTGATGAATGACTCTTATGGCAATATCATTACTCGTGGTGAGCACAATGCTATTAACTACGAAGTCGATGGTGTGGTCATACCCGAGTCGGCTGGTGCTTTGCAGCAGAGTCAGCCCATAAGTCCTCGCTCGCTGCAATCAGCGCAGATAGATATTGGTGGCTACGAAGCGCAGGATGGTGGTGGACCACTGGGGGCGGTGGCACACCTCAAGACTCTACCTATAATTGCCAAACCTAATTTTACTATCGGTCAGCAAATCGGCGGACCACTAGCTGGCAGTATTTACTACAATGGTAGTGGTGCTTTTAGCCAGGATCCGGCCAGTAAGCTACACAAATTACGTTTTGAATCGTCCGGTTCTTTTCGTGGCAGTAGTATTCGTATTGCTGCGCCGACTCAGTCTTTTGCCAATAACCGTGGCGCTGATATAAATGTCTTTGCCAGGCTTGAATATTTGCTTTCGCCATATGACAAATTAAAAGCTTCGGTGGCAATTAACGAGAGCTTCCTTGGTGTGCCCACTTCGCACTTCTCAAATCTTTATGGCGTCAGGCAACGTCAGCAGGACAGGCAAGACTATTTTATCCTCAGCTATCAGCACAAGTTTCGCAAATTTTTTGACGAGTTCAATTTGCATTTGCTCAATGGCTTCTATTCCGAGTCTTTTCGTTCATCCAATGCTTTTGACCCGGCGCCCAACATCAATGCTGATCAGCCGCTCTATTCGATGTCGGCTCAGGCTAAGCGATTTAACTACATTTTTTCGGCACAGGGTGATTTGACTAAAACTCTGCATAAAACCCATCATCTTAAGACTGGGTTTTTGAGTGAAGTAAGACCTGTTAAAACTAAGTTTCAGTCTGTTTATTACAACAGTGATTTGTCCGGTACCCTGGCGGCTCAAGCTGATGCCCAGGCTCAGATAGCGGCTTTGACAGAAGCTGGTGATCTAGACGGTGCCAGTCAAATCAATACCAATCCACTACCTTATGGTGCTGTTATTAGTCCATTTACATTGCAAGTGGCTGGTCCGCAGATGCAGGGCAGCACTGGCAATTACCGCGGTTTTAGATATTTACAGAGTGCTTTTTTTCAGGATCGCTGGAAGCCAGAAAAGGGCTTCTGGCGCAGGCTTACCCTTGATGCTGGTGTGCGTTTTGATTTGCAGCACAGTGTCTTTGGTAATGCTCGCGAGCTTGCCGCTACTCTCAGTCAGGCACCCGGCGTAGAGCCCTTTTCGCTCAAGCCCTTTGAGACCCAGCGTACCACCGGGGCTCAAGCCAGTGGACGTTATGGTGCATCGATAGTGCTAACCAAAAACTCTGTCTTGCGCGGCTCTTATTCGGATATCTTTACACCGACACCAGTGGATTACTTCCTGGGACCGATCAATATTAACGATCCCATCGTCAATGGCATTTATGCTGGTACTCCTAGACCGCTTTTACCAACTCGCGGCAAGTTGGTTGACGTCAGTATCGAAAGCCAATTTGGACCTCGTTTTGTTACTCGTACCAATCTCTTTTACAAAAAGCTCTATAACTTTGGTGACTCCGGTGTGATTGGTAACTTACCTATCTATAATCGCCTGACAAATAGCGCCCAGGAGGCCTATGGTGTAGAGACCAGAGTGGATCTTAAGCCGGCTAAGAATGGCTATGGTTTCAATGGCTTTTTATCCAATACTGTACAGGTGGCTTATTTGCGTGGTAGTCACGGTGTCTCAGGTGGCTTTTATGACTTTCCCGCTACGCCTTTGCCTCGTTATCCAGATCATGACAGACGCTATCAGGGCACAGCCGGACTAGGTTATCGCAGTCGTCAAAACTGGTGGGTACTGGGAGATGTGCAGGTGTTGACAGGCTTGCAGAATTATATTGATAGAGAGGTTTTTGGGCCTCATCATAATCGCACGCCGCTACTTACTGTACTGGGCTTTAGTGGTGGCTATCAAACACCACAAAAGTTGCATCAAAAATACAAATACCTGCCTGCTTCTTTTGATGTGAGAGTCGAAAACATGCTTAATCAAAGATTGCTAGCAAATGCTGGCAGCCCTTTTCAGGGCACTCGTTATACTTTGCCCTGCCGTGTGCTGGCTGGCTTTAGCTGGAATGTCGGGCGCGATAATAGCAAGCTTGTTGCCAAACCTGCCGCCGGACGCGCTATTTAAAATGGCGCTGCCGGTGGTGGCTATTGTTTATGTAAAAAAATCGGCACGGCTAGATTCGAACTAGCGCGCTTATTAGAGACCTGGGTTACAGTCAGGTGCAATCGACCACTCTGCCACGTGCCGGAAGTAAGGCTGTGGCTTCGATATCGATGTCTTAAGTGTTTTGCTTGCATGGTCAATTACCTCTGTGAATTTTCGGAATAGGCAGGAATCGAACCTGCTGAGCTTATGCTCGACACTTTAGCAAAGTGCTTGCCCCCATGAGCCACTACTCCTAACTACAGTCCCGACGGGATTTGAACCCGCGATTTTTCCGCTGACAACGGAATGTCTTAGACCACTAGACGACGGAACTATGGCGCACACCCAACGAATCGAACGTTGTCCTGCGGATTTGGAGTCCGTCTGGCCGCCATGGCCTGGTGTACTTGTGATTGGGGTGGCCAGTGGGATTCGCGCCCACGTTTTGCGGATCACGACCGCAAGTCCTAGACTGCTAGACGATGGCCACAGTTGTGCCGAACCAGTCGGCTCTACTCTAAAATTGGCTGAGGATACAGGGTACGATCCTGTACTGTACGGGTCAAAGCCGCATGTGCTACCAGTTACACCAATCCTCAATGGGCCTTTGGCATTGATGGATTGCTGTCGCTGTCGCAAAATGACATCAGCACTACCTCTCAAAAGAAGTGCAAGGCGGTCAAATAGACAGCTAGAAATTTTGCGGGCTAAATTTAAAAGTGACATCTCCAGTTACTCCATGACTCTACAGCGACAACAAACGATATGGACCAGCAATACTGCTGGCTATCGCCTTTGTTACTGAGATTATGGAGAACGGCTTTCATGAGAAAGTACTTCCTGGAGTTGCGAACTGTTTTTACTATATCACGGCAAAATAAAAAGGCAAATGATTTTGTGACGAAATAATTATGTGATATTTTTGCTGGTTAGAAGTGGTGGCACCGGCATGGAGTTGCACCTGCATTGTCTCTGTAATGGGCAGAGTGTCTTGCTTTTAGACGACGGGGCCTTGGCTGCGGAGAGTGGGGACGATCCACTATGTCGCGAGTAACAGTCGCGCATCTTACCAGTTAGATCACTCCGCAATATGTATTTAACGCACGGCAAGAATCGAACTTGCTTCAATCGATTTAGAAGATCGATGCCCATCCAGTAGACCACGTGCGCATTTGGTCGGCTCGGCTGGAATTGCACCAGCACCTCTCCGCTTAAAAGGCGGGTGCAATAGACTCTTATGCTACGAACCGGCGGTAAGCCGTGGCGATATAGTAGTGACAAGAATGACATGGTGAATATGACTCATCAGGGGGTGTGACAAAACGAGGAGCAGACTGACTATCTGCCGTAATTTCGTTTTATTACCCCTACCATGAGCTGCATTTGATTCACCTTGAATTGGAGCGGAATAAGAGAATCGAACTCTTTTAGCTAGCTTGGAAGGCTAGAACACAACCAATGTGCCAATCCCGCAAAATTGCGTCACCGTTTTTTTACTATAACACGACCGGGCAAAAAAGCAATAGCTCCATTGATGTGGCTTTGGCTCTGGCTGCCGTTCTTGCTGCGCAGATATAAGATCTATTACTCTATTAGCTTTATTATTAGGAGGCTTTGCCGGTTAAATATTGCTTTTGATCTGAGCATTGGTGAGCGCTAAGGTGTTTTATTCTAGAGTGCTAGAATAAGCTGTCATAAAAAATCTGTGCCACTACTGACCTGGAAGAAACCAATGGAGCCGCTACTTTCGCCCGAGACTTTTGCCGAACGAGCAGCAGAAGAATTGATAGAAGCCATAGTTGATGGCACTCTCGGTTTTGATCGCCAGCAGTTTGCGCTGGTGATTAAGAGTGGCACCGGTAAGGCGCTTAAGACTATTTATTTGCACCGGTACTATCAGTCATACAAAAATGCGCCTGCCAATTTGACAACTGTTCTTACTGATATTGCAAGATTTTTTAGAAGGCAAGATGATTTTTGTGATTATGGTCTGGTGGCACCACATTTGATGCCGGTTATGCGCGACTACGCTGAGAATTATCTCGATTGGTGCCATCTCAAACGTGAGTATGGTGATGCCGTCGGTAACTATCAGGCGCTATTGTGGTGTGAGCACTTAGTCATCTTTCCTGTTATTGATACTGGTGAAAGTCAGGTAAGAGTAACAAGTCGGATGCTTGAGGATTGGTCTCAGGATTTTGATACAGTAATAGAGCAGGCTGCAAATAATTTGATTGCAAAAACTGAACACTTCGATTTTGCCTCTATTTATGATAATGAGACCGGGACTGATTGCTGTCACGAATCAACCTGGAATGATCACTACGATGCTATGCGCCTTTGCTACTTTTCCTTTCCGGATTTGAGTGTTAGTGGTAAACGCCTCTACTTGCTAGTTAACCCCTCAAAGTTATTTATTTGGGGCGCTGGAGACGTGCTTGGTACTGCCTGCGCGCTGCAAAAGTTGGATGAGATGAGTGGCGCTAACTCTGTTGTACGCAAACTCCCACCCTATGTTTTGTGTGATGCCCCTGGTGGTGGCTTTGAGATTTATAAACCTGATCCAAAGAGAGAAGAAGCTCTGTGTGCAGCCCTGGCTCGCCACCAATTGCAGTATCAGTTTGAGAGTTACGCCAGGCAGCTGGAGTTTTTATCTTCGGATGCCGATGTCCTGCAAAATGATTTGTTTGTTTCTAAATTTGTGGCACTACAAGCCAAAGATGGCTCCCTTAGAAGTACCTGTACCTGGACGCAAACCGTAGAATGTTTGCTACCTAAAACTGATTCTATTGGATTTTCGGTGGTCAATGAAGAAAAAACAAAAGCTACCTTCCTGGGGGAAGTACAGTGGAAGGATGCCGTTAAAATACTGGGCGATCAAATGATACCGGAACCGGGCATGTATCCGCCACGTTTCAGGACTGTTGGATTTCCCAGTAAGGAGCAACTACAAAGGCTTGGTATCCGAGTTTGAGGCACTACCGCTGTTGTGATCAACTGTTTCTTGCATCACTTCTTCTGGCGAAATTTTCTGTGCTCTTTCAAAAACAGCAGTTGCTTCATCACTTTTGCCGATTGATTCTAAGTAACTGCCATAACTATTGAGACATTGATAAAGCAGGTTTTTGTCTTTGCCAAAGCCTGTTTCGGTTTCTTTCATCGCTGTCTCAAGCTCGTCTTTAGCTTTGTCGTAGCGGTTTTCGTCACGGTCTAATTGACCGAGTTTGCGCATGGCCAAAATTTTGCGCTTATCGTTCTTTAGGTTGGCAGAGTCATAAATTTCCAGTGCTTCCACCAGCACTGGTCTTACTTCTTTGAGGCGCTGTTGACTCCAGTAGGCTTCACCCAGGAGCATATCGACATCTGCTACCAGCAAGTCTTTTGGTCCGAGCAAGGTGGTGTATGTTTGTTTTGCTCTGGTCAAAAGGGTCTCGGCGTGTTTGTCCAGTGAATTGCCAGCCAGTCCACGTGCTATGTGGTTGACTGAGCCAAAGCTGATTGGTGCCAGTAGCTTGTTGATATTTGTTTGTGTCTGACTGGCTGGCTTGGCTAGCTCGCTTAGCTCAGCCATGAGACCGTTGTATGATTCCAGAAGCATTTGCGAATTGACCGCTGCGATTTTACTGTTTACTGCTTCTAGATCTTCAAACATACGTGCTTTTATATAAAGCTCTCTCTGTAACCGCAGTGCAGTCAGCACACGACTTTTATTACTAAAGCGTTGGCGAGCAGATTCTTCTGCTGATAGTAGTAAAGCTCTGGCTGGATCGTATAGCTTGTTGTTTATAAGAGTTTGAGCGACTGTTGTTTTGCAATTCCAGAGTGTTTTTTCGAGCAAAGTGCCATGGTCGAAATCGGCGCCATTATCTATGGTGGCATAGAGAGCTATCGCCGCGCAGATGACAAAGAGGCTCCAAAAACTATAACGTAAGTATTTGATCTCACGTTTTTGTCTTGTCGGATGCATTACAGCTTTTACTTTGACCGAGCCTGAATCACTGTGTACAGTGGGCATATCGGTTAAAAGTTCGGCTATTGTTTGATAGCGATCTTCGGGTTTCTTTTCGAGACATCTAAACACCATGGCCTCGATACTCTTGTCTATTTTGAGCTCGGGCGCCACTGTGCCAAAGGCTGCTGGTAGCGTGCTCACATGCATGGTCATGGTATCGTATGCGGTTTCGCCTCTGAGCGGCGCTACTCCCGTTAGAGCTTCGTACATCAAGCAGCCCAGCGAATAAATATCTGAGCGACTATCGAGTGGTCTGGCCTGGCATTGCTCAGGGCTCATATAGAGTGGACTGCCAAAAATGTCGCCTGTTTGCGTTAATCTTGTCTGTTGCATGGCGGCATTTGGCATTAGTTTGGCAATACCAAAGTCAACGATTTTAACCAGCTCTGTGCCGTCCTCACCTTTGATGATGACCAGGTTGCTGGGCTTTAGATCGCGGTGCAAGATGCCGTTTTTATGAGCGTGTTCCAGTCCATGGCAGGTCTGTCTGAAGATATTTATGGCGCGGTCTACCGATAGTCGCTCTTCCTTTTCCAGGATTTCGCTGAGATTTTTGCCTTCCAGGCAATCCATAACAAGATAGGCTTGATTGCCAACGATACCAAAGTCATAGATGCTGATGATGTTTTGGTGTTTGAGTGAGCTTGATGATTTGGCTTCGTGCTTAAAGCGCTCTATCGCTTGCTTGTCAGAGTCATCATGCAATAGCTTTATGGCAACAATGCGGTCCATCAGGCGATGTTTTGCCCGGTAGACAACACTCATGCCGCCGGCACCCAAAACTGAGAGAATTTCGTACTGGTCAGCGAATATTTGACCAATCATTTGTTCTGTTTTGTCGGTCTCCAGCTCAGCGCCATCATCAGGGCATTTGGCCCAGAGTGTCTCAAACTTCTTTTGACATTTTGGACAATATTTCACTGACTAACCTGTTTATATCCAGCACTTTATTCCCAGCTAGCGCTGGTTTGTGCAGTTAGAGTGAAGTTTGTTTGTCACCACCAGCTGTTTCGGTGGTATTGCCACCCGGGTTTTTGATTTGTTCGATGGCCGTGCGCACATTGGTGTTGTAGGTACCAGATGGTTCAATGGTCAGATATTTTTCGTAATTAGTTATCGCCAGATCGTTTTGATTTTGGGCCTGATAGAGGCAACCCATGGCATAAAAAGCGTTGGCATAGTTAGGATCTAGCTGCACTGCTTTTTGGTATTCAGCCAGTGCTCCTTCGGTGTTTTCTTGGCCGGTCAATACCAGTCCCATATTGTAGTGAGCAAGCACGCTATCTGGCTTGAGTGTCAATGCCTTTTGGTATTGAGTGGTAGCCTCTGGATACTTGCGCAAACCGAGATAAACATTGCCCATATTGATTATCGGATCAACAAAGTTGGGATCTAAGTCCATTGCCTTTTGATACATCGACATGGCTGCTGATGTGTCGTCTTTGCGCGAAAGCGCCAGACCAAGATCGTTAAAGGCCTCAGCCGAGCGAGGATTGATTTGGATGATGCGCTGATAAGTCTCAATGGCACCATCCTGTTTGCCCTGGATTGAGAGTGTGTCAGCCAGCAAATTGAGCAATTCTTGATCGTTTGGAGCGTCATTGAGCAATTGTCTGATGCGCAGTTCGCCTCGGGCTGGATTGCCCTCTAAAGTCTCCAGGTTGGCCATGGACAATATTGCACCACGGTTGTTTGGAGTTAGAGCCAGAGCACTCTCCAGAGCAGAGCGAGCACCTACTAGATCTTTGAGCTTGACTAAAGCCGCACCCAGTTCTTCAAAGGCCGCCGGATCGCTGGGATCGATACTTAAGCCGTGGCGGTAATATCCCACTGCACTACTCATGTCGCCTTTGAGTAAGAGAGAGCGTCCCAAATTGACATAAGCCTGACCGTCATTGGGGCTAAGTTCGACTACTTTTTTAAATTGGTTTTCGGCGCCAGCAAAGTCTTTGAGTCTTTGCTTGATTAGGCCGAGATTGTAATAAGCATTGGCATAATCGGGCTTCATGGCAATGACGCGCTCAAAAGTATGGCTGGCATCATCAAGAGAGCCTGTGTTTTGCAAGAGAAAGCCCAGGTTATAGGTAGTATTTAAATCATTGGGATTGAGTTTGAGTGCCTGTCTGTAATTTTCGATGGCGCCAGTATTGTCTTTTTGTCTGGCCAGAGCATCTCCGAGCTGTGCAAACCATTCGGCTCTGTCGGCTTTGATGGCAATTGCACCTCTAAACTCGCTTATTGCCTCGGATAAATTACCTCTTGCTGCTTCGGCTTGACCAAGCAGTGCATGGGTATCAGCTACTGAGCCGTCGATTTTGATAGCGCGGCTAAAGGCGCTTGCTGCTTGGGCATAATCTTTGAGTGAGAGCAAGCAAACACCCATGTTGTATTGCATGCTGAAGTTTTCGGGTTGATGCTGCAAAATTTTTGCATACTGATCTATGGCCAGTTTGTACTCACCTTTGTCCTGATAGGCCGCTGCTAGCTGAGAGCGAGCCTTGAGGTGCTCTGGATAAGCATTTACCACTTTGGTCAATTCGGTTATTGCTTCGTCTCTATTGCCAGCTATGCGCAGGACTATGCCTAGATTGAGGCGGAAGAGCACAACATCTGGACGCAGTTTTATTGCCTCATCATATTGATTGACTGCTTCTTGCATTTCGCCTTGACCTTGTAAAAGGCTGCCCAGGCTGACTCTGGCAAAGGCATCAGATGGTCTTATCTGGATAGCGCGGCGGTACTCAGCAATGGAGTTGTCAATGTCGCCAGCTTGATGCAAAGCCGCTGCCAGGCTCAAGTGCACCAGAGGGTCATAAGGGGCGCTGATAGCGACTGCCTTAAATGCCTGGATTGCTTTATCTACATCGCCAGCCTTGAAATAGGTCACACCCTGGTAATAGCGCTCTAAAAACTGTTTGGGCATGGTCTGGGGCGTGATGCCCTGGGCCTGCACGGCGTCAGAGGCGGTTGCGGCCATTAAGACTGATAAAAGTAAGCTTGCTGCCAGTTTGCCGGGAATAAATTTGGCACCCCAATTATTATTTTTGTGGTTCAAGATGGCGTTCTGGTTTGATTTCATCTGTTGCTCTTAGCTAAGTAGATTGTGGATTTTTGACTTTCGCTTATGTCAAGGGGCGCATGCTTCCTTTTCAAGCCACAATTATTGCCCATGACGCCCGCTTTCAAAAGGAAGTTCCGCTTAATTTCCTGCCAGATCTTTGGGGGCAAAAGCCAGACAGGGCTTGATGTCAAGAGGATCTTTGCAAGGTGGTTCCCATTTTTCTCTTAGACAGGTTGGCTAAATTCTGACCTCCCTTTTTGTACAGGTTGCACATTGCCCTGAGTGTGGCTCCAGGTGTACATTGGAGTTATAGAGAAGCAGTAAGGCTAACCTCTTATCCATGTAAAACCCTAATCAATCAGGTGTTTATGCGAGCTGTTTGGACAGCACAATCTAAAAATCCAACCCGGGCGAGATCTTTTAATAGCTCGTACCTGTAGCGGTTGTTGATTTGGGCATCAGTTGATGCTCCCAGACCGTTTATCTGTAGCTTTGTGCTAAGCACTAACGGTATTTACGAGACCTTTTAATTACAACAAATTATTCAGGACGGGTTTGTCTTACCCTGGTTCATAGCACCAGGGGTAATGGCTCGCTCGATAAGTGTGTCATGGCCGTTTATAGAAAAGAGCTTCAACGCAAGCGCTTCCCGGTGTTATCCAAACCGGCAGGCGTTACACAATACGAAGAACTTGCTGAAAGAGCCCTCGGTAATTCTATTAATCACCTCAATATGGCTTATTCACAAAAGCTGTCTGGCGCCGAAGGTGCTGTTGAGCTTCGTGATGAAGGCGTATACACCTATGACAATCAAGGTCGTCGATATCTCGACTGTCTTGGTGGTTATGGCATATTCAACGTCGGTCACCGCCATCCTAAAGTTATCAATGCCGTTAAGGCTCAATTAGATCAAGTCGCTTTGCACTCGCAAGAATTGATCAATCCCTGGGCTGCCCATCTCGCTAGCCAGCTTGCTGCTATTGCCCCTGGCGACCTGCAGTACTGCTTCTTTGGCAATAGTGGATCTGAAGCCGTAGAAGGAGCCATCAAATTAGCCCGTCTGTACACTGGCAAGACCGAGATTATCTCCACCAAAAACGCTTATCACGGCGTCACCATGGGCGCGCTTTCGGCCACTGGTCGCGATGTTTTTCGCAAACCATTTGAGCCTTTATTAAATGGTTTTGTCCATGTTCAGTTTGGTGATATCGCTGCCTTAGAGGCCGCCATCAACGAAAACACCGCTGCTGTCATACTTGAACCAATTCAAGGTGAGGGCGGAATTAATGTGCCCTCCGCTGGTTATTTGCGCAAAGTCAGACAACTCACCAAAAAGAAAGGTGTTTTGCTTATTTTGGATGAAGTGCAAACCGGTATGGGACGCACAGGTCGCATGTTTGCATGCGAACACGAAGGCGTTGTACCAGACATCCTTTGTCTGGCAAAAGCTCTTGGCGGCGGCGTTATGCCGATTGGCTGCTTTATGTCTTCAGCTAAAATCTGGAAAGTATTGGAAGCCAACCCGACCATTCATAATTCCACATTTGGTGGCAACCCACTGGCCTGCTCAGCTGCATCTGCTACGGTAGAAGTTTTGCTGGAAGAGCACCTGCCAGCCAGAGCGGCTGTCATGGGTAACTACTTTATGCGCAAGCTCAATGAGCTGCAAGAACGCTATCCTGCTCATCTTGCTGATGTGCGTGGGCGCGGTCTACTAATCGGTCTTGAATTTACAAGCAAAGAATTGCGTGAAGCTGTACAGGTAGAACTCTTTTATAGAGGCGTCCTGGTAGCCGGTACTCTCAATGCTAATCGCACTTTTAGAATTGAGCCGCCACTAATTATCACCGAGTCTCAGATCAATTTTATGATTGAAGCTCTTGAATCTATCCTTGTCGAAATTGGTCCAGAGCAACTGGCCCAAATGCACAGTCAGGCTCAAGACGAAATCCAGCAAGCTGGTGTCAAACCGGCTCGTCGTCCGCGCAAAGTGGCTGCTCCTTTAGCTAGCCTTGATGATCAGGCAACTGATGCTCCGGGTGCCATTAAAAAACGCATTTTGCAACCAGTGAGAGCGGCCAAAGCGCCTCGTGACACTGTCAAAAAGAGTGCCAAAAAAGCACCCAACAAAATATCTAAAAATGGTCGCAAAAAGAAAAACAAGGCTCCCAAGTCTGCTTACAAAGCGAGAGGCAAAAAGTAATGCAATCAGGAAGTAAGCGTATCTCCAAATCATCTAAACCAGGTGGCATGCTTGAAGAAAGACTGCGCCGGGTAGCCAGTAATCCCGAAGAAATGGCCGCTACTCTAAGGAATTTTTTGGAGACTGAACGCTCCAATAAAAATCAACAAATGGCCACCATGTCCACAGATAGTCACCGTGTTATCTGTCTGGATCGTTTAAGAGCTGTTTAGTTGGGTTGCGCTTTTAAGAGCGCGGACTCAGACTTGTTCCTGGGTATTAAAGGGTATAGAGTTCAGGTCATAGCCTGAGTCTTCAATACTTGCCTGGGAGTTAACTTTGCCGGATACTCAAAAAACTTTGCAGCGTTTCTGGTCCACTGGAGCACTGGGCGCACTCGATGCCATGGTCAAGATGTTGGGGCTGGATAGTGCTTGTGTTAGCGAGATAACAATGCACAATGGTGATCCACTGGTGCGCTCGCCCCACCATCTCGCTGAGTCTACTGCTTATGCTCTTTTGCTGGAGGCGATGGCGGTATCCAGCATCTGGAAGTATCGCTGCGGCACTGCCACGGCTCTAGAAATAGACTGTCTCGATGCTATCCATGCGCTGCATTCTACGCATTTTTTGTGGCAATCAGGCTATCCACTCTCTGTGGGCGCCGAATTTGTGCCAACCAACGGTATATATGCCTGCCGCGACGGGCGCTATATCATGATTGAAGCCGGCCCCCCTTATGTCAAATTGGAACGTGGCTATCTCAATTTTTTTGATTGCGGTAACAACCGTGAGAGTATCGCTCGCTCAATTGCCCGCTATGATGGCGAAGATTTGCAAGAAAAGCTCTCTGCCGCTGGTCTGCCTGCTTGTCTGGCCTATAACCGGCAGGAGTGGCTGGATCATCCCCAGGGACAGGTTTTGAGTCAGACCCCTTTGATTGAAATCGAAAAAATTGCAGATGGCAAACCTGTTGGACTCAAGGGTGAGGCGGCATATCCACTGAGCGGCATAAGAGTAATTGATTTTACTCATGTCCTGGCCGGACCTCGTAGTATGCGCAGTCTGGCTCAATACGGCGCAGAAGTTTTGCATATAAGCAGTCCGTATCACCGTGATACTGTTTCACAAAATCTACTGGTTAATATGGGCAAGCGTTCTGCCTATTTACTTTTGACCGAGGCAGAAAAGCTCAAAGAGATGAAAGCATTGACTGCTCAAGCCGATGTTTTTGCTTGCTCTTATCGTCCCAGTGTTAGAGATCGATTTGATCTTAGCCCAAAGGCTCTGGCTGCCCAAAGTGAGGGGATTGTCTGTCTCTCAATCAATGCTTATGGTCACAGTGGTCCCTGGAGTGAGCGTCCTGGTTTTGATCAAAATGCCCAGGTTGCTACTGGTTTTGCTGCCACCGAGGGTGGTGCTGATAAGCCGCGCTTTTCTCCTGTCTTTTATCTCAATGATTTTTTGACTGGTTATCTAGCATCCGCTGGCGTGATGCGAGCCCTTGAGCTGAGAGCTAGAGATGGTGGCAGTTATCATGTCAAAGTCTCTCTGGCACGCACAGCCATGTGGGTGCAAGATCTTGGCTATATAGATAAGTCTGATTATATAAAGTGTCCGGAGGGTGACGACTATCCCCCACGCTTGCGCACCGTCGATACAGTCTGTGGCTCAATAACCGAGCTCAGTCCGGCTGTGAGCTTTAGCTATATGCCCAGACTGGCACTGGATAATGTCCAACCATTTGGCGCCGATAAGCCGGTCTGGCAAGACTGATTACTTGTTATTGATTGACGCATAGATTGAGAAAAAGTCTTGGTATTTCTCACTCAATGTCAATTTTAAATTGGCTTTGCCCGTCCGCTTTGGTTCTTTAGTTAAGCACTCCAGTTGCTGCTTCTACAGCTTCAATTAAGGCGCCAGATCTGATTATCATTTCAGCTTTTTGGATGTCTATTGAGACCTGTCTATCTTTGACTAAAAATGGCACCACTGCTCTTACTGCTTTGTGAGCCGCTTCTACGCCTTCTCCAGCAAGCAATCGATCAGTCAGTTTGGAGCCTGGTATAAAGTCATCGGCAGTCCAGTCTTTTGGTTTGTGATCAATGGGATGGACTTGACTGTTGTCTTTTGGTGCGCTTGATTTTTGCACTCTGCCAGTACGTAAATCCAGTGCCTGACAGGCAAGTAGTAATTCGATGGCGAGTACGCGGGTGGCATTATCAAGCATGGTGCGGGCTTTGCGCGCTGAGATTGTGCCCATGGAGACATGGTCTTCTTGATTGGCCGAGGTCGGTATCGAGTCGACACAAGCTGGATGCGCCAGTACTTTGTTTTCGGAGACCAGTGCTGCGGCAGTGTATTGCGCAATCATATAGCCTGAGTTGAGACCAGCTTCGAGTGTAAGAAAGTCCGGTAAGCCATTGCTCAATGCCGGATTGACCAGTCTTTCGGCGCGGCGCTCGGAGATATTAGCTAGCTCCGCAATGGCCATGCCCGCATAATCCATGACGAGTGCCAGTGGTTGTCCGTGGAAGTTACCGCCAGAAATTACAGCACCGGCAAAAACCAGAGGATTATCTGTGGCTGAGTTTATTTCTATAGATAGGACTTCTCTGGCATGACGAAAAGCCTGTCTGCTAGCGCCGTGCACCTGGGGCATACAACGCAGCGAATAAGCGTCTTGCACCAGCGGGCAATCCTTATGGCTTTCCATTATTTGACTGCCTTCAAGCATACGCATCAAATTTTGAGCTGATAGCTTTTGACCGGGGTGCGGTCTGACATCGTGGATATGAGCCAAAAATGGTTTTTTAGAGCCCATCAAGGCTTCTAATGTAATGGCGCCGATGATGTCGCTGGCTTTAGCCAGGCGCTCGGCTTCAAGCAATGTCAGGCAGCCCACGGCACTCATTACTTGTGTGCCATTAGTCAAGGCCAGACCTTCTTTGGCTTTGAGTGTAACGGGCTCGAGACCAGCTGCTTGCAGGGCCGCTAAACCGGGCATGACCTGGCCTTTATACTCAGCCTCGCCGTCACCGGTGAGGACCAGTGCCAGGTGTGAGAGCGGTGCCAGGTCGCCAGAGGCGCCCACTGAGCCCTGCTCCGGTATGACCGGATGGATACCGGCGTTAAGTAAGCCCAGTAATAGCTCCACAACCACCGGTCTGATGCCGCTAAAGCCTTTGGCCAGGGCGTTAGCCCGCAATAGTGTGATAGCGCGCACTACATCTTGTTTAAAAGGTGTACCGACGCCACAGCTATGCGATGCCAGGAAGTTTTTTTGTAGTTCTTCTGTGGCTTCAGGCGCGATATAGACATCCTTAAACTTACCAAAGCCCGTGGTGATGCCATAAACCACTTCGCGACGCTCAAGGAAGTCCTCTACAACTTTGCGGGAGTTGCGCAGTTGCTCCATTGCTTGCTCTGAGAGCTGCACAGGAGTGGTGCGCTGGGCGACATTCTCAACATCTTCGATTGTAAGAGTGTGACCATCTAATTTGAGACTGGTCTCTTTTGTGCTGGCCTGGGTGGTTGACATGGTTGTGCCTTTTGCCTGTGAGTCATATTAAGGATATCGAACTAACCATCCTGACAGGGCAAAATATCATTTGCGAAGAAAAATATTAAGCGGAACAAAGAATCGCCCCAGGCGTCCATTTAGGCCTCTGTTTAGTCTAATTGCCAGTAGTCTTTTGTCTCCTTAACTAATGGTCAAGCCTGTGGGTGTAGAAGTGGTAATATGACTCTTGGCGACAGGCCTCAGGTCAAAGCGGATAGCACCGATGAATGCCAGCACAAAAAGTCTCAAAAAATACGAGCACATGGGGCTCAGGACCTCGTTTGCTGGTCTTTCGCTGGCGCTTTTGCTGGCCTTGTCTCTTGAGACCAATGTCTTGCCTGTGAGCGCTGCCATTAGCGGTGACCCGCGCCTTGGTCAGCTAGAAGTCAAATTTTTTAAGCATAGTTATAAATCCGATAGTGATAGCGCCAGGTTAGATCGGCTTGATAAGCTGGTTTTTGGCGAAGTACGCAGCGGTACAGATGACGAGCGCCTCAAGTCCCTGGCTGACACTGTGCCCAATTTGTCCAGTGTCACAGCCGATGATGCTGACGAAGCGCCTGCCTCAACTCAAGCATCTGGCGCTAGTGGTCGCACCGGTGGTAGTGGCACATTTAGTGGTAATCCCAGCAGTACTAGCCGTACTATGGATGTAGAGGATAAGCCCACCTCTAAGCGTGAGCCGGGCTCCAGTGTGCTTGCTGGTGAGAGCAAGTACCCCGCTGTTACTGCTCTTGAACAGGCTCTATTTAGTCGGGATTATTCTACCGAGCCAGTGGCCGATCGTCTCAATCGACTGGAGACAAAAGTCTTTGGCAAGCCCTCCAAATTTACCGATATGTCAGAGCGCGTGGATGCGCTCAAAGAGCGGACGCGGGTAGATATTGCCAAAAAAGCGCCGCCCGGTAGCGACTGGGTCGAAGATGAAGATGACGACGCTACTTATCCTCAGCCCACCACACCCACTGCTCGTACTGACGGTGATGATGGTCGTAGCTTTAGTGGGCGCAATCTGCGCAAAGACATGCAAAAAGCTTTTGGCGGTACAACCGGCAGCTATGGCTCCGGCAGCTATGGGTCTGGTAGTTATGGTACTGGCGGGCTCGGGTCCAGTGGCTCTAGTGGTGGATCTGGTGCCTATGGTATGGGGTCAGCCGGTGCTGCCAATGGCTCAGGAGCCTACGGCATGGGCAATAGTGGCTCGCAGCGCAGTGGCTCTGGTAGTTATGGCGGCAGTACAACGCCATTTAGTGGCTCAGGGCGCAGTGCTAGCGGTCGCAGTAGTACAGGTAGTGGAGTCGGTCTTATCGATCCTGATGACGATATGCCACCGCCAGCTACACCTCGCCGTGCAACCTCCAGTGGTGGTGCTGACGCGCCGATGATGGGAGCCGTTGGTATCAGTCAAAAGGTGGCTTCACTAGAGACCGCAGTCCTTGGTCAAAACTTCAATCAAGATCCACTTCCGGCTCGTGTCAGTCGCCTCGAAAAAACAGTCTTCCAATCGGCTCCTGATGCCAATGCTGATTTGAGCCTGCCTGTGCGTGTTTCTAAACTACTCGAAAAAGTGCCAATACGCACTAAACCAACTCAGTCTCCCAATATGGCATCAAAGCAACGTGGCTCAGCCGATGATTTTGATGATGACGATATGTCTATGGGTTCGATGGGCTCCATGTCCGGTCTTGGTGGCGGTCAAATTGCCTCTTCTCGCAACAGTGTGCAACGTGGTAGTGGTGGTCTGGGCAAGATTATCAATTCGATAGGCAATATGCTTGGCGGTGGCTACGGCGCTGGTTATGCTATGCCGGCTGGTACGATGATGCGCGATCCTAGCACCGGTTATTTGATTGACGGCTCTGGCAATATGATCAACCCCACCACTGGTATGATCATGGGTCGGTCCACTACTTATTCCACCGGTATGCCGATGGGCATGGGCTTGAGCACCGGCATTCCGGTGATGCCTGCTACCGGTTATGCCAGTCCTTATAACGCTTATCCATACGGCAACGCTCTACCAATGGGTGGATATCCTTATAATACCGGTATGCCAATGGGCGGTTATAGCTCATTCAACAATGGCTTTTCACCTTATGGCATCGGTGGTGGTGGCATAAGATTTGGCACTGGTGGGTTTGGCATGGGCGGTATGCGCATGGGTGGCATGTGGCCTTAGTCAATCAGCGTTTCATAAAAAGGTTCGGTCCTTGCTTCTAGTAATTGGCGGCACTGGTTTTCTCGGTGGCAAGGTGGTTGAGCTATTGCTCGAGCGCCAATATCCCATTCGTCTCCTCACTCGGGGCGCAGGTGACTGGAAGACATCTAATCTCTCACAGTACCGCAAGCGCGGCATTGAAGTAGTTGTAGGACCACTGGAAGATGACGAAGTGCTCTCCCGGGCAGTGGAAGGAGCTACTTGCATTGTCAATATTTCGGGTAGCTTCAGACTGGTGGCAGACAGACGCGATAGCCCTTACGAATACCTCAATGTTACTCTCGTTGAAAAGCTGCTTTATCTCTGCCGTGAATTTGGCGTGCAGCGTTTTGTCCATGTCAGTTGTCTTGGATCGCGTCTAGAAAGCGACAGTCACTATCTCAGTACCAAAAGTGAGGGCGAAGCGCTGCTCAGTAACTCTGAGTTGTACTGGACGATTTTAAGACCTTCTTATATGTTCGGTGAGCGCTTTCCATTTTTAGAGATGCTCAAACCATTGATTACTTTTAAGCCCTTTCTCACAGTGGTGGGTAGTGGTTTGAATCGCATCCAGCCCATCCTCGTGGATGATGTGGCCAGCGCTCTTGTGTCATCAATCTACAACAAAGACACTGCCAACAAAACCTTTGATCTGGGTGGTCCTAAAGACTATGCCTTTGTCGAGTTGTTGCAAATGGTGCGCGATGAGTTTGGTATCGAGGGTAGTGTCATGACACTGCCCAGTCAACTATCAGGACGAGTTTTTGAAATGGCTAAAAATGCCATGCCAAAAAACACATTCAACCTGGAATTGGCTCAACTTTTAATAGCCGATAGCTATGCTGTTACCGATGAAGCCTCCAGCATGTTTGAGCTTTCGGATGTCACTATCGAGAGCAAATTGCAATCAATCGTCGATACTTTGATGGACAAAAAACGCAAAAAGTAGATGTAATTATCTGAAGCGATGAGCCATCTACAATCTGTTGACCTGGCAAATGTGCTAAATTTTGGTGGTTCCAGGGCGTTTCAGGTGAGGATTGACATGATTAAACTGAGCAAGCCTGTTCAGATTCTTCAATGGGGTGAAGGCACAAACACTACCAATCAGCGCTGGATTGAAATTGCCAAGGGTAAGTTTGCCAGCCGTCCCAAGACAGTTTTGCGGCTGACTACTATCTTGATTGAGCTTGAGGGCGCCATCAATAAAATTGATGCCAAAAGAGAAGTAGACTTTGTCAAGATTATGCAAAAGGGTGAGGGTATGACACCTCACGCCGATAGATGGGGCGAAGTAGCAATGGGCACTATCAAAGGCGTTGTTTCAGACAACGGTCGTCAGATTTTGCAAATTGAGACTAAAGCCGCCACCAAGGTCGGCAATTAATTCTTTTTCTCATTAGTGTGAGCATTTAGATTGGCCAGACGAGCCAGTCTGTCGTTATTGCCAGTGGTCAGTAGCGCAGATTCTAGGCCGCGTCCCTGACAGGTGCGAGCATAGTCCACTTCGATGGCTCGCTTGACGTCTGCCATGATTTCTTTTTGCACCATGCTTATCACCATGGACGCCATTGTGCGCGGGATTACTGGACCGGGATCGATTTCGAGGACATAGCGAGCCTTACAATATTTGCCGCCATCAGTGGGGCTCAGAGTCCATTCGCCCACAGCTGACTTAAAATTGCCGTCAAGCATGCGCCAGCGCAGTACATTGGGGCTACCGCCGAGATCATTGATAGTGTGCTGAGTTGCTTGTTTAACAAAGAGCTGAGGCTTGAGTACGCTCTCCAGGTAAACACTTTCGCTTTCCCTCTTGAGGACCTGGCAGGATTTTACCCGGGGAAAGAGCTGAGGGTAATTGTCAAAGTCTGTGAGCTTTTTCCAGACCACCTCTCTGGGGGCTTTAATGACAAGCTCCACGGTTGTCCGGGCTACTTTGGCAGTGTGGGTCTTTTGGCCGTCCTGAGCCAGTGCATTTGACTCTGCTGAGGCTATTTGAGCGCACAGCAAAGCAGCCAGAGTGAGGCAAAGTGCGCTGTACCTTTTGAGTGGCCTTTTGTTTTGTGTTTGGGGCATGGTTACCTGGCTGTAAATTGCGAAAAATAATCTCGTACAACAGCGACCAATACTATCTGTACCACAAAGTGAAAGGACTGATTCGACTATTTAATCCAGCTTTGCCAAGTACCACCCGGGCTGTGTCTTCTTGCGGATATTCTTTTATCAGACCCCGGGCATCGATTAGAGCCGATGGACCGGTGTTGGCGGCAAATACAAAAGAGCGGCGGTTTTCTACTGCTCTAAACACCCCAAAAGCAAGCATCTGCTGGCCGCAATTGGATTTGTGAAACCAGGCCAGGTCCGAAATATTAACTAAAATCTGAGCACCGGCCCGGCAAGAAGCGGCAGTTAATTCGGGTGAAATCGACTCAAAACATATTAGTGGTCCCACCGCACCCATATTTAAATTGAGCAAATTGGCCTCTTTGCCAGGCGAAAAGCCTGTACCAGAAGGCGTATTGGTCCAATCGCGAATCCATTTAGGCAGATAGCTGACAAAAAGCGGAGTGTATTCGCCCAGGGGCACAAGATAACGCTTGTGATATTTTTCGGAGGCTAAAAGCCCGCTACTGGTGATGCCAAAGGCGGCATTGTATGGATGCGAAATAACTTCTCTATCCATGGCACCCACCACCATATCGGCTTTACTTTTTATCGCTGTTTTTTTGAGCCACTCCACTACAGCGTCACTCTCTATCAGGTAGAGCGGCAAACTACCCTCTGGCATTACTATGAGACTGTCTTTGTCAGCGCTGCCTGTGTTAGCCAGGAGGCTCTCATAGCGACTGAGGATATCCTCCAGAGTCACCTTACGTGAGGACTTTTGCATGTCGATATTGATGGCGCCTTCAAGTATGACCACATTTTTGTCAGTGGCGACATTGAGCTTAGAGCCGTCAATCAGCCCGGGCAGTACAAAGGCTCCCATTAGTAGGGCAGTACCAAGGACATAGTAAAATGCTGCGTCTTTGTTGGGCGCCGCTAATTTGCATTGTTTAAGATTGGCAAAAGTGGCAATAAGACTGGCTATGGCTACGTTCGCTGCAATCAGGACAAAGCAAAGGCCAATACCGCCAAAGACTGAAGCGCCCTGAATTAGCATGTTCTGGCGGTATTGGGTGTATTCGAGCATGCTCCAGGGCACGCCCAGTAAACCTGGTGCATTGCCAATTTTGTTGACTACCAAGATCCAGAGCAGGGGCAAAAATGAAAGAGCTGGGATTTGTTTGTTTTTAAAGGTGTAGCCAGCACAAATCGGCAGACGGCCTGCTATCAGGGCAAAGAGCGCAATGATTAAGGCTTGATGGCCTGACACCAAAATCCAGGCAAGTCCTGTCAGAGCCGCACCGGCCACACCGGGATAGCCCATCCAGTCCAGCGGATAGAGACCGAGGTACCAGTGCAGATAGACGAGGTTATAGCCCAGTCCAAACAAAAATCCAGAGAGCACCTGACGCCACAGTGACTGTGTGCCATAAATCGCTAAAAAGAGCGGGGCCAGACCAAACCAGGCCAGGTACCACTGCTCCAGCCCCGGTGCACTGAGCCCGGCTACTGCGCCAGCAAGCAAAACAAAAATTGGATTTTGCCACAGGGCAAAGCCAGACTTGCTACTGGCAGCAGAATCAGTTGCTTTGACAGTCTTGTCTGGTTTTGATTTTTTTTGCCGGGCTGGCATTTTGTTCTCCAGATAGCAAATTGGAGTGACCCAAGAGTCACTCCAATAGCTAGATCTTAAAGCTCACCGGGCCAGGAGGCTAGGGGCTTTTATTTATCTTTGTTTTTGTCAGCTTTGCCTGATGGAGCAGGCATATCGCCATTAGCAATAGCAGCTTTGACTCTGGTTTCGATTTCTCTCAGCATATCTGGATTGGCTTCGAGGAAAGTACGGGCCTGGTCGCGACCTTGACCAATACGTTCTTCTTTGTAGCTAAACCAGGTGCCGGATTTTTTGATGATGTCCATTTCGGCGGCCATATCAAGCAAGCAACCAGCAGTATTGATGCCGCGTCCGTAGATAATGTCAAACTCGGCAATGCGGAAAGGTGGTGCTACTTTGTTTTTGACTACTTTGACTTTGACTCTGTTACCAATCTCGGTACCGTCTTTTTTGAGGGTCTCGATTTTGCGGATATCCAGTCTGACTGAAGCATAGAACTTGAGCGCGTTACCACCGGTTGTGGTCTCGGGGTTGCCGTACATAACACCAATTTTTTGTCTCAACTGGTTGATGAAGATGACAATGGTGTTGGTTTTGGCCACAACAGCAGTGAGCTTACGCAGTGCTTGGCTCATCAAACGAGCTTGCAAGCCTGGTAGGCTGTCGCCCATTTCGCCTTCGATTTCGGCTTTAGGTACAAGAGCTGCTACTGAGTCGATGATAACCAGGTCGACAGCAGCAGAGCGTACCAATTGCTCGGTGATTTCCAGAGCTTGTTCACCGGTATCTGGTTGTGAGATCAAAAGCTCATCAACGTTGACGCCCAGTGCTCTGGCGTATTCGGGGTCCATAGCGTGCTCTGCGTCTACGATAGCGGCAATACCGCCCAACTTTTGTACTTCAGCAGCGACGTGTTGAGCCAGGGTGGTTTTACCGGAGGACTCTGGTCCGTAAATCTCGATAATACGTCCTCTGGGCAGACCGCCAATACCAAGTGCCACATCGAGAGTGATAGCGCCGGTGGGCACTACTTCGATGTTGGCGTGCTTGCTATCGCCTAGCTTCATGATGGAGCCGTCGCCATATTGCTTTTTGATGGCATCAAGGGCCATACCGAGGGCTTTGACACGCTCTTGCGAAGGTGCATGAGATTGGCTCTTATCAGCTTGAGCCTTTGACTGCTTTTCGTTTTTGTCAGGTGCGTGTTTGTCCACGGGTGTTTTCTCTTTTGTGACTACCGCCATTTTAAATCTCCTCAAATGAATAAGCTAAAGCAAAGCTGTCGCTAAAAACCGCACCCTTGCAAATTGGCACTTCTGGAAGAGGCATCTATATATCTGCCTTTTGCCGTCTTATATTCGCCAGATTATAGCGGTTTTGTCCCTCAGCTCGAATTAAAAGTGCGCAGGAAACCCGCATGCTGTCTTGTGTATATGCGATCGGGTGGATCTTGGGGATCGCCTTTATCTATCCCTGGTTGGATTTTTTGTTGTTTGAGCAATTTTGCTCTTGGCAGGAAGTTTTAGGGGTGAGTTATAAAAAGGGTGGCAGGGGTATAAAAAGGTTGTTACCCAACAAAATCTATCCGAAGGGTAATACAGATAACGTTCCGCCGGGCAAGTTAGTTCAATTCCGGCTGGAAATTTTGTCGTTGATTTTTTGTCCCTTACCAGGCTTGAGTTTCAAGCAACACCAAGAGGAAAAGCCATGAAAGCTGCGCAAAGGCTCTTCAGTTTGAGACAGGCCGAGATTTTCGAGTCTTTCAATCCTGTTGAGCTGGGTCGACTTTTAGGCATCCTTGAAGAACTGGAGCTGCCCAAGCATCACCAGATTTTTGCCCCTGGTGTACCTTGCGATGCTATCTACTTTATAGAAAAGGGCCGAGTGCGGGTAACCAGACTCTCCACCGAAGGTAAAACAGTAATCCTGGCTTTGCTAGGTCCTGGCGACCTGATTGGCGAAGCCGCCTGGGAAGCCAATGAGCACGATAGCTATGCCGAAACCCTCGAGGACAGTCGCATCTATCAAATTGGCAAAGAAGCCTTCCTCAATTTTGTCAAAGAAAATCCTGAATTTGGTCTACGCTTTATTGGCATTATTGGTGACCGTCTGAGACAGGCACAGTCGCGCATCGAAGACCTGGTCTTCCGGCAAGTGCCCAGTCGGGTTGCCCGTCTGCTACTTACTTTGGCTGATACCCATGGCAAAGTTACTCCTGTGGGAGTGCGAGTTGAGTTTCCTTTGACACATCAAGAGATTGCCGACATGGTTGGCTCCAGTCGCGTCACCGTGACCCAGATACTTAACCGCTTTAAAGACAGTCGCTGGATTGATATTGAGTCCAAGCGCGTCATTATTCACGACATGGAAGCTCTTGAAGAAATGGTGCGCCATCTCTAACAGCTAAAAATTAGCGTCTCTCCAGTGGGACATAGATATCAAATTCGCTGTCATCACTATCTGGATTAAACCGTTCATCGCATAATTCAAAGTCCGGGCACTCACGCAGTTTGTACGGTGCATCTGGCTGCCATTGTCCCCAGATATAGCTGACTGTGCGCGGGATTTCTCTGACTGGCCCCTTGTGAGTAAAGCGAGCGTATTCGCCAGCTTCCAGCTTTACTTTCACCATCCCTGGTGGCACCGCTGCCTCGGCACTGACTGGCAGTGCTGCTACATAAATAAAATGATCTTCTGCTTTTGGCTCAATGCCACAGGATTTATTGGTGCATATACCAAAGGCATAGTGCCCATTGCAGGCTACTTCGTGCATACGTGGTTTGAATTTATCCCAGTGTGCCTGTATTGACTTTGTGTCTTTGGGTTTAAAACTATCGCCTATACCTATGGCGTATTCCTCTTTTCGTGTCACTATTTCTGGCTTCACTACAAAACCTCTCTGGTTGATATGTTCTAAAAGCGCTCTACTAAAGGGTTCTTTAAGTCCCAGTGCCAGGTCGCCGGCCACAAATGGACTGTGACGCTTGCGATATGCTCCTGGATTGAGACCAAATAACCTCTTAAAGGCACGCGTAAATGCTTCCTGGCTTTCAAAGCCGTATTTGAGTGCAATAACTAATATAGCCTCGCTGCTCGAGCAAAGCTCCACTGCCGCCTGTGATAATCTACGCGCCTTGAGATAATCCGAAATAGACTCTCCCACTAGCTCGCAAAAAATCCGACTGAAATGAAATTCAGAAAACCCAGCCTTTTTGGCTGCTTCTTTGATGCTCAAATCTGGGTCAAGCAAATGGCTTTCGATAAAGTCAAAAGCGGTCATCACGTTATCTACATATTTGAGCTTTGGCATACTGCCAATCCTAACCCTTAAAATACTTACTGTTTTGATTTTTCTTGCGCTTTTTTGTCTTGGCAAGCGACAGCCAGTATCGATCTATAGTATGTTGAGTGCTTCAGGGGAAACAATGCTCAAATTAAGTGTTTGTCTGTTAGTCAGTATTGCCATCTGGTCAGGGGTCGGCCCTGCCTCTGGTGAGGAATTAAACTCACTGACTCAGCCTATTGTGGCTATTCAATCTCATTCTGGAGACACTTTACCAGAGTCCGCTCAAAAGGCTGTGGAATCGTTTAAGGCTGCGCTCACAGACCTTGGTCGGCAGATAACTGCCAGTCCCACCAATATTGCTTTACTAACTAAAAGAGCTGAGCTTTTAAGTAGTGTGCAGCTTTATGGTCTGGCAGCTGACGATTATGAGGACGCTTTTTATTTAAGCGAACGGGATCCTGTTTATTTGATGCAGCAGGCTTATTGTATGGCCCTCTCGGGCGACCTGGAGAGCGCGCTCTGGCTCAGTCATCGGACACTTATGGAGTACCCGGATTTGGCCAGTGCTCACAATGTCAAAGCGCTCTGTTTAATAAACCGCGATAGCAGTCGGGCCTTAAAAGAAGTAGCGATAGCAATCAAGCAAAAGCCCCAGGAGAGTGAATTTTATTTGACCAGGGCAAAAATCTGGCTGTCAGAGAACAATTATTTGAAAGCACAAGAAAGCGCCACATGTGCCATCAAAGAAAAACCCGATAACTGGCAAGCCTATCAGGTACGTGCTGAGGCTCTAAGTAAGCTAAAAAAATATAGCGAGGCTTTAAGCGACTGCCAAAAATTGATCCAAACAAATGCTGCCAGCCCAGCCAGTTATAGCAGTCGTGCTGAAGTCTATCGCGATATGTCCAAGAGCGAATCTGGTGAAGTCGATATGGAAATTGCCTTTAAAATAAAAGCAGTACTCTGGCAGGTCGAGCCATGATCTATAGATGTCTTTGCTCACTCAGCCTTGCTCTCATGCTCAGCGCTCAAACTTTTGCTCTGGCTAGTAAGGCTGTATCTATCCCCGCTCGTGCCTCTACTGGTGGTGGCGACATTGATATTGCGCCGCCTGCTAAACAGGAGACTTTTGTTACCGGGCTTGACTATGCTCCCGATGGACAGTCACTTGTAGTCAGTTATCGCAATCGACCTCCGGCTTTGATACAAAACCAGACCGGACAAGTTTTACTGGTTTTTGGCTTTAGTCCCGAAGAAGACGCAGACAAGCGCTCTATGGTACTGAGCGGACAGTCTAAGACTTATCGCCGCATGTTTTCGCGCAATAGTCTTTTGCGGCGACCAAGCGATCTTACTGCCTGTGACTTTGGATCAGATGGCAAAAAAATTGTGGCAGCCGGTCCGGGTATTGTGCGGATTTTTGATGTGCAAAGCAGTCAGCAAGAAGTATCTTTTCCGATACTCGAAAATGCCGCTTTATCCCATACAGACAATCCAAATAAGTTTGATGGATTACTTGTAAACTCCGGAGGTTCTGCCCTTTTGGGTGGTAGCTGGAGTGCTGGCTCTTTGTCGGTGCGCTACTCGCCAGATCAAACGCGACTGGCGGTCTGTCAGCCTTTTGGTTGCTCGGTAAGAGATGCAAAGAGTGGTGAGCAAATTTACGACTTTCATCATACCGATATCATGGGCGGGCGCTATGTGGCTGTCTTTAGTCCTGATGGCAAGTATCTGGCAGTGCTTGCCAGTGGCTCCAGCGCAGATAAAATGAGCTGTCGGGTAGATGTATTAAATGCCAGAGACGGCCATGTTTTGTTTACTTATCCCCGGGAGCCTAAAGGGGCATTAAAGCCCGCTGGCGATCTGGCTTTTGACCCACTCAGTGAGCAGCTTGGCTGTTTTACCAGTAGTGGCAAATTGCTCATCTTTGATACTAAGAGCTGGCAGCTACGCCACACTTTAAATGGGGGCGACAGTCTCGCTTTTGCTCCGGATGGTAAGCAAGTCATAGTCACCAGTAGAGATGAGGTTGCTGAATTAATCAATATTGCCGATGGGCGTGTTGTTAAGACCTACAAAACTGAACATCCAGATGCTGTCACACATATCAAAAATCGCCCCCTGGCCTGGTCCCCGGATGGTAAGTGGGCCGCCATTGGTGCAGAGGAATTCAACATTGTCTTTTGGCATGTTAAATAGATAAGTATTCAGTCTATAATGGGTCAAGTCTGTGCCCGTAGCTCAGCTGGATAGAGCGTCGGTCTCCGAAGCCGAAGGTCTCGAGTTCGAATCTCGACGGGTACGTTTTTTTTATGAATGAAAAGAGCGTCGAATTAATAACAGGACCATACCGTGCCGGTAAGTCTATGAGACTTTTGCGCGAGCTGGTCGAGTATTGTCAAAAGGCACCGCTGACCGGTAGCCCGGTTGTTTTGACTGTGCCGTCGCACCGCTACAAAGGTCTAATTGAGGAGCGGATAGCGGCAATATTAAAAGAAAAAGGGACTGAGTCTGGTCTCTTTGGTCTAACGATTTTGCCTTTTTATGATCTCTGTCATTATTTGCTGAGACTTACAGGTACTGGCTTTAGATTGCTTGGTGATGGCCTCAGACCGGCTGTGTTAATCAAAGCAATGGAGCGCTCGGCCAAAGAAGAGCGGCTCACTACTTTGCAAAATATCTCGCATTTTGCCGGTACCCATGCTCAGATACTGGAGTTAATCGACGAGCTGGAGCGTGCTGCTCTTACGCCCACCGATGTTTTGTCTACGCTGGCTCGTGCCGCTGCTTCGGACTCGCGTTATATTGAGCTTGCTCGGGTCTATCAAGCATACTGGCAAGAGCTTGAGACATTATCTGTATACGATGAGCGCAAGCTGGCCTTTAAGACCCGTGAAATCATTGCGGCACTGCCGTCAGGCACTCTGGGTATAGGCGTTTTTGCCATTGATGGTTTTGACCGACTCAATCCGCTACAGCTCTCGATTTTTAGTGCACTAAGTAAACAGTGTCAGCGCACTCTTATTGCTTTTGACTATATGGAAGCTGATACCACTGGCGGTGGTGCAGAATACGCCTGGAAAGATAAAAGTATCAAAGGACTGCGTGAAGTCTTTGGTACTGTGCGCGAGACTTTTATGGAGTGCAGTGCTGCGCCAAAAGCAAAGCGTATCTTGTCTAGCTCCCTGGACCGCTGTCTGGAGATGGAAGAGGTGGCCAGGGACGTTAAGGATTGTCTTTTGGCGGGACAGCCTGCCAGTGAAATCGTCGTGGTGGCACGCTCACTTGAGCCCTATTTACCGGCCATAAAGGCAGCATTTGATCGCGCCAATGTGGATTATTATCTGGATCAATCGGTCAGTGTTGCCAGTTTGCCTTTGATCAAATATCTCAGACGGCTACTTTTACTTACACTCAATGACTTTGCCAGGCTGGAAGTAATTCGTACTTTGCGCAGTCCCTTTTGTAATTTAGAGTATCTGGGGCTGGACAAAAACGAAGTCGAACAAATAGACCAGCGCTCTATCAAAAATGTGGTGGTGCAGGGACTGGCGGACTGGCATGGCGAAGAGTCTGTACTGAAATTATTGAATCTGCTCAAGAAGCCGGCTGATGGCACCTTGAGTTATTTTGTCGGCTATGTTGAGGATTTAATAGACCAGCTTTTAATCTTACCCAGTGACGAAGAATTTGCCGACCCCTTAATTGCCTGGGAAGAGCATCAGGCGTTATTGGAAGTGCGCCGGATATTGTCTGAGCTATTGTTTGAAGACGAGCTGCTTGCGCCAGTTTATGGCGAGACAATTTTGACCTATCAGAGCTTTTGCGCCCGCCTCGAAAAAACCTTTGAAAAAGCCAATTACCGCAGACCGAGACCATCTAAAGGCGCTGTCACTATATGCGGTGCGGACCTGGTCTCCAATAGACGTTTTCAGACAGTATTTTTAACCGGACTATTAGAGGGCGAATTCCCCAGGCGTTCAGAGCGCAGCGGTTTTCTCAGTCGGGATGAAGTGCGCCGCTGGCTCGGTTTTGGTGTCGATATCGAAAACCCCAGACAACACGAGTCTTTTGAGCTGTCGCTTTTTAATTCGCTGGTGGATAGAGCAACTGACAAGCTCTTTCTTAGTTATCCTACCTACCAGATGGAAGGTGAAGAAACTGTTCAGTCGTTCTTTTTGAATGAGGGTGGTGAAAGTCCAGTAAGCTTTTATCACGAGCCTCGCCAACGAGCTGGCATCAGACCGGTCTCCAAAAGAGAACAGGCTCTTAGTTTGTTTTGGCATGGTCAAACCGAAGAACGCATGAGAAAGGCTCTAAACGACTTGACCTTTATCGATGAGGATTTTGCTCTACAGGTAGCCGAGCCCATTGCCTTTGTCCAGGCTCGCACCAGACCTGGTGCTATCGATGTGCCCAGTGATAAAACTGGAGACATCAGTGAGCAGGTCCGACTGGGTCTTGCCAAAGTCAATTTGCCGGAATACTGGAGTGTCAGTAAGCTCTCTGACTACGGCAAATGTCCCTTCAAGTTTTGGGTCAGTCACACTCTTAATATCAAAGCCCTAGAAGAACCTAGTGCTGGTCTTGATGCCAGGCTACTGGGTGAGGTCTATCACAAATGTCTTGAGCTTTTTTATAGCGGTCTTGAGTCCAGACAATTAAGTATGCTCGATAATGACATTGCCGCTCTCGCCATATTTTTTGATCAGTGTATTAAAGACGCTCTTGAATGGCTGGTTACCAGTCGTCCCTTTAAAGTGACAGAATTTTGGGACTATGAGCAAAAAGAGATTTACTTTAGACTGCGTCGCTTCTTTGCCCGTGAACGCGAAGCCGCCCTCAAGACAGGTGGTGAATTTGTCCCTGTGGCCTTTGAAAAGGCCTTTGGCTTTGAAGATGAACAGGGCAGTGCCAGTGCTTTAGTGATAAGCACCAATGAGCGCACAGTTAAATTGCGCGGACGAATTGACCGTATCGATAAAGCAAATGACGGACGAGTGCAAGTGATTGACTATAAAGCCGGCTCCAAACCAATCAGTCTGGAAGAGGCCCGTCAGGGTAGCAATATGCAAATGCCCGTCTACGCCCTTGCTGCCAATCAATGTATTGAGCCTGGTGCTCATGTTAGCAGTGGTATTTTTCTCAGTATCTCACAGGCAAAATCAATTGGTCGCATAGACTTTGACAAAGTCGGCGCCGAACTTTTGCCCCAGGTCAAAGAGCATATAGTCAATTTTGTCCATGGTATCGAGCAGGGCAAATTTCCTGTCTTGCCAGTGGATCAAAAAGTCTGTGCTACTTGCGATCATGGCATGGTCTGTCGCATTGCTGAGCTTGGCAAAAGTGACGCTTATGGTGAGGAATAGATGTTAACAGAAGAACAGAATCTCGCTGTCATGTCTGTTGAAAAAAATGTACTGGTGGCAGCCGGGGCCGGCTCTGGTAAGACCCATGTACTGGTAGAGCGCTATGTTGAGATATTGAGGCGCAATAGCGATGTAACGCTAGCCAACATTATTGCTGTCACTTATACACGCAAAGCTGCCGCTGAGATGCGCTCTCGTCTCAAAGGACGCTTTATGAGCCTATCGCAGGACCCCAGCGAAATCGCCCTGGGGCTCAATCAACGCTGGCGCCAGATGATGCTGGAAGTCGACTCTGCGCGTATCGGTACAATCCACTCGCTGTGTGAGTCTATCCTCAAATCTTATCCCAGTGATTGCGGTATCGATCCCCAGTTTAAGGTTTTGGAAGAGCTCGATATCAAACAGCTACTGGACAAGAGTATCGATGATGCTTTGCGTGAGGTGATAGCTAAAAGCCAGGGCACTGATACTGCTGTGATTGGTGGCTATAAACTAGAGCATCAACTTTTGATGGATTTTAGTTTTGAAGACGTCAAAGCCTCTCTCAATAAGCTTATTAGAGGTTCTACCCAACTTGCTCAGACGATGCAACTCTATGGTCTTAGCGTTGACCAGGAGCTTGATTGCCAGATTATGCAGGAGCACGCGCTTACAACTTTGCATCAGGTGCAAAGGCAAGCTCTGGATAGTTTGCTCAGTAGTAACGAATTTATCGATAGTGTCAATTATTTGCAAAATAATCCGCATAGTGACCCTGGCAATAAGCTTGAGTTGGCTCGCAAAGAGACTCTAGGGCTTTTGGCTGAGGCCACTGAAGCCAGTGATTTTGCCGAAAAATTTAAAATATTGGCTTATCTGGGTGCCACCAAAATTGGCAATATTGGTGGCAGTAAACCCGAGTCTGCTAATTTGCGTAAATGTATCGCAGGCTTGCGCAGTGCCATTGATAAAGTGACAGGCAAGCTACCAGCCGGTCTTGTTGAGTCTGACCAGCGTGCTTTTGAGTGCGTCATTGGTATGCTTGGTTTGTACCGTCTTGCATTTGCTAGCTATCAAGCAAAAAAGGCCGAGCTTGGTGCAGTTGATTTTAATGACATCATTGAGCTAACTATACTTGCCCTTTCAAAACCCGATTCACGCAGTCGTGCTTTCTTTCAGGAGCGTCTCAGAGCACTTCTGGTAGATGAATTTCAAGATACAAACGACATGCAAGTGCAACTGCTCAGTCTCATGGCCGGCGAGCATACTCGTTTGTTTTTAATAGGCGATGATAAGCAGTCTATTTATAAGTTTCAGGGCGCTGATGTAGCGACCTTTAATAAATGGAAAGAAAAGCTCCAGAGTGATGTACTTGATTTGCAGGGACAGTCTCTGGTGACAAAGCTGACTGCTAGTTTTAGATCACATCCAGAAGTGGTGGCATTTGTAAACGCTGTCTTTTGTCGGCTCTTTGATAAAGACCCCCGTGTCTTACCTTATGTCGCAGCCTTTGAAGCGCTCAGCCCGGCCAGACAAATAGACGGTTTGCTGCTACAGGCTCGAGTGGAGTTAATCCAGTACGGACAAGAAGATGACGATAACACCAGTCCTGAAGTCTTTGAGGCAATGCAGGTGGCCCGCTGGATCAGACTAAAGATCAAAAACAAAGAAGAAATCCAGGAAAAAAACGGTGCCAGTCGTCCTATCGAGTATCGAGACTTTGCCGTGCTACTGGGACGCAATAAGGATTTTAGTCAGTTTGAGCAAGTCTTTGCCTCCCAGGGCATACCATTTGTTGTTTCTGGTGGCAGTGGCTTTTTGCGGCGGCAGGAAGTCTATGATTTTGAATGTCTCTTTCGCTTTTTAGAAAATCCCCAGGACAGCCATTCACTGCTAGCTGTTTTGCGCTCACCCTTTTGTGCCTTGAGCGATGATTTGATTCATGGTCTAAAATCAGGTGGTAAAGGTGATCTCTGGAGTTTGCTATTGCAAGCTGCCGTGCCCGGTAAGCCTGGTTATGCGCCGCTTAAAAAAGCGGCCCAGACTCTGCGTAAATTTCTTGACTATGCTGCTCTTTTGCCACTCAGTCAATTAGTCCAAAAAATAGTCGAACAAACCAGTTATGACCTGACTATACTGGCCGCGCCAGATGGACAGCAGCGCTCACGCAATGTCTGGAAAATTGTTTATATGGCCAGTGAAGATGACCATATGAGCTGTGGCGAATTTGCCCAGAAACTATCACTTTTGCGTGAGTTTGGGGTAAGAGAGTCAGAAGCTCCACTCGATAGCGGCAATAGTGTGCGTTTGATGACAGTGCACGCCTCTAAGGGGTTGGAGTTTGCAGCAGTTGCTCTGCCTGTGCTTGGTGCCGAAGGCTCAAGGCGCACAGACCGACTGATTTTGCATCCTGGTTATGGTATCGCTTTTAATACCGCCAGGCAGGAAGAAGATGAAGCCCCGACCTGGTATCAGGTTGCTAGTTATCTAGATAAGCAAATGGATAGCGAGGAGCGCAAGCGTCTGCTCTATGTGGCAATGACCAGAGCCAGAGACCATCTAGCTATGTTTATCCGTGACAAAGGTCGCAATGTCGTGACTTATCGCAAGATGATTTGCGATACCCTAAAAATCGATGAAGGCGGTGCTCTGGAAGTCGGTGCCAGGCAAAACCGTTTGTTGCGCGTAGCCGATCAAATCGAAGCACCCTATGCACTCAGCTACAGTCTTGATGCGGCATTGATTGCTCTACCAGGAGAGTTAAAATCTAAGAGTGTTATTGATGTGGATTTGAACGGTGGCAGTGGTAGTAGTTTAGGACTGTTAGAAGAGCTAGAAATAAGCACCAGTTATCCCGATGTAAATGAGCTTGGTCTATCTCGCATTACCAGTCGCGATAGCGCCATTCTCTCAGCTCTCAAAGAGCAGCCTCTATTTGATCGTAATTTGTTTTCGGCAAAGTTTTTGGGGCTTTTCTTCCATGCTTTGATGGAGCATCTACCCCGCTCTGGTCGCCGCGTTGATACCGCCTATGTGCGCGATATTGCCGTGACCCAGGGCTTTCATATGGCTCATGGTCCAGTCCTCAATAAGCTTGTGCAAGAAGGCCAGAGATTGCTTGAGATTTATTATCAAAGCCGGCTCTGTGAGCTGCTTAGCGATGCTGACCGGCGCTTTAGTGAAGCCACTTATTTGATGCTTAAAGAAGATAGTATCGTTAACCGACGCCCTGACTTGATCTTTGAGACTAAAGGTGGAGACTGGTATCTGGTTGATTTTAAGACCGACATGGTCAGTCAACAAAGCATACAGACTGCCGCACTCAAGCACAGTCAACAAGTTAACACCTATGTGCAAGAGTTAAACCGGCTCTCCAGTATCAATATCAAGCCACATATTTATTTTGCTCAGCTCGGTATTCTTTATCCCGTCTGATTATTGATTAGGATCGACCCATTTTTCTTTGACTGGCGCCACGCCTCCATAAAAGGAGCCGGCATCGAGATATTTGGGAGGGATAACAAAATTGCCTTTTTTGTTGATAAAGCCCCATTTGCCTTCCATTTTTACGGCGGCGCGTCCGTCCTGGAAGGGTCTGGCTTCGGCAAAGGGACGACCGCCAACGGCGATTTTACCGTCTTTATCGATAAAGGCATATTGAGTGCCAAACTTGGCGCAAGCAAGTCCGTTTTCTGCAAAAATCGGGGGTAGCTCTTCTGGTTTTTGGGCAGGGTCAAAGAGGACAGTTTCGCCCTCCATGATTTTGTAGCCTTTTTCTGATTCGGCACAGTATGCCGTGGGCAAGGCTGGCAGTTCGGCTTTATCGTCTGGACCTACCGGGATGTCTGACTCTTTCATGGTTTCCTGGTTGAGTCGCATCAAATGCTTATTTTGAAAGACTATGGCCCCTTTGGGTCCAAAATTGGATGCAGCGTCCAATTGGGGCAGTGCTACCCACTGACCGGTCTTGTTGATATAACCCCATTTGCCAGCGACAGTTGCTTGTGGTTTTGGTAAGCAGCCACTGATAGCTACTACTGCCAGCATTGATAAAGCCCACTGTGCTGTTTGTTGCCTTGCCATTTTTGTCTTGAAATCCATATCTAAGTGACCTGGACAATTATAAATCTTCCGAGCCACTAACCGGAGACTCGGGCAAGAATTTACGGTCTGTGTCAGTATTGTTTATAAATTACTGGAGTATTGGATGCAAAAAGGAGTCGGAAGTCCAGCGCAAGATTTGGCTTCTGAGCCCAATTTGAACGCAGTCGGGCGCCGATTTTACTGGTGCTGTGCTCTTGTCATTGTCATTAACATAGTCGTTTTTGCCGCAATGAATGCTCAAATGCCCCTGGAGGGGGATAATTCATTTTCGGCCAAGCATGCCGTCGACTGGGGGGCTTCTTATGGACCCAGTACCTTTTCGGGACAGCCCTGGCGCCTCATAGCCTCGGCCTTCATTCACTATAATTTCAGTCATATTGGCTATAACATGGCTGTGCTGGCGCTGCTTGGCTCCGAAGTAGAGAAGCGTTTTGGCAGCTTTAAGTTTTTTGTGATTTATTTGTTTGCGGCTGTTGCTGGTAGCTGTCTCAGTTTGCTGCTTTCGCCTGTGGGTGCGGGGGCGGGAGCGTCTGGCGCTTGTTATGGTATGGGCGGCGCCATGCTTGCTTACCTGATGCTGCAAAAGAGTGGCTTTAAACCATTTCCGCTGAGCTGGTTTGGCGTGATTGGTTTGGTTTATTTAGCTCAGAGTTTTTATTTTGCTACTGTAGGCGGTGCTGGTAGTGCTAATCATATTGGTGGATTGATTGCCGGGTTTTTTACTGGTTATACCTTTTACAATGCCCCCAGTGGTGCCCCTCGCAGTCACCAGACCTTAGGCATTGCTTTTATTGTTGCTTCTATGGTGGCACTATTTATCAGTGTCACTTATGTACCCCTCGATTTTAGAAGCAATTACAAGCTGGCCAAAGCTGTTCATGAATTTGAAGAAGGCAATCTGGCAATGGCACGCAATCAGCTACTGGAGTATGTCAAGAGTCAGCCGCAGAGCCCTATTGGGTATTTTCAGCTAGCCGGCTTAGCTCACCTCGAGAAGCGTGAACATGACGCTAAGCGTCTATATGAACAGGCGGAGGCTCTAAATTTTGATGGTCCTGCACTACTTCCTGATCTCGCTGATACTTGCTACGAGATAGGACTGAATCAAGAAGCAGTGGACTGTGCTTACAGGGGTTATAAAAAGAGTGGTGAGCTGGAGATACTGGCCAAAGCGTCAGATGCCTATGCCGAACTCGGTCAGTGGGATAAAGCTTTTGAAATAGCCAGACAACTCAAAGAAAAGCGCAGCACCAGGAGACTGGGCATAATCTGCCAAAGCGAACTTTTGCTCTGGCAGGGCAAAACCGATCAAGCTATTGCATCACTAAAAGAATTGACTGACAGAGCAAAAGTTGATGTTAGAGCCAATTATTTGCTGGCCACAATTTATGCTGTGCAGGGACGGTATATAGAGAGTCGTCAGCTCGTCGAGACTCTACGTAGCAAAGTAAGTAAGAGCAAACCCTATCCTTTTGAATGCACTATTTATCTTGCTCTCGATGATTTTAGGGCAGCCAGTTTTAGTGCTGAAAACATACTCAAGGATAAAGACAATCTAGCTGATGGCTCTGCTGCTTATGGTGGCATCTACAAGTGGTTTGCTCTATACAGAGATAAAGATTTGGTCGGACAAAAACAATTGTCCAAGAGACTGGACTCCCAGCTGCGTATCAAATGCTGGCCTTATCCGCTCTATCAATATTTAAGTGGTGCACTGAGCTACGAAGAAGTACTCAAAGCTGCTGATACAGCAGGCAAAATGACTGAATTGGAGACCTTTGTTGGTCTCAAAGACTATGTTGACGGTGATAACAGCTCGGCCTATAAGCAGTTAAAGCTGGTCAAAGATAAGGGTCTAAAAGCTTATATGGAGCACGATCTGGCTAGCATAATCATTGCTCGCATGGAGCGCAAAGTTATTGATTTGCACCAGTGAGCATTTTGCGTGTGTTCACATCCTGGGCAAGCTCTTTAACCAGTACCTCAAAAAAGTGTTTGCCACCACGGTTGTTTAAGTGCACTGAGTCAGCAAATTTGTTTTTAGGAAAGAGACTTGCTGAATTTAAGTCGACTAGTGTGCAACCATCTCTCTTTGCCAGAGTTTGCACCTGTTTTAGGTAGTCACTATAAAAGTTGGCGGGCATGAGACTTATGTTTTCGGCCGTAAGAGGCATGTTGACCAATATCACTTCAATTTTGTTTTTTTGAGCGAGTGTGAGGATGCGCTCCAGATATTGCATCTGTAGGGCAAATTGTTTTGCATTGATTTTGCGGTATCTACCCCGGTATTCGGCGGTATTATCGATGTAGGGTTCTTGCTCCACTTGGGGCGGTGTGACAAAGCCTTCATTGACAGCACAGTCTTCTGGCAATTCCAAAAATGCCTGCCGTCTGATGTGTAGTGGAGTGATATTTAGCTCCACATTTTTGTAGCCCAGTAGCTTTTTAGCCAGGCTTTGGGCCCAGTGATGCTGGATATAGAGCAGGTCTTCGCGATGTCCATAGATAAAGCAAATCTTGCCCAGATAGTATTCGGCTTTAGCTGCCAGACTTGGTCTGGCTTCCATATCCAAGCTGGACAAGTCGGTCAAGCGCTCAGCGTATTTGTATATCTCTGTACTGGCCACTGATGGCAGAGTGTTGTCTGTAAAATCTCGCGGTGCTATGCCATAGATAAGGCAGCGAGGGTGTTCTTTTTGCTCCAACATTTGGGCTAAAAGCACATAAGCATCTGATACCATTTCGCCACCAAGAGCAAAGGCAAAATTATCCACTGTAGCACCAGTTTGTTTTTTGATTAGGTCTTTAAAGAGCTTACTACGGTGATGGATTACCACGTTTTGGGGCAGTCCAGTGTATACGGCGTCACCACCATGGAGCGCTGCCATCATCAGTGATGAACCAAAAATTGCGATTTGGGGCTTTTGAGCCGAGCCCGGAGCGTCCACCAGATCTTTGTAGTTCCAATAGACCCAGCTGCGGTGCGACACTTTGAGCGGGCTAAAATTGAGCGCATTGTGCTCTCTTGTACCGCTCATATAAATCAGTCTGAGTCCGTTATCGACCAGCAAAAACGCCATAAGGCCCAGCAAAACAAAGCTCTTCAAAAAGTCCTGCCGGTTGGCAGACACTTCTTCTCGTTTTTTGATTTCGGGGGCTACTGTCATATTGGTTTAAAACTGGAAGTAAATAAAGCGGGGTGATTTGTCTGGCGAAAATACAATGACGCAAAAGAGAGTGAGTAAGATAAAACCAGCACGGGCAAAAGTCGGTGTGCGCTCCAGTAAATTGTGTTTGGCAATATAGCCGCAAAGCAGATGACCAGCCAGTAGTACAGGTAAAATCAAAAGGATGCAGGGATAAATCAAAGGAAAAGTTATAGTGGGCAAAATTGCATTGGTTAATGAGCCATTGTCATAAACAGGACTCAAGGTCAGCATCCGCTGCAGCATAGTGAGAGCGAGGCTATTGCTCTCGGCTCTAAAGAAGACCCAGCCAATACAAATAAGATGGAAGGTAAGTAACCATGAAAATACTTTGCCAGGCAGACTATCGATAGCGCTTTTAAGTAGTGGTACGGCTGCTTTTATTGGTTGCAAAATCTTGTGTAGTACAAGTAGCACACCATGATAAACACCCCAGACCAAAAAGTGCATGGCAGCACCGTGCCAGAGACCACCCAGGGTCATCGTAATAAGCAAATTGCGATAATTTAAAAGCTTGCCACCACGGGAGCCACCAAGCGGAATAAAGAGATAGTCTCTCAGCCAGGTTGACAGTGAGATATGCCAGCGGTGCCAGAAGTCAGAGATATTAGTGGCAATATAAGGCAAGTTAAAATTGACTGGTACTTTGTAGCCAAAGAGCATGGCTGAGCCTCTGGCTACATCGGTATAGCCCGAGAAGTCAAAATAAATTTGAAAGGCAAAGGCATAGGCAAAGACCCAGAGATCGAGACCCGAAAAAATCTCTGGTTTACTAAAGCCGCCCTGTACAAAAAAACTGAGATTGTCTGCTATCAAGACTTTTTTGAAGAGACCAAGAAGAATCAGGCTGATGCCATTGTCAAAACTTTTGACTGTTAGCTTAGCGGGGGCTAAAAATTGGGGGATAAAGTCTTGAAAGCGTTTGATTGGTCCAGCAATTTGTGTGGGAAAAAAGCTGGCAAACAGGGCAAAAGCAGGCAGTGACTTGATTGGTTGGTGACCGCGGTAGATATCTACGACATAGTGGATAAACTCAAAAGCAAAAAATGAAATGCCCAGGGGCAAGATGATATCAAAGGGCAGGCTGGTGGGAGGCTGTCCTACTGTGCGCAAAAGAGCTGAGAGTGTTGAGTTGAAAAAATAAGCGTATTTAAAAAACGCAAGTGTGGCCAGATTGAGCACAATGGCTAGTGTGAGCCAGGCTTTTTTGTGCAGCTGAGATTTGTGTATAGCAAAGCCCAAATAATAGTTAGCCAGTGTCAGGGCAATGATGAGCAGGATAAAGGCTGGCTTCCAGCTCATGTAAAAGACATAGCTGGCAATCAGTAAAATCCATACACGCCACTTGTCCTTGGCTAGCCAAAAAAGGGCAAAGACCAGCGGCAGAAAAAATGCATAGCTAAGTGAATTGAAGAGCATTAAAGTTACCGCAAGAAGCCTCGGCTGGCTCTTGTCAATGATAACTACTGGGCGCAATGCAGTCCTTAAGCCCGATACATATAGTGACTCAGTCGCTGCAAATAGCTCAAGATAGACAAACACCCGCTGGAAGGCGGGTGTTTACCATGCTGGGAGTGGTGGAGGAAAGCTATTTAACTCTTGAGTGGAGACAGAGTCAGCTCTGTCCATTTGCGTTGCACTATCTCGCGGATATGCTCGAGACAGGATGTGGAACGCTGGCCGATTAACTCGCCATCAATGCGCACTGACGGCGCTCCGCAAACCGAGTCTTCGACAAGCTCCACAGGGAGTGGCAGCCTCTCTTCGGCAATGATGTATTCGAGTTTGTGTAAGGCTTTTTTGTAGTCGAGACAACCTGGCGCGTATAAGAGTTCGATGCGCATCGGATATAGTCCTCCGGAGGTGGAAAAAAGACAGGGTGCGTGCAAAACTGACATGGCTGCAGTAACAGCGCATGAACAGCTCCACTAATGGATTCCGATGGTTGCCTGGTCTGGTCCACAACTTGTTATAAACGGGATCACCGCTTGCTCTTGCTAGCGGAATAGGGAATATAACGAAAAGTTGAAGGTACCCTTAACAGAAGTATACGCAATCCCAATGCAAATACAAAGTTAATCATGGCGATAGCAACCTAATATGCGTTTAATCCGATTTGGCTATCAAGACGTGCTTGTCAACAGGTATTTGGAAGAGGAGTGAATTTTGACCACCAGTTTTGATTTTACTTTTGTCACTTGCAGTAAGCTCTCCAAAGGCGATCCAGATGATTTGCTGGCTCTCGATATTTTGCGCCACAAGGGCTTTAGTTGTGCTGTTGTAGATTGGCGCGATGCTCAGTTTGCCTATGACAAGAGCAAACTGACAGTGCTGCGCTCTACATGGGACTATCATCTCCATCTAGATGCTTTTAAGAGATGGCTTACTGATGTTGCTGCTGTCACCACACTCTTAAATGATGTGGCTCTGGTGCAAAACAATCTCGACAAAAAATATCTGCTCGACCTAGCTAGACGTGGTATCGCTGTTTGTCCTACTGTTTATATTGAGCCTGGTCAAAAATTAGATAGTGCCGCCCTTAAGCACTATTTGTGTGACCTCGATTTGAGTCTGGATAGTCGTGTCATTATCAAACCGGCTGTGGGTTTAAGTACCTATGGTGTCAAAAAATTTGATACCTTATGCGATACTTTTGCTAACGAGGCATGGCTTCACTTGCATGATTTGCTTAACCATTCAGCTGTTTTGTTGCAGCCTTATTTGCCTCAAGTGGAGACTTATGGCGAGCGCGCGCTAATTTATATTGATGGTGAGTATTCACATTCGATTCGCAAAAGTGCTTTTCAGGTGCTAGCAGTAGCTGGTCAAGCTGGCGAAGAGACTAAGCTTGCCACTGACTTAGAAATAGAATTTGGCTACAAAGTGCTGGCAACATTGCCTGAAAAGCCACTTTATGCGCGTGTCGATATTGTTGGTGATGGGCAAAAACAAATATTGCTTTTGGAATTGGAATTGACTGAGCCCTCGCTCTATTTGTCTATGAATGAGGGCTCAGCCAACTTGTTTGCCGATGCTTTAGTCAAACGATTGACTAAGGCGTGAGGCGATTTTGATCTCGTGGAAACAGCGCTGCTTGTTTGACAGAAGCAAGACCAAGCAGTTGTTTGACCAGACGCTCAAGACCAATGCCCAGTCCACCATGGGGCGGCATGCCGTGTTTAAAGGCCAGTAGATAGTCGCTAAACTCTTCAGCCTTCATGCCTCTGGATTGTATTGATGCCACGAGATCTTCGTATCTATGGATGCGTTGTCCTCCTGTTGTAATTTCCAGACCGTTGTAAAGCAAGTCAAAACTCTCAGTGCCAGTGCCTGAGCTATCTTTCATTGCATAAAAGGGTCTTACCTCGCTGGGATAGTTAGTGATATAGACCATTCTGGAGCCGTGCTCTTTGAGAGCGTACTGGCAGATAAGTCGTTCACCTTCTGGGTCGAGATCTCTGGATGCACTCTGCCATTTATATTGACTCTGCAAAATCTCTCTAGCTTGAGCTAAAGTCAGTTGTGGAATCGCTGTTATCTCTGGCACGGTGGCTTGATACATTGCCAGTTCAGTGGCGCAGGCAGAGCTTAAGTGGGCAAAGATATGTCGCAATAGACCTTCCTGACACTGGATCAAGTCTTGCATGCTCTGGATAAAGCCCATCTCAAAGTCCAGGCTGATATATTCGTTGAGATGTCTGGTGGTGTCATGTTCTTCGGCGCGATAGACCGGGCCGACTTCAAAGACACGTTCAAATACCCCAACCATTATTTGCTTATAAAATTGCGGACTTTGAGCTAGATAAGCAGTCTTGCCAAAATATTCCAGGCTAAATACGTTGGCACCGCCTTCGGTGCCAGTGCTAACCAGCTTAGGTGAGTGAATTTCGACAAAGCCTTGCTGATTGAGATACTGCCTTAAAGCAACAAGTATTTCGGCCTGGATTTTAAAAATGGCTCTTACTTTTGGGTTGCGCAAAGTCAGTGGTCTCATATCAAATAGAGCACCAGGTGATAGTTTGTCGATTTTGCTTTGTTTGGCGATTTCGACTGGTGGCGGCTCTAGCTGCCCTGTTAAGGGGCTTATACTACTGAGCGCCATTTCGGTTTGATTGCTTTCTGGCGCAGCTCTGAGCATGCCTGTGACTATTACCGGTGTCTCCACCACTAGTGTTTTGCATACAGCAAGCACTTCTTCACCTTCGGCCACCAGTTGTATAGTGCCCCGGGCGTCTCGCAGTGTGAGAAATATCAATTGACCGAGGTTTTTTAACCTGGCGATATGTCCATGCATGGCTACGGTCCGTCCTGCATAGGACTGACTTTGCCCGGTGTGTATGGTCTCAAACTGTGACATAACCTCTCCTCAAAACAAAAAGACCGCAACTACTGGTTGCGGTCTAAAGTTTATTGTCTGACTACTTAGCTCTTTAGCTCAAAAAATAGATGGACAAACTTGACCGCCGGCTCTGGCAGTTATCGTCGTCCTTATTGTTTGAGGCAAAATACATTTTCTTGGTTCCTTTTATTCCATGCTAAGGGTGCACCCAAATCTGGTCAATAAAAAGTTGCGCAATTGATACGAAAGAACTTTTACTAGCGATTGGTTACAGGATCACAAGCAGACTTGGGATCGATTTCGCCGATTTCCAGTTCTTTGTCGCTCTTTTTAGTCTGGATGCGTTTGGCTAACTTGCCAGTGATTTCGTCGCTAGCCAGGATATCGGAGAGCATCCAGTCAAAAATCTCACGTGGTGCTTCTTTAGGATTTAGCTCGTCTTTGACTGCTGTTTTATAAGCGGCCTGCAGTGGATTGACTGGTCTAACACCATCAATAAATGTAAGGTGGTCGACATTGCGAAAAACTCTGGCTAATCCCACACTGAGTTTGCCGCTCAATTTTTCGATGTCGGCTTCGCGCGCTACATAATTTTGTTTGGCCAGATCTGGTGGCAAAAATATGGCGCTGGATACAGGGGTGATACCGTCATTGAGTACATAAGCAAAAGGCGTGCCAGCTATTTTGGCTACTGATTTTGGTACTTGTACATTGGCGATGTCGCGGTTGAGCATATCCAGTACTGGATGTTCTCTGGCACAGTGAGCCGGAAATGTCGTAGATATCAAAAAGAGCGGATACATAAACGCTGTTTCGACGTATCTCTTGGCTCTGGGTGCCATATAGGGATTGACTATATAGCCACCATAGGTGATTAGCTTGTTGCGTTGAGTCTCGATACTGTTGACCCGAGCCAGGCGCTCGTTCATGGTATCAAGGACGGTGAGTCTGCCACTGGGACCAAATGGCAGTTTGGACCAGAAATGACCGACATTAGGAATGGCACCATCTGCGTTATCCCACATCAGGTCTTCTTGGAGACCTGGGTTTTTGCGGAAATAAAGTTTGGTGCCCAAATTGTGGTCGATGCGACTCCAGGGCCAAGATAGTCGCTTATAAATTGTGTAAGCGAGCCAGTCGCTGCAAAACAGGGGAGAGCCATGAAAGGGCGTACCCATAGTAAAAAGCAGTTTGACTTTGGCTTCGATTTCTTTATCTGTAAAAGCTTCGTAAGAAAGATTGCCCCCCATGCTCAGTGCCAGCATCGATATCTGACGCTTTTGCCCGATTTCATAGAGGCTGTTGAGGGCTTCTTTAAACTTGGGCAAAGTCGATCCGATGCGGTCCAGAGTGGAATAGCGCGCCATATAAATCTTGTAGCGAGCATTAAAATCGGGGTTTTTTGTCAGTTTTTCTGACACCTTTTGCCAGCGAAAATAAGGCTGATATTCGCCTCTCAAACCGTGCACCATGAGAAATGGGCTGCGGTCGCCAAGGGGCTCTCTGTCGTACTCGTATATCTTTACATCGGTGGGGCGGTGCTTAAGGCGCTTGCCTGCTGGAATACACTCAAAGTGACCGGAGACAGACTGGGCTGCCAAGTCAGCCTCGTGCTCCACCGCCGGACTACTCATGCGCGAGGGGCTAGCCAGGCAATACTGGGCGTTGCCGGATAAAAGCAGGGAGGCGATAGCCAGGCCGAGCATCCAATTTTTTTTACCGCTTACTGGTCTTACGTTCTTATCTCTAAGACTTAGCGAATGCCGGTTTTGATGGTACATTATGCCTAGCAGGGAACTAATATTGCGATTATAGCGACCTCTTATTTTAACAGATATTCTAATTTTGTCCTGACAAGCCCCCAGGCGGCTCTCACCTTACTGGTAACCACTACACCGAGGATCCAGGCTCTTGAAATTCAAGCCAGAAGCTAATTCAAAGAACCGTTCAAGCCGCATTTGTATGATGTTTTCGGATACCGGAGGTGGACACAGAAGTGCCACTGAAGCTATCGAAGCGGCTATGCAAAATCTCTTGCGTGATCAAAAGCCGGATCGCGAAGTCTCAGTCACTGTCGAAAACATTGTCGAGAAGTCGCATCCAATCAATCGTCGATTTGTCGAGCTGTACAATTATTTGTTGCGTCATCATCAAGGTGCAATGAAGTATTACTACTGGTGGATTGAGACCTGCAAGCCCAATGACAGTGAGCTTGGCTGGAAAATTACCAAACCCTATCTCAATAGTTATGTCGCCGAGCAAGCGCCTGATGTGCTGGTCTCTGTGCATCCGATGTGCAATCAGTATTTAGCTCGAGCAATAAAAGAGACCGGACTCAAAAAGAAAACCAAACTGGTCACAGTGGTGACCGATCCTAATGGTGATTTTTGGAGTGGCTGGGCTTGTCTCGATGCCGACCTCTCTATAGTGCCCAACGATCTAGCCCGTCAGCGTCTAATAGATCTAGGTGTTGAGCCTTCTTCTATTGCTGTTATGGGTATGGCTGTCCACCCTAATTTCCTCACCACTCCTGGTGTCACTCCTGCGGAGTTTCGTCAATCGCTGGGTCTGGACGCCGAGCTGCCTACTATTTGTATTAACGCTGGTTGGGCTGGCGGAGGCAATTTGCTGGCTATATACAAAGCGCTGGGTAATGTCCGCCGTAAAATTCAAGTGGTCTTTTTGTGTGGTCATAATAAAAATCTTTATGAGTTGCTCAAGCGTGAGTCGCAGCGCTCTAAGATACCAACTGCGGTGCTGCCTTTTCACGATAATATGTCGGATGTTATGGCTGCCAGTGATTTGATGGTGACTAAAGCTGGTGGTCTGACATCGTTTGAAGCGATCGCCAGAAGACTACCAATGGCTATCGATATGATCAGTGTGCCGATGCCTCAAGAAGTAGGCACCGCGCGTATGCTCGTCTCTCAAGGACTAGCTTATGCTATCGAACAAGCCGATGATATTGTCCCTGTAGTCGAAAACCTGCGCCTGCGCTCGGACGGGGAGCCTGCTCCTCTGCCAAAAACGCACCAGCTCGATCAAGTCAACGCTTGCTATGATATTGCCCGCACCATACTTGGTATGGCTTCGGTGCATCTCGATAAGCAAGTCGTGGACGATGCTACGGGTGTAACTGGTCAACAGCTCTAGGAGTCGTTGTGAAGCTCTCTGTGGAATACACAAATGCAGCCCAAGTGGTGGCTGGCAGACCTGATGTTGTACTGATTCACGGTACAGGTTCTTCAGCTAAGATGTGGCAGCCGCAAATTGAATTTTTGAGTAATCTAGGACATAGCTGTCACTCACTTAATTTGCGCGGTCATGGTGATACCAGCGATCCACTGGAGATTACCGATTTAGCTGTGCATACAGCTGATGTCCTGGAGACAATTGCTAACAGTGATATCAAATTTCCGGCTGTCTTTTTGGGACATTCGCTGGGCGCTATTATCAGTGTCACATTGGCCGAAAACAATCCTGAACTGGTCGCTGCCGTCTTTGCTGCCGGTCTGCCCGGTCGGGTGCTCAAGCCTGTTTCATTCTTCTTCAAAATCTTTATGGGCACTACCTTTGATGTCATCAAAAAAAGCAATATCCATCAAAACTGGGGCTTCCGTCCGCGCACTCTCATAAACACTGAGCGCCACGCTTTAGAACAAATCATGTATAACTTCAAAGACCTGGATTACGTCACTAATTTGCCCCGCATTCAGTGCCCTATCCATCTCGCTGCAGGACGCTTCGACCCGGTTGCTCCCTGTATTTATTCTGTGCAGATGCACAAAAAATTGCCAGACTCTACTTTGACAATATTTGAAATTGCTGGACACAATTTTATGGATACGCAGCCACGCAAGTTTAATCAGTGGCTTGAAGGCGGACTTGATAGTCTACAAAAGCAGCTACTAGCCTAGGGCAAGTGCAGCGCTTTTTTCATCCAACCAAAAAACTTTTGAGTCTTTTCCACAATTGCTTCTACGCCAAACTGTTCTGTCAGGCTGCCGCTCTTAGCAAAGCTTTTATCGCTTTCGCCAAACTCTTCTGGGTTTGACTGTGCCTTGGCTGCTTCGCTGGCAGCAGTTTTTAGCTCAGGCTGGACCTGGGCTAGTGGTTTTTCGTCGACAGCTTCTTCCATTTCTGGTAGGGGGTTGCGCGTAAATTGATTGTCGGCAATGTCTTGATCAAAAAAGTTGTTGTTTTTCTTTTTGACGACTTCCACTTCACTGGTCAGTTCACTACTGCTTTCTACAGCGCTTTGAGTGGCACCAATCATGCGGCCCTGAGTACTCAGTTTGTAGACATACTCTTTGGGCACCAGTAGTTCAGGTCGTCTTTCTTTGACCAGATCGCTGTTATCGCGACCACTGGCAATATGTCTTCTGATTTTTTTACCGTCTTCCAAAAAGAGTACGGCTTCGCCAGTCTCTTCCGAAAACATAAAGGCTTCACCAGGTTTGAGACTGGATGTGCCGTGCTCATTGAGATATTTGAGTCTGGCTGTCCAGTTGTCTATCGCACCAGATGTGGTGTTTGCCGGTATGGTTTGGACCGCTATGGGCACGGCATTGACAGCTGTTTTTTTTGTCTCGACCTTGGGCTCTATTTGAGGCTGCCCTTTTTTGACATCAAGACCCAGAGACTTACTCAGTGAGCTAGCGGCTCCACCGACATTGCCTGCCTCCAGTCTGACTGCAGCTTGCAATATACGAGCTTGCTGAAAGCCCGGATCGAGTGCCAGTGCTTGATTAAGTGCTGATTCAGCCAGTTTGCTAAAGCCTTTCTGGCGGAAGATCAGAGCCTGTTCATAAAATGCTTTAGTCAGTCTGGGGTTTTCTTTACTGGCTTCGAGAAACTCTATCAGAGCGAGATTGCTGTCACCCTTTTGTTTAAAGCTCAGACCCTTTTGATAATGGCCATAACCTGGTTGATTGAGCAAGCTTGCTTGCGGCGGTGTTGCCTGTAGTGGCAAAGTCGTTTGCGGTATAGATGAGATATAGAGTTTATCTTGCCGACGCTCAGCTAAAGCCGGTGAGACCGTCAACAAAAACGCCGCTGTAATAAGGATTAAGGGGGCTTTCAATCTTTCTATCTATATGGACGCAACAAACATTCTGCAATGACCGGCCTATAGTACAACACTTCCTTGCAACAGGGTTGTTAAGGTCCAGCTCTCTGTGAGTGATATTTAATTGTGGCGTATGAAAATCCGCTCAAGGTTGCGGATTGAGCGCTTCCACTCTGGCTCTTCCATGCTTTTGAGGACCCGGACCAGGATGGTTTTCATACCGGCCCTGTGCCCGCCCCAGATATCTGTTAGTGGTCTATCACCAATTACAGCCACTTCATGAGCGCTCAGTCCAAAGTCTTTGAGTAGCTTGTTAAAGGCTTTACGACTGGGTTTGGCTGCTCTACCAATAATAGGTATATCGATTACCAGGCCCACTTTCTCTAAATATTTTTCGTTTTTGTTATTGCTGGCGATTGCCATATGAAATTTTTGTTTGGCCTGTGTTAACCAGAGGGCCGCTTCTGCCGTTAAAGCCGCTGAATGAGGCGCCATAATCGTACTGTCTAAGTCCAGGATAAGTCCCTTGATGCCATCCTGGCTTAATTTTTCCAGATCGACATCAGTGATATCACCATCAATTAAATAGGTTGGTTTTAAAAACACCCCGGACTCCTTTTGGTAGTCAGTCTCATTTATACCGCAACTAGTGAGGGTAAAATGGTCTCAGTCAGCCCAAAAGTTGCAGTGAAGAAATAGTTTGAGCCGGATTAACTTCAGTAAGGCTAAAAAAACAGAAGAGGCAGCCTCTAATTCCTCGGGAAAAGCTGCAGGGGCACTGCCATTGCAGCATGTGGCCATTATCATGGACGGCAATCGCCGCTGGGCCGATAACCGCCATATACCCAGGCTCAAAGGACACCAGGAAGGTGTCAAGAGCCTCAAGCGTCTGGTCCGCCATGTTGGTGCCCTGGGGCTTAAATACATGACTGTCTATGCCTTTAGCAGCGAAAACTGGCAGCGCAGCTCAGAAGAAGTCAATTATCTCTTTGAGCTTTTTGGTCGAGTCCTGGCTGATGAGTTTGCCGAATTGTCTGGCAATCATGTGCGTCTTAGCTTTATTGGTCAATTAGAAAGTGTGCCACCTAAGCTCAAAGCCTCCATGGAAAGAGCGATGCATGACAGTAGAGGCAATACCGGGCTGTCTTTGCAGGTAGCGATTAACTATGGCTCGCGTCTGGAAATCGTTAACGCTGTACAAAAAATAGCCCGGCTGGTGCAGGAAGGCAAGCTCAGTCCGGAGCAAGTGGACGAGAATCTCATCTCCAGTCAGCTATATACAGGTGGCATGCCCGATCCTGAGCTATTGATTCGCACTGGCGGCGAGCAAAGACTCTCCAACTATTTGCTCTGGCAATCGGCCTATACCGAAATTTTTGTCACACCTACGCTCTGGCCAGAGTTTACGCCAGAGTGCTTTGATCAGGCCATCGAAGAATTTAGCAGACGCCACAGACGCTGGGGCGGCGACTAAAACTAACTATTGACCGTAAGGATTGTTGTTGTTGCCACCCTGAGGTGGATAGCCACCGCCTTGAGGCGGGTATTGTGGCTGCTGGTATTGGGGCTGCTGGTATTGACCCTGTGGTGGATAACCGCCGCCCTGAGGGGCATAGCCGCCACCTTGAGGAGGATATCCACCGCCATAGCTTGGACCACCAGTAGTCACTTGCATCGACTCGTCCAGTTGCACTGGTAGCGGTGTGCCTGATTTGATAATTACTTCTGAGCCTTTGCGTACACCGGCACCCACCAGTCCCACTCCGCCACCAATAGCGGTGCCAAATACTGCACCCATACCGGTTGCTCTGCCCACCTGACCATGAGACATGGCTCCCACGATAGCGCCCAGACCTGTACCCAGTGCTGCTCCGCCACCAGCACCAATACCAGTGGTGAGTAAGCCTTTGCCTACTCGGCCGGCGGTGGTGCCACCAGTCAGTCTGATTTCGCTACCATTGACCGACGCCGACAGTGGAAATCTGCGACCATCTGGGGTCTCTACTGAATTGAATTTGATATCAATTTTGCCATTGGCGCCAAAACGAAAGCGGCGAGCCGAAATAACATTGGTGACAGAGCCTATCACCTTACTGCCTGCTGGCACGACTTCCTGACCATTGGCATAAAGTGGGCTTGAGAGTGTGGCTTCGACTGGCTCGCCCACCTGGGTTGAGCCGCTGTCTAAACTGTTGCGCAAAGTCGCTTGAAACTGAGTACCAGCTCCCACTACTGCTACTCGACCCGAAAGTGACTGCGGTGGCTGTTGATAGGGTGTCTGTTGATAAAACTGCGGTGGCGGCTGAGCGTTAAAGCTCTCTGGCTGACCGGGATTGGGATAGTTGTTTGGTGGTGGATACTGGGGTTGTCCACCCTGCATCTGTACTTGACCCTGATAATTACCCTGGTTGTAATTTTGCGCTACCTGATAAGGATTGGTCTGCAAGGCGGGCTGACTGGGATAACCAGTGGGTTGGTAGCCCTGAGTCTGGTTTTGATAATCCAAAGATGGTGTGCGAGTGGCAGTAGCCATTTGATTGCCCGCTGCCTGACCGGGATTGGATATGGCCTGGCGCACAGCCTGATCGCCTTTGACATCATAAAAGCGTGCCAGTATTGCTGCTGTTTCGGCTCTGGTGGCAATGCCTGTGGCATTTACATTGGAGGCTTCGTTACTGGTCAGCATGCCAGCTAATTCTGCCTGAGCAATGCCTGGACGAGCCCAGTCTGGAATTTTGTTTTTGTCACCAAAGCGGCTGAGAGCACGGGCAATACTGCCGCTATCGGGAGTAGGTGAGTTTAGACCGCGGGCGATAATGGAGATCATCTCGCCGCGCTGGATGTTTTGCTTGGGTCTAAAGCCATCGGGATAACCAGCGATGTAATTATTTTGCTTGATTATTTCGACTGATTTATAAAACCAATCCGATGGTTTTACATCGGTAAAGCTGGGGGTGGAGGGCACTGACTGGTTTTGCAGTCCCATTGCTTTGACCATCCAGTCAGCTAGTTGGGCTCTGGTGACTGGATCTGAGGGGTGAAATTTACCGTCAGGCTCGGCTGCTATAACACCATCATCAGAAAGGGTGTTGATATATTTTTCGGCAAAATTACCTGACAGATCTGTAAAACGGGCAGCATAAGCTGGGTTTGTCAGAGTCAATGTAAAGGCCAAAGAGAGCACAAGACTTGTGTTAAAACACCAGACAGGCAGGCGGCTACTCAACTTCAAATTAGTTCTCGTCATCGCTTCCCTGGCTTACAGTCTTAGATCAGCATTCCCTCTAGTGTTTTACCCTGTTCTTCAACAGATCTAATGAGTCCTTCCAGGTTAATACGCTGGCCTTTAGCGGTTAGCACTACTAGATAGTGATTAGCTGCTTCAAAAAAGTGCAGGATGCCCTGGTCGGTGAGCAAGGTCATTTGCACCAGATTGCCTCTGTTCATACGCTGGATAGAGACATCATTGTTTGAAAACAAAGTCGCTGATAGAGCACCAATCGTGGCGATGTCCACGTCGGCTGGCAGTGATGTAGATACCACAGAGCCATCTCTGCCTACCAGGATGCAGCCCAGGATGCCATGTTTGCCATTGAGAGAAGTTAAAAGCCCTTTGACTTGAGCGGCTGATTCGGGAGTAACCATGAGTGCTTTCCTTTACCTCTTATTTGCTTTCGGACTTTTCTTTCTCAGTCTTTTCTTTTTCTGCTTTATCGTCAGGAGCAGATTTTATCTTCTTAATGCGTAAAACATCGACCCAGGGCTCATCAAGAGCTACTGCAAAAACTTTGCCAGTAATTTCCAGTTCATCTTTTTCTTTAAATCCGGCAATAACTTTGCTCATCGGATCTTTTTCGTCTTTTGGTATGGGCATGGCCAGTTTTAGCTCAGAGAGCGGCACATGGCTATTTGGACGCAATACCAAAAACGAAAAATGGGTCTTGGACTGACGCAAGGCTGGCTTGTAGTCAAGCGCCACATTGCTAAAGGAGAAAAAGGGAGCGGTAAAACGGATGTTTTTGCCCAGATAGTCGCTGGGGGCTCTGACCAGGTCTTCTGCTTGCACGCCGACTACGTTTTCAATTGGCAGTTCGACAGCTGGCTTAGATTCTTTTTTATCTGTGCTGGCTTTTTCTTCAGCTTTCTTTTTGTCGTCGGAGGGCTTGTCAGCAGGCTTGCTCTCAGCGCTGGCTGCTGGTTTGGCTGATTTGACCGCGGGCTTGGGTTGGGCCAGGGCTGTACCAGCCGAGAGCACAAGGGCAAGCGCCAGAGGCAGGATAGAAGCTCCCATTGTCGAGCTTAGCGGGGACGTGGCAATGGCTTTTTTCTTCATGACTTCCACGAGATGGATCCTACTTTACATATACAGATATGTGATAAGTCAGTTTACCAGAGACTTAATAACTTAGCCGTCTAAGGCGGGTAATATTGACTATCTAAAACGATAGCCCAACTTTTGTGTTTCTCTGAGGATGACAGTGAAGACTGACAATGTGCCGCCCAGCACCTCAGCTACTGAGGACGAGCCCAAACTTTCTCCCATGATGCGTCAGTACTGGGAGGCTAAGGCTCAATTTCCTGATGCTTTGCTATTTTTTAGAGTGGGCGATTTTTACGAACTTTTTGATACAGACGCTCAGGTGGCAGCACGCGAGCTTGACATCATGCTCACCGGCAGACCGGAGCAAAACTATCCCAATGGACGCTGCCCCATGGCTGGTGTGCCATACCGGGCCTACGAAGCCTATGTGGCCAGACTCCTTGCTAAGGGGTATTCGGTAGCAATCTGCGAACAAGTGGGCGTAGCCGGCGATCAAAAGGGACCAATCGAAAGACAGATAAAGCGCATCCTGACACCAGGGACGGTGCTAGAGTCACATCTTTTGCCTAGCCGCGAGAACAACTATCTAGCTGCTATCGTCAAAGGCACAGGTCGCGATAGTGAGCGCTGGGGTCTGGCTTTTGTCGATGCCAGTTGTGGTGAGTTTTATGTTACTGAGCTTTCCGAAGAAAATTTGATCCTGGAGCTTGGTCGCTTGCGTCCATCCGAAGTGCTCGCACCCTTGCGTGTGCACAAGCCTGGACCTGATGAAGTGGTGCCTCGCGAAGTATTGGAAGTGCCAGAACTGGTGAGCGATCAGTACCGCTTTAAGGGCCGCCCATCCATGTACTTCCAGCATGAGCCGGCTAGCAGACGCATCTTGCAAACATTTGAAGTAAGTACTCTGGAAGGCTTTGGTTGCGAAGATATGCCCCTGGCTATCAGTGCGGCAGGCGCGGTACTGGAATATCTGGAGCGCACTCAGGGCGGACAGAGACCGTTTTTTGAAGGCATCTCTACCTATACAGTAGATGGCTATCTGGTGCTGGATGCCAATACTCGCAAAAATCTGGAATTAACCGAGACCTCGCGTGACCGTGCTCTCAATGGTAGTTTGCTCTGGGCTATTGACCAGACCGAAACAGCCATGGGTAGCCGCATGTTGCGCAAGTGGCTACTCAAGCCGCTTTTGTCTGTGGAGCAAATTAAAGCCAGACAGGACGCTATTAAAGAATTACTCGAACCAAGCTTTAAGCGCGATCAAGTAACGGCTGTAATCGGTCGCCTTTGTGATCTTGAGCGCATGGCTGTGAGGGTGTCTGCCGAGTCAGTCAATCCCAAAGAGCTCACCGCCATTGGTGCCACACTCTCTGTCCTGCCGGAATTAACTGGCTTGCTTAAAAACAGCCGCAGTCCTTATCTGAGTGCTCTCAAAAGCATGCCCCAGAGCTTGCTTGATGTCAAAGACAAAATCACTGCCGCCATTGCCGAAGACCCGCCGCGCGAGCTAACTGAAGGTGGCATTTTTAGAGCAGGCTTTAGTGCCGAGCTCGATGAAATAAGAGGACTACTGGGCGGTGGCAAACAGTGGATCGAGGACCTGCAAAAACGCGAGCAGGAGCGCACTGGTATCAAGAGTCTCAAAGTCAACTTTAACAAGACTTTTGGCTATTACATCGAGGTCACTAACGCCAATCAGGGGCTTGTGCCAGAAGACTATATCCGCAAACAGACTCTCACTAATGCCGAGCGTTATATCACGCCCGACCTAAAAGAATACGAAGCCAAAATCCTCAATGCCGAAAAGAACGAGTCAGATATCGAATACAAGATGTTTGTCGAGTTTAGGAAGTCACTCACTACTCTTGGCGCTGAGTTACACAAGATAGCTACTCAATTAGCCAATCTCGATGCTCTTTTGTCGCTTGCTAAAGTAGCCCAGGATCGTAAATTTGTCTGTCCTCATGTGGACGACAGTCTCAATCTAGTGATTAAACAGGGTCGCCATCCTGTATTAGAAAAAATCTTGCCCATGGGTAAGTACGTCTCCAATGACGTCAGGCTCAATGGCAAAAGTGATGACCATCAGTTGATTATCCTGACTGGACCTAACATGGCTGGTAAATCCAGTTATTTGAGACAGGTGGCATTGATTGTCATCCTCGCTCAGATGGGATCTTTTGTGCCAGCTAAAGAAGCACATGTAGGCATGGTCGATCGCATCTTTACTCGTATTGGTGCGGTGGATGATTTGACTCAAGGGCAGTCTACTTTTTTGGTGGAAATGTCTGAGACCACTCAGTGCTGTCTGTCGGCCACTGAGCGCTCACTGATATTGCTCGATGAAGTCGGTCGCGGCACCAGTACTTATGACGGTGTAGCCATTGCCTGGTCGGTGGCCGAATACCTGGCTAAAGAAGCGCGCTCTCGCACAATTTTTGCCACCCACTACCATGAGCTCAATGGTCTGGCTGGATTTTTTCCTCAGATAGTCAACTATCAAGTCCTGGTCAAAGAGTTTGAAGGGCGAGTAGAGTTTATCCGAACTGTCACTATGGGCGGTGCCAGTCGCAGCTTTGGTGTGCAGGTGGCCCGTATGGCTGGCCTACCAGGCTCAATCATTGACCGGGCTCAGTACCTTATCAATCAAATGGAAAAGAAAGGTGTTGCCTCCAAAATATTGGATGGTCCGCGCATGCGCAACATCCCTATGGATGAAGTGATGCAGCTATCGTTATTTGAATTTGGTCCAGAAAAAACAAGCAAACTAGGAAGAAACGATGTCCAAAACAACTAGACCACTATCTGCTCTGGCTCTATCTTTGACCCTGTCGTTTGTATTACCTGGCTTGCTCGCTCACAACTTTGAGTCCAGTGCCGCTTTTGCCAAAAGTGGCAAGACAGCCAAAAAGAGCAGTGCCGCCAAGAGTGATTTTGTCAGTATAGATAATCAGACTATGACTCTGATGAATAACGGCGAATGGCTCAAAGTCTCAGATCGTCTCAATAAGCTTTTGTCACTGGATAAGCGTGATATCACCAAGCTGAGCGAGGCGCAAAGATGTAAGCGTGCTTACCAGCAAGCCTGGCTCTCATTTGCTTATATGTATCAGGCTAAGTCTAAAGAACTCGATAGTCTTAACGACACTGTCAAAAGCGAAAACTCTAAAAGTCCCATCAAGACAACGAGCGCTTATGGACAGCGAATTGCCATTGCCAGTCAAATAGTCGATGCCATGCATCTCGTTGGTCAATCCAAATATGACGACGCACAAAAGCTGCTCATGGATCTCGACAAAAATAGCTACGATTTGCTCACCAGCGATTGTCTCTATCATTTTGCTCAGGCTTGTGTTGATGGCAAAAAGGGGCTATCTCTGGTGGCCTGTCAGCGCGCCCGCATGGCTTTTAATTGCGATAGCCGCTTTACCTGGGCGCTGCGTACTATTGCCTTTCTTGAGCAAAAGCTGCTCAAGGATAACACCACTGCCGAAGCAGTCCTGATAGAGGCCTTAGGCATCGACCCACGTATGACTGAAGCGCGCGAGATGCTTATCGATATCAAGCTTGCTCGCAATGACTTTGATGGCGCAGTTGATGCCGCTACCCGCGGTATCAAGCTCAATAGTAAAAGTGGCGCTGCTCATTTTAGACTGGGGCAGATATACAGTCAGCAGTGGCGTCTAAAAGAAGCAATTAGAGAGTTTAACCTGGCTATTGCCCTCGATGACAAACCGGGTGTGGCAAAGTACTACCGCAGTCGTGCCACAGCCAAAAAATTATCTGGTGACTTGCCCGGTGCCATCATCGACCAAACCAGTGCTGTTGCCCTCTCTAAAGACAAGAGCTTTGAGCTTGTGGAGTTGGCTGATCTCAATATGCAGGCCGGCAATACCAACAAATCAATCGATAATTTGAGAGAAGCTGTCACCTTTGATCCAGAAAATCAAGCAATCAGAGAAAAGCTCTACAAACTTTTGATTGCCGAAAAACGCTATGACGACCTGGCCAGCGAATACTCTGAGCAAATCGCGCGCCACCCCAAAAACGCCAGCTTGCATCTGGGCTATGCCAATATCCTCCTGGCTCTTGGTAAAGACGAAAAGGCTGTTGAAGAGTTTAAAGAATCGGCCAACCTCAGTCAGACCGACCCGTCGCCCCACCGCGCTCTGGGTGCCTATTACATACAAAAGCGTCAGTTTGTCCTGGCTGCTAAAGAATACACTCGTGCTCTCAATATCGTGCCTACATCCATAAAAGATATGGTTGCTCTGGGCTTTTGTTATGCCGAAGACGACGACTATATGAAGGCTGAAGCAGCGTTTGTTACAGCTATGGCATTGCAACAACTTACTCCCGGTCTCAACCCTGATGACCCCGGCCGTGTGGATGTGATGCGCTCTCTGGCTTGCTTGCTCTTTGATGAGGGGCGTTATGGCGAGGCCGCTACGCAATTTGAAAATCTAGTGGTCGGCTTTAAAAATAAAGGCGCCACTGCCGATGATGCGTTTTTGCTGGCTAAAAGCAAGCTGTTGAGAGACCTCACCGACAACTCAGCGCGCTCTATGCTGGCTGTATACGAAGTGCTCTCACCCGGTAAAAAAGAAGCCTTTAGGTATGGCATGATCGAAGCCCTAATTGATGCTGGTATGGTTCAAATGGCTCGCCATGAGCTGGATAAGATGCCCACCGAAAGCCGGGCTGATAATGCACTTTATGGTCTGTATGACAGTGCCTGTCTCAGACTGGAAGGCAAAATCGATGAAGCTCTTGCTGCCATCAAAAAAGTGGAACCACTGGCTGACTCGGTTAAAGCTGACAATCCCAGTCTGGCCAGTCGCATCTATGTAGAAGAAGCGCGCATTGAGCTAGCTAAAGGAGACACTGACAAAGCCGCCAAAGCTGCCGACCACGCTGTCAGTACTTACGACAAATCTTATCCTGCCTATCTAGCTCAAGCAGAAATCGCCAGTAAAAAAGGTGAAATCAAACAAGCAACAGAAGCTGCTCACAAAGCCATCGTCCTCAATCCCTATTATGCGCCAGCCTATATGGTGGCTGGTCGGGCCCAGATGGACTCAACTGTGGACAAAGAGCAAAAGCAGGGACTGGAAAATCTCAAAAAATCAATTGAGCTATATCCCGGCTGGATTGAAGCTCATCGGTATCTGCTCAAAGGCTATCAAAAGGTGCAGATGGAAGACGAAGCCAGAAGAGAAGCAACTTTGATTAGCACCCTTGAGGCTAAAGCTAAAGAGCAATAGCTCTACCATGGAACCAATCTCTCAGCAGGACAGTCAGTTAAGTGCTATGCCAGAGGCAAAGCATTAATACTAATTGGATAGGCTTTGAATTATGCGTAACTATATAAAATTACTGACAGCGATTGCCCTGACAGCGCCGTTTGCGCCCTGTCTTGCTGAGGATGTTGTGATCATTTCTGCTCCCTCTCCAGTGAGCACAATTGAGACTGTTGAGGTGCGCAGCACATCCAGACCTACTACTATTTCTACTTCCAGTAGCAGTGTTGAGATTATCGATGCCAAAAAAGGCGTGCAACTTAAGTTTCGCGAGCGCATCAGTGATTTGCAAAGCAAAATCAACACAGCAGTCGATAAAGGGTGGATGACCAACTCTCAAGCTAACGTATTTAGAGCCGAAGGCGACCGTCTCATGGCGGCCACCAATAGTGCTGAAGCACATGGCTGGCCAAAGCCTGATGTAGACGTACTGGAAAAAAATGTGACCAAGCTAAACGCAGATGTAGCGACTGCTTCCACAACCTCAGAAAGCGTCACTATCAACAAATAATTTGGTCGCTTTAGCTATGGGCTTTTAGAATAGCCTGGGCGCAAACGCGCATATGCTCGGCTTCCATTTCTCGGTAAGTGGCAGCCAGGAGCATGGCGTAACCTTCCAGGGAGTGGGCTACTTCAGGATGATTGGGTCCGAGGCTCTTGGTGCGAATATCGAGAGCCCGTTTGTAATTAGTCTCTGCCAGGTCGAAGCGACCATCATGTCTCATTATTTCTGCAAGATAATGGAGGCAGGCAGCCACATCTGGATGAGTTGGACCGAGAGTTGCTTCACGCAATTCGGTCAATTTTTTGAGCAATTCTTCTGCTTCTTTGTACTTGGTCTGCTGCAAATAACAGATAGTCAAACTATCGAGACAAGATTGTGTATCTGGATGCGATAGCCCGAGATGGGCTTCGCGAATCTTGGAGAGACGCTCCCAGAGCGGCTCAGCTTTTTGATAGCGGGCATTGTTGTGATAAAGACAGGCCAGATCCCAGAGTCTTGCTTCGGCTTCTGGACTGTTTTTGCCGCGAGCTGTCTCGCAGATGGCGAGCGCTTCTTTGTAGAGATTTTCGGCCAGTAGATATTTATTGTCTGACTGGTGCACAAAAGCGATGCTGGCGATGATTTCGGCCACTTCTGGACTCTGTCTACCTTTTTGACGCTCTCTTATGGTCATGGCGCGCTTGTAGAGTCTTTCTGCTTCAGCAAAGCGACCTTCATAGAGATAAGACGCAGCCAGGTTGACGATGCAGTCCACTACTTCGGGATGGTTGGGTGCCAGGTTGATTTCTTTGAGACCAAGCAAACGCTCGAGATAGCGGCTGGCATCTTTGTGATTGCCGTTAGCCTGTGCCACTGCTGCCAGTGATGTCAAAACAGGCAACAAATCCAGGTGATCAGAGCCTATGGCTGACTCTAAGATACCGAGAGCTTCAGAGAGGATTGGCTCAGCTTCTTCGTAGCTGTTTTCGTTGATATAGATGTTGGCCAGATTGTGCAGTATGTCGCCTACTTCAGGGTGATCGCGACCAAGGGCCTTTTCTTTGATGGAGAGGGCTCTTTTAAATAGTTCTTCGGCCTCGCGATTTTTGCCCTGAGCGGCATAAATCAGAGCAAGATTATTTACTGATGTGGCGACTTCGGCGTGTTCTTTGCCCAGCGCCGCTTCGTAAATTTCGGTAAGACGTTTGCAGGGGGCTTCAGCCTGGTCATGTTTGCCCTGGAAGAAGTAAAGTGCCGAAAGATTGTTGAGACTGGCAACTACCATGTCATCAGTGGCTGGTAAGAGGCGCTCTCTAATGCCCAGTGCCCGCTTAAACATGGGCTCAGCCTGGTCATAGCGCTCCATTTCAAAATAAAGCTCACCCAGTTTGTCCAGGCTGGTGGATGTAATTAGCTCATCTTGACCTCTCTCGGCTGACGAGAGGGCTGTGGTGAGCATGGTTTCGGCTAGCTCAAAATTGCCTTGCTCGAAGGCTTCAGAGCCCTGGGCGAAATACTTATCCCATTCTTTATTTGTCGACACTGCTGATTCCCTGTTTCCACCCAGATGTCATGGGTTTTTCAATAGGTTACTTTCACAATGAATATTCTAACCGGCTTTAAACCAGTACATAATGTGGACATAGTTAAAGAGGACATCTTGTTAAGTAGATGTCGCCAATTAAAGGCTATCTATATAGACCTCAAGAAATCGCGGTGAGTGAGAATGAAAAAACTGGTATTTGAAGCAAAGATCAAGCTGGCTGCCAGTAGACATCAGGTCTTTGCCTGGCATGAAGCACCCAGCGCTTTTGAGCGGCTCGCTCCACCTTGGGTCAATATGGAATGTGTCGAGCGTTCCGGAGGCATTCAGGACGGATCCCGGGTTGTACTGGTAATTCATCAAGGACCAGTTGGTATTCCCTGGGTACTCGGTCACAAAGATTACATAAAGGACGAGCAATTTTGTGATTATCAAATTGCTGGGCCTTTTGCCTACTGGCAGCAGCTACATGCTGTAAAAGATGTGGTGGATAGTGACGGTCACATTGTCGGTGCTGAGTTAGTTGATCATGTCGAGTTTTTGCCGCCGCTGGGTTTGCTCGGTCGCATCGGTGGTGCCTTATATATTAAGTCCGAGCTGGCCCGGTTATTCCGTTATCGTCATGCTTTGATGCGTCGCGATCTGGAGTTACAGGAGCGCTACGGTAAGCGCCCCCTCAAAATACTGGTGACTGGAGCAACCGGTCTTGTGGGCAGTGCTTTTGTGCCTTTTATGCGCTCGCAAGGACATACTGTCCTTACTATGAGCCGCCCTCAAAGTGGTACTGCACAATCTGACGGTACTGGTGAGCTTAAGTGGGACCCCGAGGCTGGCACAATTGCTCAAGAGTTGCCTGGTGATCTCGATGCCATAGTGCATCTAGGTGGGCACAATGTAGCCAATCAAAGATGGACAGTTAGCGAAAAACAAGCCATATACGAAAGCCGCATCAAGAGTACAACTTATCTAGCCCAGCTCATTAAAGCTATGCCAAAACCGCCTGCCACCGTGGTCTTTGCCTCGGCTGTGGGCTACTACGGCAATCGTGGTGTTGAGCCTCTAACAGAGGATAGTAATGCTGGTGAGGGCTTTTTAGCAGATGTCTGTCGCGACTGGGAGGGCTCCGCTGAGATACTCAAAGACAGTCCTGTACGTGTCAGCTTTGCTCGTATTGGCGCAGTTTTGACACCTAAAGGTGGAGCACTGGCTAAAATGCTGCCAATCTTTGGGGCCGGTGGCGGTGGTGTCGTCGGTAGTGGCAAGCAATACTTCCCCTGGGTGGCCATGGAGGACGTGATTGGCTCTCTTTATCACGCCATCGTGGAGGAGAGTGTGAGCGGACCGTTTAACGTGGTGGCACCGCAATGCGTCACCAACGCTGAGTTTACTCATGCCTTTGCCAGAGTCTTGCAACGCCCGGCTATTGCTCCAGTAAAGCCCGTGATGTTGCGTGCTCTGTATGGAGAAATGGCTGACGCTCTGATGCTAGCATCGGTAAGAGTACTGCCGCAAAAGCTAAAGCAGACTGGATACCAGTTTGCCTACGGCGAACTGGCACCAGCGCTCAAGCATATGTTGGGTAAAGGCTAACTATTTAGATAGCGCTTTTTCTTTTTTGTCAGTGGTGTTTTCGCAGCTGCCAAAAAGCGCTTTTGCTTCAGCTGGGAAGGCATTTGTATCAAACACTGTCTCGGTATAGAACATTTTGCCGTCTTTGATGTGCATTAGCTCCATCATACGCAGGCGGAAACTTACTGGTGCTGTTGCCACCATGTCCCAGATGCGCACCACTTTGTCGCCTTCAACGATGTAGGTGATATTCTCGCTGTGGTTTGTAAATGGGCATTGTTCCGTGCATTGGATCATGGCATCAATACCTTTAAATGTCATACCAGGCATTATGCCTACATAGTCTGGGTGAATTAGCCCTGGCAGTGCTTTGAGATCTTTTTTGTCAAAAGCGTCATAGATTGTTTTTGCTGTCTCTAAAATGGTGCTCATTAGTCTTTCCTTTTGTTTGGTGTGTGTGGTTTAAAAACTGGGCGCACTTAAGGAGGACCACGATGTGATCCTGCTTAAGTGGCGCATTGGTATGGCATCAATCAGGCGCTGGCAAATACTTTGCTCAGTTTGTCCAGAGCAAAGCTCCAACCAGATGTATGGCTTGTGGCGCTTTCTTCAAACTGGAAGTTGACATGCTTGAGAATGATTTCGGTGGATTCACCGTTAAAGCTAAACTCGACAGTCACTTCTGTATTGTCTGCTGGTATTTCGGGGAAGTTATTGCTCCAGCTATAAACTATTTTTTTGTTGGGGATAATTTCTTTGTATTCGCCAAAGACGGTCATAATAGTGTCGTTTGCCAGATGCATGTCAACTCTATACTGACCACCGACGCGGAAGTCCTGGGCGATTTTAAGACCGCGACATTGATCGCAGCCAAACCACTTTTGCATCTGTTCTGGTTCGATCCAGGCCTTATAGACCACTTCCAGTGGTGCCTTAATCGTCTTTTTTAGTTCCAGACCCAGAGGGTGATTCTTTACTGCTGTCATTGTCTTGTTCTCCAGATTGTTTTGACATCACATAAGCTTCAAATGCATCCAGTTGCGTTGTCCAAAATTTATTGTATGTTTCGAGCCAGAGACTTGCTTCCGACATAGGTCCTCCGCAAAGTTTTAAATAGTGCACTCGCCCTTCACGCTTGCGCGTTATCAAATTGGCGTTTTCTAAAAGTTTGAGATGCTTGCTGATAGCAGGCAAAGACATGTTAAAAGGCTCGGCTAGTTCCAGTACGGAGCACTGCTCTTTTGCAGCTAGATTGCCGATGATAGCGCGTCTTGTCGGATCCGAAAGGGCAAAAAAAGTACGGTCCAGTTGTTCGGAATAATGTTTAACCATGGGGCTCTGCCTTTGCTTCAGTGGCAACTTTTAGATTGGCCAGACCGGTCTCAAAATCAGTGCCGCACATCTTGTCCATGGTAAAGAGGACGTCCATAACTTTGCAAAAAAGTTGAGACTTGCCTGACATTGCCCAGGTTACTTTGGTGCCACCAGCTACTGGCTGCAATAAAAATTCAGCTGTATTAGAGGCTTCAAACGGTTTGATAAAGTCCAGTTTGATCTCGATTTTTTCGGGCGTGACTTTTAGTATTTCCATTTTGCCCTGACCGACTTTATCGTTGCCAGTCCATTCATAAATGGCGCCAACTCCAGACTCTTTGCCGCTAAATTGACGAGTCATGGTGGCGTCGAGTTTTTCGTAGGGGGACCATTTATCCCACTGATGAAAATCAGAGATCAAGCCAGATATTTTGTCTGGAGCCGCGCTAATGGTCGTACTGCGTTCGACTCTAAAGTTGTCTGGTTTGGCCGCAGCCATTGCCAGCACGACGGCGACACCGATGCCTGTTATGGCAATTACTGTCAGCGCTATTTTTTTAAACATCTTTACTGCTCCCCATGGTAAGACCGTTGCTCTGATTGTCGCTTAACCATATCGTTAAATATAGCATGGACGATTTAGAAAGATCTACCATGGGGTAAACTTTGCTGATTTTTTATTTTTGTGCACAGAGTACTCCGGAGCAGTATTGGCATGAATGGTCATTGTTGTCGATAGCGTAATACGACTTTTGGTGGATGTAGGCAATCTATTTAAGTGCCAAAGTAAGTGGTGTAATTGAGGCGACTATCATGTTGGACATTATTGCTGTAGTTATTTTGTTGGTCATACTCTGCCTGGGTTGCTTCGGGTATTGCCTGATTCGTTGGGGCTACGAAGGCGCTGACGGCCGCTGGTAAGACAGGACAATCCCACAGTCAAATAGTCAAAAGGATTAGTGATCGTCCTGATGGATGATTACAGGAGTATCTGTATGAAAATTCTGGTGCCCGTCGAAGATGTATTGTTTGCCTCGGCAATCGTCAACTTCATTGCTCAGCATCAATGGCCAAAAGCAGCTGAGTTTCAAGTAATTACTGTAATAGAGCCGTTTTTGCTGGAAGAATTTCCGCCGGTAGCTTTTGGTCAGATGATGGAGTCGTCCACCGAGTACTTGCTTGGCGAAGCACATCATGTGGTAGAGCAAGTAGCAGAGTCAATAAAATCTGCTTTGCCTGGTGTATCGGTGACCGCCTCGGTGCTTACAGGTCATGTCAAAGAACAGATTTTGACCACCGCTGAGCAGTGGGGTGCGGAATTGATTGTGGCTGGATCTCATGGACGTAGTGGCTTTAACAGACTGGTTTTGGGTAGTGTATCGCTCATGCTTTTATGCGAGTCTCCCTGTCCGGTAATGCTTGTGCGTCCTGATGCTAAGACCGCCAAAATCTGGGAAAAGGTCAATCCCAGTGCTCTGCCCAAAGAGACTATTGTCGACATATTGGCCGATATCTATGTAGAAAAAGAACCACGCAAGATTATTGTTGCTCTCGATGAAACTGAACTCTCTGAGCAATTAATCGATATGGTTGGCAAACATGAGTGGATTCCTCCTGCTCAATTCAAGCTCTTGTCTGTGGTGCGTAGACCGGCATGGCTTGGTCGTCTAGGTAAGCCTGGCTTTAAGGAGATGTATCTGGAGTTGCTTGCTAAGCGTACAGGTACAGTGGCTAAACTAGCTAGTAAACTCAGTCAGGCACTCAACAATCCAAATGTATTGGAAGAAGTAAAAGAAGGCGACGCCAAGCAAATAATCATCGATACCGCTGTTAATTGGGATGCTGATTTAATTGTGGTTGGCAGTCATGCGCCGTTTGCTGGTCCAAAACTTGGTAGTGTTGCCCTTGCTGTGCTCTGTGCTGCACCTTGCCCGGTGCTATTGCTAAGACAGCCTGGACCACAATCGTCAGCTCTGAGCCACTGTGATCTTTCGAGTACGAGAGTTTAGAGATTGTCTTAAGAGACTTCTTTAGCCAGCTTGTCTGCTTCAAATAATTTGCTCAAAATATGCTCGATAAGCAGTGTCAGCTCGCTTACGACCGCTAGCGAATGGCAGCAGTCAGACGGAATGCCATAGCGTATCCACATATCGGTATAGCCATCGGCGTCGTAACAGGCCTGGCTGATAAAGACGATGCATTGCTCAAATTCGGTATTGAGCGCTGGATCGATAGCTTTGAGCATTACTGCAAATTGATGACCGTCGCTGTGAGCAGTGTCAATAATATGCAAAAACTTGCCTTGAGAGTCCCTGGTCACTGCATCGACAATATTGATTACTTGGTCAGGCCTTAAGTGGCAAAAGAGATAGTGCTTGGGCTGGTCATCAGCCTCAAGTTTTTTGCATATTTGTTTGCACCTGGCGCAAGCCGATTCCATTTGTGTTGCCTTATCAAATGGAATCATTATGGACCAGGCATTTGTCGTACGTATCATCCTCAAGGGGTAGAGTACGTCCAGCCCTCAGGCAATAAGAGACTGTGGTGTTACCAGTGGTGCGCAGTTAACCGCCTATATGACCGGAGCCAGCAGGGCCGCTTGGGCCGGCTGGACCGCCAGGGGCCGCCCGGTCCGCCAGGACCGCTGGGACCACCTGGACCGCCAGGACCAGCAGGACCACCAGGCCCAAATGGACCTCCTGGGCCAGCAGGGCCACTAGGACCGCCAGGGCCACTGGGACCACCAGGACCTGTAGGACCACCAGGACCACCGGGGCCGCCAGGACCGTTCGGGCCACCAGGACCTGTGGGACCACCGGGGCCGCCAGGTCCGCCCGGACCTTTAGGACCTCCGGGTCCACTTGGGCCACCAGGACCTTTGGGCCCACCAGGGCCGCTTGGACCACCGGGACCGCCAGGGCCTTTGGGACCACTCGGTCCGCCAGGTCCACTGGGACCGCCAGGACCTTTAGGACCACCGGGGCCGCTTGGGCCACCAGGACCGCCAGGACCAGCAGGACCGCTAGGACCACCGGGACCAGCCGGACCACCAGGTCCTTTGGGACCACCAGGGCCGCTTGGGCCACCAGGACCAGCCGGACCAGCAGGGCCGCTAGGACCACCGGGACCAGCCGGACCGCCAGGACCTTTAGGACCGCCGGGGCCACTAGGACCACCGGGACCGCCAGGACCAGCAGGGCCACTAGGACCACCGGGACCAGCCGGACCACCAGGGCCACTAGGACCACCGGGACCAGCCGGGCCGCCAGGACCACTAGGACCACCGGGACCGCCGGACCACCAGGGCCACTAGGACCACCGGGACCAGCCGGGCCGCCAGGACCACTAGGACCGCCGGGACCGCCAGGACCAGCCAGGACCACCAGGACCGCCGAGGCACTAGGACCGCCGGGACCACTAGGACCACCGGGACCAGCCGGACCGCCAGGGCCACTAGGACCACCAGGGCCACTAGGACCACCGGGACCACTAGGACCGCCGGGACCACTGGGACCGCCAGGACCAGCAGGGCCACCAGGACCAAGAGGTCCACCCGGACCGGCAGGTCCAGCTGGACTAGCCGAGCTGGGCGGATTATTAGGTACTGGCGGTGCTCCTTGAGGGGGCGCACTCCTTGCCGTGCCACCGCCGCCGCCACCAGGTCCGGCAAACGATGCTGCTATTTGCGGTCCGGCATAATCAGGGTTTTCCATCAATTTTTCGGAATTTATAGTAAATACCATCGGGCCATTAATGCCGGGTACGTTGACCACAGGCAGCGGAATCGTTAGAAAAGGGCTGCAAGTTACTGTGGTTTGAACATTGACTATTTTGTCGACTGTGTTGTCTGGAGCTGTTTCGCCATCTCTATAAGAGACTGTGGTAACAGGGGCGCTGGGCATTTTGACCAAGTTGCCCATGCCATTTTGCCACTGGTCGACTATACCTTTGCAGATTGGTCCTTGCGGATCTCGCGCATCTTTCCAGTCGATGAGAGCTGCTTCCTGTACCTGGTTTTTATTAAGGACCATACAGTCGCCGTAGGCAATACCAAGCGATAGCATATTGAGCATAGGGAAGAAAAAGCAGATCAAAATAACACAGAGGGCTGGTCCAAACTCTGCCATTGAGTTGCCCTTGGTGCTTCTTGCTTGCATTGGCCAGTGCTCCTGAAAGATGCCTTGATCTATTTATAGAATGAATTTTTACTATTATCGCCATAACGCTCCAAAATGATAGTTGGATTGTCTAATTTACTGTTTGTCCTTCTGGACTGCTATGCGTGGTAGTAGAAGCTTGCAAAATGAAAATTGGCATTGAAGTGGCATGAATAGTGCTTTTGTAAGCGCTATTCATGCCTGACTATTACAGGGTGGCCATTCTTTCCAGAGCCGCTTGCCCTGTTAAGATAGTTCCAGATGAGTCAAAGGTGATGTTTACAGGGTGATGCCAGATCATTTTGACTAACATCAAATTGACCGTTGTCGTCAATTGTCTGCTCTCTGCCAGGATCGCCAGGCTTGTGGTTAGTTGCTCCCTGTCGCTGACTTTAAGTGACTGCACCTTTTGTTGTGCGACCTCGCGCGAACCGAAAAGAACAAGTCTCAAAATTGAAGCATTCAGTCTCACGGCATTTTTGCGTGTCGATGCTTTGTCTGTTTCTGTAATGCGTGACTGATATACAGCGTCTGCTTGTTTTTCGAAGATGTGCACGGGAGGATGAGTTATGCCAATCATTGCTGACTGGATCTTTTGATCATTGATCTTTATTGTCGGTTTTGTCAGCTCTTCAAAGAGTTCCAAATTGCCGCGCACTTTGTTTGCGCCGCCATCGGAGTTGCGCCAGCGTGCATACTTTTCCATCAGTTCAAACTCTGCACTGCGCAGATGACGGTGCAGTTCAAAGACTGGATAAGCATATCTGAGCGCAAACAACATCGGACTGCACAGAGCAATGACGAGTATTATCATGCCTATGTTGACATTAGTTGCAGTCGTTGTTGTGCCGTTGTAGTTGGTAAAAACGAGCACGTCGATGACCACGAGGGCGGCCAGGATCAGCATGTATAAATAGATGCGGCCCATAATAGTTCCCTTGCGCTAGTGTTGATTTGATAGTCTATTTGGTGCCCGGGCACCAAGGTATTTGAACTTCAATCGGCTAGTTTTATTGGTTGAGGGTTTAGTTAATCCCGGGACGCTTAAATAGATACAGTTAAAGCTTTAGCAAATATTCCTGGCTCAATACAAGTAGTAAAAGTGGCTTGGATGGCTCTTTCACGACATTTGCACGAAAGTTATCGCGATTGATTTATGGTGCCTTTTGCATACTTTTTCCAATCTCATTTGGTTTAGCTATCGTAGCCAGCTCTTTCATGCAATTTGCACCTATATTGGTGCGCCTGTCGCTAGTAGTTTGCCTTTAGTTATTTTGCGATCGAGCACATTTAGCGCTAGCGCAATGTCACTTGATTTGCACGCTCACTGACGGAGCTATAAAATCAATTATCACTTGATTTGCACGATCGTTTATTTAGCTGTCGCAAGTTTTGCTTCACGGTAATTGCACGCATACTGGCGCAGCGGTCAGCCTCCGCATTCACGTTAATTGCACGCAAATTGACGCAGCGTTAGTCTCCGTATTCACGCTAATTGCACGCATACTGGCGCAGCGATAAATCCGCATTCACGACAATTGCACGCCAATTGACGCAGTTGCTAAAAGTTTTTGTCACGCTAGTTGCACTCATGTCAAGGTAGTTTGATTGTGTTCCCCAACCGCAGGTGTTAAACAATGGACGAAGTCAGACAATATAGACCGGAAGGCTATGACAGACCAGCTACACGCATTAGCGACGAAGCTGCTAGTGAGATGTCTAGCGCTGCTTCAATCCGTCCTAAAATTGAACCTAAAGATATAAAACCGATGGTTGCCGACTTTCCCAGTGCCGATAGATTATTGTCTCTCCTCGATGGTGAGCCCAAGCCTGTCACCCGTCCGTCTGACGACTATGTATCACCAGGTATCAAGGCTAAAGCAAAGCCCGAAGAAAGAACCATCATTGATAGCTGGACACCTCGCAAAGATAATGGCGAGGAACAGTTAAAGAACGGACGCAAGCCGGTCAAGGATTTTTATTATGACTCTGAGCCACCTAAACGCTAGGGCAAATTGATCTCAATGAGATAGCCACTCTTTGGAATGGTCTTGATGATGGTAGTGTCAGTGACCGTGCTTATCTTAGTGCGCAAATTGCGCATCCAGCTGCGTACCGTCTCGGCAGTTGTATCGTTGTCAGAAGGCCACAAGAGTTTGGCTAGCTCTTGTGATGAGTATATGCGATTGGGGTTGCGCATCAAAAATTCAAGCAAAGACAATTCTTTATTGGTGAGATGTTCTTGTTTGTCGGCGTACTTGATGGTGTTTGACTTTAGATCCAGGACGAGCCCATTTATTGTTAGCTCATTTGGCAAAAGAGTGTATGGGCGCCTCAATACGCTGCGCACTCTGGCTGCCAGCTCTCTTATGTCAAATGGTTTAGTGACATAGTCATCGGCGCCATAGTTTAGTGCTTCTTCTTTGTCGGTAATGTCGCCGCGCCCAGTAAGAAAGATAATATTAGCCAGCCCGCCGCTTTTGCGATAACTCTTGCACACATCGAGCCCGCTTACACCAGGCAATGTCCAGTCGAGGAGCAGTACTTCGTATTGGAAGCCGCTGAATAATTGCAGCGCATCTTCGCCACTGGCAGCCACTTCTAATAGATGTCCCTCTTGGGCAAACCATTCTTTGAGTTTTGATGCCAGTTGGGCATCATCCTCGACCAGTAGTATCTTAGCCAAAAACTCTTCTCCCCGCGTTGCGTCAATTATACCTGAAACTCACTTTAAGCCTGGTAACATAATCCTTGCAATATCAAAGCAAAATGTGGCGTCGAGTTGAAATTCATTGCTAACTTAAAGGCAAGACAAAAAGGACTGATACTTGTATTGGTACCGATCTGTTTGCAGTTGATAAGTGTAGGCGGGTTGATCTATTTTTTGTCGGATGCTGAGCTTCATATCAAAGAGCTTGATAAACAAAGAGACATTCTGATCCAACTGCAAAAGGCTGCCAGTAAGGGTTCGCAATTAATTTTCACCATACGTGAGTTGCCGGTCGGTGGCAATGCTGTTGAGACGATTAACAGGCTAAATCAAATCAGAGCTGAGCTTAAGGATGACCAAAGCTTTGAAGTAGCCGCCGGTGATCTTGTTTGTGGCACCGAAGTAGTAGTGCAGGCCGATGCTCTGCGTGCCAGTATCCTCCGCTTAATCGATAAGACCGAGATTTATCTGCGTCAAACTGGCAATAAAAAGGCACGGCACATTACATATATGCGCAGCGAGCTTTTTGCAACAGGCATCGCCTTTCAAAATCTTTCTGAGTCTATCGTGCAACTCGAAAAGTCAGCCAGGGATCTTGAGCCGGCCACTCTGACCACTGTACAAAACAACATTAAGCTGACTCTGGTCATTATAGTAACTCTGGCTATTATTCTCACTTTGACTTTTGTCTATTTGTTTGCATTTGATCTGGTAAAGAGACTTGCAAAACTTGCTCACAATATGCAGAGCCTGGCTCTAGATAAGGAGCTATTGCCTTTAGATCCTGGTCATGATGAAATAGCAGATCTTGATCTGGCGCTGCATGATACCAGTGCATTTATAAAAAATGCTCGCCGTCAGCAGCTTATTGTCCTCGATAATGCTGCCGAGATAATTTGCGCAGTTGATACCAGACTTAAAATACTCAATATCAATCCAGCTGTAAAAAAACTCTGGCATTATGAGCCTGATGCTCTCATAGGTAAGTCTCTGGTCTCTCTTTGCAGTGATATCAAAGCCAAATTTGACTCAACAAAATTGCATGATTTTGGTGGTGAGTTTGAAAGCGATGTTGTCTGCGGTGATGGTTTAACACGCCATTTTGCCTGGTCGGTAAGCTGGTCGGGTGATGATCATACTTATGCTTGTATTGCACGGGATGTCACAGCTTTACGACAAGCTGAGCGTCTGCGCCACAATTTTATTGCAGTGCTCAGCCATGATCTGCGTACACCAATTACATCCATTGGTGTCGGTCTGTCTCTGCTGCAAGCTGGCGCAAGAGGACCAGTGCCTGCCTCTCTGGACCAAGACCTGGCGGTAATCGATGACAGGGTTAAGGGGCTTACGAGCTTAATCAGCGCACTACTGGAATTGGACCGATTGGAGTCTGGTCAGCTCAGTTTGGATTGCGAGAGTATCCATGCATACAATCTACTAGCCAGAGCAAAAGACAATGTCCAAAAGCTAGCCAGCGCCCGTGGTATCAAATTGCAAGGACCTGGTGATGATGCATTTGTCATGGGAGAGAGTGAGCGCCTGGTGGACGCACTCACTGGTCTGCTCAAATATTGTATCGGCCGCTCTAATAGTGGTGAGTCGATTATGCTTAGTGTCAAACAGCAAAGCACTGATGTTGTAATCACAATTGCCGACCGGGGACCTGTCATACCGCTGTCTGAGCAGCAGCTCCTTTTTGAGCGCTATAGTGCTTCTGCGGCTCATCCAGCGGCCGATCCTCTTGCTAATTTATCTCTTTGTATTGCCCGCGCCATTATTCAAAACCATAAAGGCGATGTTTATGTCGCCAGTAGCAGTGCAACAACCACCTGCTTTTGTATTACCTTGCCTGGCGGGTTTGCTACAGCTAATGAGGAGGACGATCTATGAAGCTCCTCAAAAGTACTCTGGCTGTAGCTACTATTCCTTTGTGCTGTCAAATTGGTCTGGCTGGTTGGTTTGGCCTTGAGCTAGATCAGACTTATAAAAAGCTGGAGAATGTCTCTCGCTCCAAAGAAGTGGTCAGTCAGACCCTGGAGATGGTGCGTAAAGTGATGTCTGACTACTATGCCATTAACATTAATAGCGATTTTGAGGATCTATTTGATCCATCCACAACACGCAAGTGCTGTGCTGAATTACGAGTCAGGGTAAAAAATATTGCTGATTTGACCGCTGATGATCCTGCGCAAAGCGGCAATATCAGAGCGCTTAAAGAGTGCACAAATGAATTTATTCGCCTTTTAGAATGGGCATTGCATGAGCAGAGTCTGGGTCGGAGGCACTGGGCCAAGGTGGATCAAAATGGTTACGATGCCTTTTATGCTCAGATCACAGCCTTTCAAAAGTCTACTCAGGCAATCGTGGCAACTGAGCAGTCTCGTGCCCTCTTTGCTCCGCAATTACAAGAGAGTAAGCAATACTTATCTATTCTTTTAGGTTTGAGTGTACCTGTCAGTATCGCTCTATCTCTTTTGCTCGGTCGTCTCTGGGGCTTGAGCATAACAGCACCACTGCTGCATATCCGCCAAAATAGTCGTTTGCTTGGATTGCAAAAACCACTACTGCCAGCGTTGTCTGGTACTGATGAGTTAGCGGCTCTTGATAGGCAATTACATCAAGTGGCTGATGCTGTTTATCACTTGCTTGGCACTGAGCGCTCATTGATTGCTAATGCTGCTGAGATGATCTGTGTCATAGATAGTGACGGTATTTTTGTGCAGGTCAATGAGAGTGCTAGTGGTGTGCTTGCAATCGGTCAGTCTCTCCTTGACGTAACTTGTATCGACGACCGTATGCATGCCGACGATATGTTACGTCAGGCACGCCAGTCCAAGGCTCCAGCTCGTTTTGAGCTGCGTCTGGTGGACAATCAGGGCTTTATCGTTGAGAGTCAGTGGTCGGTGCTCTGGTCCGATCTAGATCAGCTTCTCTTTTGTGTGGTCAAAGATGTCACTGAGGAGCGCAAAATTGAGCGGCTCAAAGATGATTTTATAGAGCTCATTAGCAACAATCTCAAAACACCACTGCTTGAGATGCAAGCGCTCTATGGGGCCGCTTGTCTCAATCATCGTGATTTGTCTGATGGTGTCCATAAAGAACTCCTCAGCGCTCAAAAAATTGTTAATCGCTTGCTTAGATTGGTGGACAATTTGCTCGACTTTAGACTGATTGAGAGCGGTAAGTTAGAGCTGGTTATGGGCAAAGTAGATTTGCTTGATATTACTCGAGAGGCGGTCAGTCTTGTCGAGGGCCTTGCCACAGCCCGGTCAATTAAAATTGATTGTTTTGACAAGAGTCTCACTATAAATGGCGATAAAGACAAGCTTTTGCAGACAGTTTTAAACTTGTTATCCAATGCTATAAAGTTTTCGCCTGATGGTGCTCGCATCAAAATCGAAGGCAAAGCAAATGCGCAAAGTGTTGAATTGCATGTAATCGATCAAGGGCCAGGAGTGCCTGCTGAGCTGGCTGATGCCATCTTTAAGCCTTTTGTGCAGGCCAGTGGCAGCAAGCAAAAAGAAGGCATCGGTCTGGGTCTGGCCATCTGTCAGATGATTATCGAGGGGCACGGCGGTCGTATCGCCGTAAAGGATTCTCTTACATCCAGAGGATCTGATTTTTGGTTTGTATTGCCGCGTCAGAGTATTCGTTAATTCTTTCACGCGCCTTGCACGGATAAAAGCATATGTTTAAGCCGTAAGCCGCAGCGAGGAAATAATATGTCGGAGCAAGTGATGCGCGAGAATTTTGCGGCTGTCAGTGGTGATAGCAAGGGCAGTGTGGTGCAAAATGAGCATGAACAAGTCTTGCAAAAGCTGCATCAGGACAGCCTTATGTCAGAGGGAGCTAAGACCGCTATGATGGGTGCTGTCATTGCAACAGAGACACTCACCAGAGCACCGTTTGCTGCTACTGTAGCTAGAGCTATACCGCCACTGGGTCTATCGGTAAGTGTATTGGCCGGCGCCGGCACCATAAATGATGCATTTCAGGCTGTCGAGGCGGAAGAAGTTAAAAAGGAATCTGCCCTAATAAAGGAAGCTTTTGGTCCTAAGTTTGCGCCCGGTGCAATCGCCAAGATAGAGTCAGAGTGTAGTGTTTCGACACTGCGCAAAGCTGCAGTTTACGGCATGGGTACACTCTCGGAAGGGTTAATCGGATATGGCAGCGGTGTAGTGCTCTCGCCGTTTACGGCTGGGTACTCAGCCCCTGTCTTGGGTATAGGCGGTCTGGCCGCTGGATACTTAAATGCAGGGCGATATCTCGATGTAAAACGGCAGGGCTGCGAAGTTGACAAAATGAAGGAGCAGATTCGTAGCTGGTGACAGCTACGGCAATAGGTATATGAGTTTGAGAGTAGCCGCACCCTGATTTGTATTTTAAAGCGGAGCTGGCGGTTTGAAAGTAATCACAGCAATAGTGGCAATCAATGCCAGGACCATAACTACACCAATAGCAATCAGCACCACCGGTAGTGATTTTTTTTCTGCTTCACCGGCAGTGGTAAATTGATTGATTTGAGCGGCACCATAGGGACTCTTTGTGGTTGTCTCGGGGACTTCTGGCTCTAGCTCCACTGGTGCTATGGCGCGCATGCGTCCTGTCGCTGTTGAATCACTCAATTGCTCCGCTAGATCCGGCAGGTTAGGTAGTGCATTTATCACCTGGTTGATTCTGACTTTTAGTCCTTGCTCCAGGTGAGCTGCTTGTTCTGGCTCTTCTTTGTAGTCCAGCAAGCTATAAGTGCCCTCTTCTACTGAGAGCAATATTCGCACTGCTGTGTAGCCTGTTACTTCCGGATCTATAGTCTTTGCGCCCTGGATAGTGGAGCATTTGGAGATTAGCAATTCACCGTCAATACTCAGACCTTGGGAGGCAATACGCAAGACTGCATAGTCTGATTTTTTTGCTTTTGTGATACCGAGCAATATTTCTTTGGTGGTACGGTCTTCCCAGATTTTGCCGCTGTCTATTGTGGGGATACTCATTGATAACTGTGCCTATAGTTGGGGGGAGAATTCAAAGAGTGTTTTTTTAGATCCTCAGTGTGAGGCTTACCGGGCAGTGATCTGAGCCTTTGACGTCGGGCAAAATGGTGGCATGATTTAGATTGTCCGCCAGACTCTGGGCGGCAAAAAAGTAATCGATACGCCAACCGACATTGCGCTCGCGCGCTGCCGTGCGCATGTGCCACCAACTGTAGTGATGTGGGTCTTTGTTGTAAGCTCTAAAAGTATCGATATGTCCAGCTTTGACAAACTTATCCATCCAGGCTCTTTCTTCTGGCAAAAAGCCTGATATTTTTTCGTTTTCTTTTGGTCTTGCCAGATCGATGGGGTAGTGAGCGGTGTTAAAGTCACCGCAGACGATAAGCTTTTTGCCGTTTTTAGCTTGCTTCTTGGACCACTTCAAAAAAGCATCATAAAATTCCATTTTGTAAGCCAGCCTCTCGGCATTGGCTGCGCCATTTGGGAAGTATATATTGGCTAAAATAAAGTCACCAAAATCAGCTACCAGGGTGCGCCCTTCTTCGTCAAAGCGCGGGATGCCAAAGCCTTCGGTGACTGATATCGGCTCATGCTTTGTGTAAATAGCCACACCGCTATAGCCTCTTCTCAAAGCATGCGAAAAATAGCTCTTATATCCTTTGCGCTCAGTTAACTCCGCGTTTAGCTGGTCGGCAGCAATTTTTGTCTCTTGCAAACCGAGTATGTCAGGGCTATGGCTTTCAAACCATTCAAAAAAGCCTTTTTTACTGACGGCTCTGATGCCGTTGACATTCCATGAGACCAGTTGCAGGTTGGACATATGCTCGCCAAAAACTCTTAGTAAGGATTTTGGCTTATATCTTAGCAAAACCGCACCGTACCATTGGCACGATGCGGTTTTGTTTTTAAACAATATAGACTGAGGCGCTAGGCCCTAATCTAGTCTGTTATTTTTTGCCAGCTGCTACAGGAGCGCCGACTGCTTCCAATACTCCAGCGTGGACGATTTCGCCAGCGTGGATGTTGATACCTTTTTTGAGTGAGGAATCATCGAGAGCAGCCTGGTAGCCATGCTTAGCTAGTTTAAGAGCATAGGGCATGGTGGCGTTTGTGAGCGCGCGGGTAGAGGTCCACGGTACAGCACCGGGGATATTGGCTACGCCGTAGTGCACTACACCGTCTACTTCATATGTAGGCTGTGAGTGTGTTGTTGCGTGGATTGTCTCAAAGCATCCGCCCTGGTCGATTGCGACGTCGACGATGACTGAGCCTTTCTTCATCTTGCTGACCATTTCGCGTGTGACCAGTCTGGGAGCAGCCTTACCAGGGATAAGTACAGCACCGATAACCAGGTCTGCGTGGGGCAGGAGGTTTTCGAGATAGTGACCGACGCTATATACGGTACGGACTTGTCCGTTAAAGATATCGTCGAGATAACGCAGTCTATCCAGTGACAGATCAAAGATAGTGACGCGAGCGCCCAGACCAACAGCAATCTTAGCGGCATTGATGCCGACTACGCCGCCGCCGATGATGACGACTTCGCCGGGCTCTACGCCAGGGACGCCGCCGAGGAGCACACCGCGACCGCCCATGGGGCGCTCGAGATAGTTAGCACCGATTTGAGTTGCCAGACGTCCGGCAATTTCAGACATTGGTGTGAGCAAGGGCAATTGACCGTTTTCGGTTTGCACTGTCTCGTAAGCGATACAGGTAGCACCAGTCTTAGCCAGATCCAGAGCCAGTTTGGGCACAGGAGCCAGGTGTAAGTAGGTAAAGAGCAATTGCCCTTTTTTGAGCATAGGCACTTCTTGTGCTTGAGGCTCTTTGACTTTGAGGATCAAGTCAGACTCACCAAATACTGAGGCAGCATCAGGAAGAATTGTCGCTCCCATCGCCTTGTATTCGTCATCGCTCATACCGCTGCCGACGCCGGCATTTTTCTCGATGTAGACGGTGTGTCCGTCGCTCACGAGTGATTTAACTCCAGCCAGAGTGATGGCAACGCGGTACTCGTTGTCCTTAATCTCTTTCGGTATACCAACCTTAGACAAGGTGTGACCCTCCATTTGTTACAAAAGCCTTCGAGGCACTAGATTTGCAAATTTTAGCCTGCCAACATGTCATTGCTATATCCTCTTGATAGATGTTTTATGATTAAGTCATTTTTGCGGTTGGCAAGAGGCGTTTTTACTAAGTTGGATTTTTTACTCAGGGGCTGATAAATGAGCGATATCGTCATTGTAAATGGAGCCAGGACGGCGTTTGGAGCTTTTGGCGGTGGTTTAGCCACACAAACAGCCACAGATTTGGCCGTGCACGCTGCAAAGGGCGCAATTGATCGCGCGGGCGTCGACAAAGATCAAATCGACTCAGTCGTCATGGGTAATGTCATTCAGACCAGCAAAGACGCAATTTACCTCGGCCGTCATGTCGGTCTGCGCGTTGGACTCAAGGAGAGCACTCCTGGTCTCATACTCAACCTACTCTGTGGATCTGGCGTGCAGGCTGTGGCTACTGCTGCTATGCAGATAAAAGAGGGTCAATCCTCAATGGTCCTGGCTGGCGGCACCGACGCGCTCTCGATGACTCCCTATGTCAGCTGGAGTACTCGCTGGGGCAATCGCATGGGACATATGCAACTCTGGGATGGACTTGATATCCGCGACACCTATGCCAAAGCATCCATGGGTGAGACCGCTGAGAATATCTACGAAAAGTACAAAATCTCCAGAGAGGATCAAGACGAGTACGCTCTCCTCAGTCAAAAACGCGCTGCCGCTGCCATGGCTAGCGGTCGTCTGCGCGAAGAAATTGTGCCTGTTGAAATACCCGGCAAAAAAGGTCCTACCATAATAGAGAAGGACGAACACGCCAGAGCTGAAACCACTCTTGAGAGTCTTGCTAAATTAAAGCCAGTATTCCGTAAGGATGGCGCAGTAACAGCTGGTAATGCTTGCGGTATCGTGGACGGTGCTGCGGCATTAATAGTGACATCATCTGATATCGCCGCTAAACAAAATCTCAAGCCGCTGGTGCGTGTAGTATCGTGGGCGGTGACTGGTGTCGCTCCTGAGATCATGGGCATAGGTCCAGTGCCAGCAATACCTATGGCACTAGAAAAAGCCAAGCTCAAACTATCCGACATGGACTTAATCGAAATAAACGAAGCCTTTGCTGTGCAATATCTCGCCTGCGAAAGAGAACTCAAGCTCGATCGCGAAAAAACCAACGTCAATGGTGGCGCAATTGCTCTGGGGCATCCATTTGGTGCTACCGGAGCCAGACTATTGCTCACAATTGCTATCGAACTCAATAAGCGTCAACTGCGCTATGGTTGTGTCAGTCTCTGTATCGGCGGCGGCATGGGTATAGCCATGATTGTTGAGAGGATCTAAAGCCTGGCTGCATCGACTCCCGAAGAAAGAGAAAAGAAGCGCCTGCGAGATGGTCTCAAGGGCAAGTTATTTCCCTGCGTGCGGGCACGTGTCACTTTTGAGCTAAAAAATGCGACGCTCTTTGATGAGAAGGGGCAAAATCGCTCAGAGAAATCACGCGGCTTTGATAGCTTGCTTTTAAACTTCCCCTTTTGTGATCAGCTCGCCGTCGGGCTGATCTACGATAAGGGCGAGAGCTATATGCATGTGCGCGACGTCGAGCTGTGGGACTGGAAGATGTCTTTTAAGCAAGCGATGGAGCTTGCCATGGAAAATCTCAGAGCAATAAGTACGCGCGACTTTAGAGTAGTCGAAGAAGGTCTAAATCTCTGGGTGACTGCCTGGCCAGACGAACACACGGCAGCACGATTACTCTTGCCCGAGCTGTTTGAGAGGCTCAAAGTACGCGGCGAGATTGTCGTGATGACACCAACTGCCGACCGTATGCTAGTAGCTGATAGCGCAGACAAAAACGCTTTGCTTGCGTTGTTTGAAATATCATCATCTCTGCGCAAACAGCCAAGACCGATACCGATGCAGCCTATGGTCTTGCGCAAGGAAGTCTGGGAGCCCTTTGTCCTCAAGCCCAACCATCCCTGCTACCAGGAGTGGCATCTCTTTTGTCTGGCCACGATGAATGTCACCTATGAGCAAGATGCCGAGCGTATATTTAAGTCGACTAAGGACGCTGTTTTTGCGCCTATCCCCGAAGTGGTCCAGGATAGACAGACTGGTGAGCTTTATACCAAAGCGATTGTGCCCGAAGGCAAGAGCGATGTCCATACTGGGCAGTCGCATCGAGGAAGAAGGCGGCTATCCACCGCGGGTGATGCTCAAGTCATTTCCAGATAGAAATCAAATACCAATGCTTGGCTTTGAAAAAGAATCGACCTTGCCAGCTTATGTGCCACCAGTAGTGGTAGTGCAGGAGGAAGTTGTGGAGGAAGAGGATGAGGAAGAAGAAGAGGAAGAGGAAGAGGTAGCCGGAAACTCAGCGGTATACGTAGCAGAAAGTGCAGCTGAAGACTTGGCAGAAGATCTAGCAGAAGAAGTGCAGGATGATTGTGCTTCGCAAGTGGATGCGTCTGTCGCGGGTGAGCCGAGAGAATATGAGCCGAACGCGGAGGTAGCCTCGGCAGATTTTGATGAAGCTTTCACTGATGAAAGTACCCCTTCCGTCGAAGCTCAGCAGCAATTGGAACATTGAATTGTTGTCTCCCAAACCTGGGATAGGTCACTAAGTTTGTGCCTTTAAACTGTACGCTCTGTCAAATTGTTGCTTGCACCTCGCCATGGGAGGATAATCAAACATAAACTTGATTTCTTCGTAGGGAAACCAATTTGGCAGATCTTCTAAAGCTGCAGAACAGTCAGGTAAATTCTCGAAAAAACAAGTAAGGTTCGCCGTCCAAACGGCATCCAGTATGTCCGTACTAATTGGTTCGTTCCAAAGAGTCCACTCGATAAAAGCATAGACCCTCTCAACAGTTTCGTATTGATTCGCCAAATGAGCATTGAAGAAGGTCGGCAAAAGAATAGAAGTCCAAAATTGTATTGGTGTCTCAAGCGGTAGCTCTTGCTCCTCATAAAGAGTGGAACTGTATATTGGAGACTCACTCAAAAGTTCATCCGCCATAGCGCGCCAATGCAACTTCGTCTGATAGAGCTTACCAAATTTGGAAAATACTGAATTCTCGTTATAACCGCTTGCCGCAAAGTCCTTCTTGAATTTTGATTTCAAAACATAGCAGCCTTCATTGATTGACCAATAAAACTCTACCCCGGCACGTTTTAATCCGTACAACAAATCTCTATCGCTTGAGGTCCAATCAAAAAATTCGAGATTCTCTGTCAACTTAAGTCTCCGGGGTTGAATTTCTCTGTATTAGTCGATACTTACCGGACTTTAAAAAGATCACAATCACCTAGCTGGTACTTTATTAAATCCCAATCAGGAGTATCTGGGTAGCCCTCTGTGTCTATGATAACTGAGACAACCTACGCAGTCTAATTTAGAGTAGGGCATAAGCCAAAGACACGGTGATTCTACATTTAGTAGATATCCACCGCGGGTGATGCTCAAGTAGCTCCCCGATAGAAATCAAATACTGCTGCTTTGCTTTGAAAAGGAATCGACCTTGCCAGCCTTGTATTCCATTACGGTGACACCCATGCCATCTTTATTGCATAGCTCGCAACTGCATGTGCAAGCAAAATGATTGCGCAAAACCACCATGGCAAGCTGGGTGCGAAGATAAAAGCCGAAAGTGAGCCTATCGTCAAAATTGTAAGACAGATTGTAATTACATTGGAAACTAGACCCAGATACAAATTTTCCAACGGCAAAAATGGGTTAAGAAAAATCGAAAAGTCAGTGATCGGCGTATTGAATGGAAAAAAATGACCCACCAGCACACCGATCCATGCCGCTGCATAACCGATCACGAACCGTAATAGACATATGAATACAAAATTCTGAAACATTTTGAGTAACTCTTTCCAAAGTCCTGATAGAACTATAGATCTAGTTTTGAATTTCAATTTTTTAAATGACACAGTTCTGCGACTGTTTTCAATTACCGCATAACCCTCCGGGGGTAGGTTAAGGCATGATGCATCCTCGGTAGGGCGTTCTAGTCCCTCTTGCCGGCTTGTGTGCCACCAGTGTCGGTGATTTAGGAAGAAGTTGTTGAGGAAGAGGAAGAATTGGAAGAGGTAGCAGAAGGGGCAGCAGAAGAAGCAATGGATGATGGTGCGTTAAGAGTGGATGCGGCTCTCGCGGATTTGAAAGAGGATGAGACGAGAGATGATGAGTCAGACGCGGAGGAAGCCTCTGCTGATGTTGATGAGGCATTCACTGATGAAAGCCTCCAAAGCCTGGAAGCTCAACAGCAATTGGAACATTGAGATTTGGCGGATTGTGAAGCGATAGCATTGCGTCAAGTCCTTTGTGCAAGCTGTAGTTTGGCATCTTCATCGTTAACTAGCTGCTTCAGAGCGGAAACAGCAGGGCAACGGTACTTTGTCAGCGAAATTTCGGATAGATGAGTTGGCGGCAAATCAGAAAAGTCTCTTCCAATCTCCACATTATCTATCTCGATCATGTCCCTAATGCCTACGAATTCAAGGGCGAAGTCTATTTTTTTTGCAATGAGGTGGTCATTAATGAAACAACCTAACTTCTTCGCTTTTTGCAAAACAGCTCGCCTTGAACTGCCGCCTATTGATATCAAAATGTCAAAAAAGATTGTTGAATCCAGCAACGGACCTTTCTGTTCAATAACTTGAAACAAGAGGTGCGCGCCACACCATATGGAAGGTACCACCTCTAAATTCATATTCAGATGTTGCTGCATTGCCAGACTCAAATCATCAAGGAATGGTGGGTCAAGTATTGTTAGCTTCTGTCGTGATGATTCTCCGTAATATTTGAAGTTTGAGGACTGAAACTGCTGCTCAAATTCAATAGCAATTGACGAATTGTTCTCGAATTCGAATATAGAAGTTGAAACAATACAACCGGCTGGCAGTGAAGCTTTACTCTGCTCATTGACCGAAACGGAGGAAATGCAACATAGCTCTCGAAAGCCTTCGTATTGACTCATCATTGGAGATTCATCAGGTAGCCAACTGATCTCATCTAATGAAAACGATTCTGAGCTACCCCTCTTTTGCACCATTTTTGAGGCTGTATCTAAGTCTTTACACAAGAACAGAAGATTTTTCTCCCAAACTTCAATGGGGCCTGAGTTTGCATGGAGAGCGCTCGTAAGTGAGCTGTAAAGCTTGGCAGAATAGAATTGCATATTTTAATTTGCCTCGCATGAGGAACTGTTGTGAGCTGCTCCCCCAAAACTTGATCCGGTACAATGCTTGAGCATCAAGCCCGCCACAAAGCAACTGTATAGTGATCATTGCCGGACAAGCCATCGGAGCTGATTGTGTTTTGACCGCCATAAAAGATGCGAGCGTTGTATTTACCTGGCGGCAATTCTATTCTTGCGGCGGTGGGGAAATAATCTGTACAACCAGATACCACAAGCTTGCCAGATGTAATATCGATACTGCAATTATTGACCTGATCCCATGTTCCCGGTATTTCGCCTGGGTCGCTCTCGTGTATCTCTACTGTTAGAGGGACAGTCATATCTCGTGCTGTGCCCACTCCAATGATCCCGGGCACTACTGCCAACTTGAGGGCGCATGCTTCTTCGGTCCAGGCCTCTCCAAGATCACCTTTGGCAGTCTCATCCTGCAAATAGAGCTGGAAGTAGTCGGCAAGTAATTCGAAATTGTATGTTTTCATTTGATTAATGGAGTTGGGGGAAGGATTTTCTCACACTGCAGTTTCCTCGGGGGATAATATCTCTCGAGAGATGGATCTGGAAATCCTATTGAGTTTTATACTGATGCACTTACCGGTTTTGGGATGGATACTTTTGGGCAGATAGCCCAGCATAATGCAGGCTTGAATGGAGCTAACTAAGAAATGATCTTACTCGATTTCAAGATGGATTTGTCTGATATCGAGCACACAGAGAGCTTGTTGAATGAACTTAGACAACGGAGCGATGACAATTCACTACTGGACATTTATGCTCCTCTAGGGACTTTAGAGTTTATTGTCAACGGCAAGAATATGAGTTGGTGCTCTTCGACTGCACCAAAAGAAGAGATCGTTGCTTTTGCTAGATCTTTGTCGAATATTGTTCATCGACTCAAGCTCGGCGAAGAGATTAAACAACCGAGAATTATGAACGGTGGAAATAGATGGTTTAAGTTGGTTGAGCCTGACACTGTTTGTATAAAGACCGGAAGCTCGACTATTACCCAAACTCAGTGCAGTTATTCCGAACTAAAGCAGGCTACTGAGACTTTTTGCAGGAAGCTATATGAGGAAATATCAGAAAGATTTCCGGATTACTTTGCATTGATGGACCTCTCTATGTGTGGAGATTCTAGAATTCCTTGTGGTGAAAAGTTGGTTCAAACTCTTTTGCAGCGTTAGTCAGCGACGGGGTGTTTGATGTTTTTGGACAACTTTCAATTCATTCTTGTCTATTGTGTAGATTGTAGTCGGTTCTTTGTCATATGTAGCAACGGTGATTTCGAGTTCGTCCGGATTATCTCCTGGTCTTACAACGTAATAGCAGTCCTCAACAGACTTTTCAGGATTTTGCATTGAATAAGTGCGTTTGACAAAGGCAAGACCCATCTGTTCTTGTTCGGAAAGTATTGTATTGACTGAGTTTTTCGGCCAAATTTCTACAGGAGATCTGCGCCCCAAAAAAATCGTTTTTACTTTGTTCGGCACAACAAAACTGCAGTCAATAAATGGTGCAATATTTGACGATTTGCCGAATAGGTGTAATGGGATGAGCACAAACATTTTATCTTTTACAATTTTGAATTTTGGCTTGCCTAGCACGTGAAGACTATCCATGTACGTGGAGCGAAACCTGAGTTGTCGACAACCGTTGTTCACTTGTTCGGTTACAGTAACATTGGAAATTACATTTCCCTCCAAGCTGTTGGCCAGAACCTTTTGAGGGTTAAGAAAGCAAAAGACTAGACTTGAAAATAGGACGAATTTACCCGAAATCATTTCTATCCTCGCGAAATCTAAGCAAATCTTTGCTAGTTTATTCCCCATATACGCATTTTTGTGTTGACTGAACTGGTAAAACGGGACTGTGTTGAGCCTCCCTTGTCAGGTGGTTGGGAGAATTGGAAGTTATAGTTACTCCCTGTATTGAATCAGAGCCTCTAACTCTGCTGCTCTTTTAACTTGTCACCTGGCATCGATGACGTCGTTCGTTTGATTTTAAAGACGTGATACAAAAAGAAAAAGGAAGGAAATAGAAGCAATCCACCAGCAGCCAGCGCCATCAAAACAAGCTCAAGAGTGGCAATATGCGAGGCTGAATTAAATATCGTCTGACTTGGTCTGATGATGTATGGATACTGTGCCAGAGCCCAGCCCCAGAGGATAAAAGCAACTTGAGCTGCGGCACAAAAGCGAGCGATGGTAAATCTGCGCGTTGCTAAAAACACTACAGTTGCTACAGCGGCAATAAAAGTACCGACGTAAATTGGCGACATGATGTGCATGTCGTGCCAGAGATCAGGTGCACCTTCTCTAGCCAGTAGATAGACTGTTAGTGCTAGTGCCGCTGTGATTGCTTGAGTGATATAAGCGCGCAGTCTAAAGTCGTTTTGTAACAGTGGCTCCTTGGTATCAGCAGTGAGATACACTGCGGCCAGATAGGCAAATAGCATCAAAGCAAAAAATCCCACAGCTATGGGAAACGGTCTTAGCCATGGCGAAAGATATACTGAGAAGAAATCGCCTTTTGTGATGATATGTCCGCCAGAAATCGCACCGACAATTGTGCCAAGCATCACCGGTGTGATTGTGCTTGATATGGCAAAGATACGACCCCAGCGTTTTTGTACTTCGTCCTTTTCACTGTCGTAAGTGCGAAAAGTAAAAGCCGAGCCTCTCAGTACGATGCCAAACAAGAGCAGTGTGAGCGGTATATGCAGTGCGATAGAGGCAGTGTAAAACGCCCTGGGGAAGCAGGAAAAGAGCAAAACAACAATCAGTATGAGCCAGACATGATTGGCTTCCCAGATGGGACCAATGGCCTTCTCAATGGTTTTACGTTGCTCATCTTTGCGTGGACCTGTGGCAAGTAAATCCCAAAAGCCTCCTCCATAGTCAGCACCACCCATGACGGCATAGAGAGTCAGGCTGGCTACACCGACTCCACCAAGGAGCAATACACAATCGGCGTGAGAGAGGCTCATTGCTTTTGCTCGCCCTCATGAATAATCGGGCTATGACCAATTTGTCTAAATACAATAAAGATTACAATTAGAGCAAGCGCTAGATAAAGCAAGCTAAACAGCGTAGCTGATACGCCTAAGCCTGGCATCGGAGTGACTGAGTGCGACACACGCATGACGTTTTGGATGATCCAGGGCTGCCTGCCACACTCGGTCACCATCCACCCGGCCTCAATAGCGATAAAGCCCATGGGAGAGACGACTGCGACAGACTTTAGGAAGATATCGCTATCTAACAGTTTGCGAGTCTTGACGTAGTATCCGGCTGCCCAGAGTGACACTAGCATCATGGCTACGCCACAGCCCACCATAAGATCAAAGCTGAGATGCACTATATTGATATTGGGCCAATCAGACCGGTCAAAGTCATTGAGCCCTTTGACCTCAGCATTGGGGTCATGGTGAGCGAGTACGCTCAGCATCATAGGTATTTCTATGGCGTAGTTGAGTTTGCCGGCTTTGACATCGGTGATGCCGCCGATATTGAGACTGGCACCTTTGGTGGTATCAAAGTGAGCCTCCATCGCTGCCAGTTTGACTGGCTGCAACTGCGCAGTGAGTTGCGCTAGTAAGTCACCAGACAATGGTTGCAATATCGCCGTAGCGCCGCCCAGGGCAAGGGCAATAGCCAGTGCGCGCCGGTGAAATATATTGTCTTTGGCTTTTAGCAAAAGTGCGGCATGTATGCCCGCTACTACAAAGGCTGTGGCTGCATAGGCGGCCAGTAGCATGTGCACTGCTTCTGGCAGACCAGCCGGGTTAAACATCGCTTTTATCGGGTCGATATTTATCGCTTTGCCATCGACTAAATCAAAGCCCGTGGGAGTATTCATCCAACCATTAGCAAAGATAACAAAGAGTGCTGATGCCGCGCCGCTTGCTGCTACTACCAGTCCAGCAAAGAGATGGACTGGCTTAGGGACGAGCTTCCAGCCATAGAGATATATGCCGAGAAAAATCGCCTCAGTAAAAAAGGCAAAGCCCTCAAGGGCAAAAGGCATGCCAATGATTTCGCCAGCAAAGTCCATAAAGCCAGGCCACAAAAGCCCTAACTCAAATGACAGAACAGTGCCAGAGACAGCACCTACAGCAAACAAGATAGCAGCACCTTTGCTCCATCTCTTTGCCAATTCTTCGTAGACATTGTCACCGGTCTTGAGCCAGAGCCATTCTGCGATACTCATCATGAGCGGCAGAGCAATGCCTATTGCCGCAAAAATTATATGAAATGCCAATGACATTCCCATCTGGCATCGCGCTATCAGCAGGTCATGCACGTTAATCCTGAATGGTCTATCGGTGATGCTCAAAGACTACTCTAGTTTGAGTGAAAATTTCCTTTTTTGTCGGCTACTTTCACAAGAGTTATCTTTGCGATTAGATGCGCCCCGGCATTGCTAAATCAAAGTGCTTTAGGCTTGTCAGTATTCTCTGGTGATTTTAGATCTGTTTTTTCGGCATCTGGTGTCTCGTAAAAGACACCGCGATTGTTGTAGCCAGGTCTGGCTAACTGAGGCGCGTGAGCCTCTTTTAGTTGGGTCAGGGTGGGTTTGACTCTGGTGTGCGGTTTGAGGGCATCTGTGCAGCGCAGAGCGACTAGATCGCCCTCTTTTAGCTCTCCAAATACTTCAGTCAAGTTATTCATCATTTCGCCCTGTACCACGGGCACCCATTCGACCTGGTCGTTATTGATGCGACAGACAAATGTAGAGAGTGTGGAAGTGGTCTCAACTGCGCTTGGGGGCAAAAATAAAGACGGATGGGGGCGTTTGGTTGGCCAGTAAACCTCGCAAAACATACCTGGCAGTATGCGCCATCCTGGATTGGGGTAGTTAAGCTCGACAGGCATGGTCCGTGTTTTTTGCTCTAGCGCATTGCCAATTCTGGCTACTTTGCCTTTAAAGCGTTCGCTAGGATGGGTAGAGACTGTAAATTCTACTTCGGCACCGGGCACAACACCGCCGACGATAGCTTCCGGCACTGGGGTGATGATGCGCAACAGACTGAGTTGCTGCACTCTGATGATAGCTGGATAAGCACCGTGTCCCAGTGGTCCGACAAAGCTGCCGACATGCATGTTGCGCTCGGTGACATAACCATCAAATGGAGCAGTTATCACCAGATACTGCGAGATGTCTTTGTAGTTGTCGCTCGCTCTTTTGGCTGCCACCAGAGAGTCAGTGAGTGACTTGACGGCGTTTGAGGCGGCTTCGATATTTTCTTGCCATACTTTGACTTTTTCTCTGTCGGCTTCTACTTTTTGTCCGAGGACAACGACATCGTTAGGTGCCACGACTCCTGGTACCAGGGATGCTTCTTTGGTACGGGTGTAAGTGTCCTCGTCTCCAGCTAGTTGAGCTTTGGCTTCCAGTAGACTGGCTTTGGCTGCGGATAGTTTGGAGCGTGCCTGTTGTAGCTCACTACTTACTGCTTTGGCTTTGGCGATTGCTTCATTACTCTGGGCCAGTAGCTCTGGGGCTATCAGGCGCACCATGACCTGCCCTTTTTTAACTGTTGAGCCTCTGTCTACACCGATCCAGTCGATAAAGCCTGGTACTTTGGGATAGATTGCTACATCTTGATAGGCTTGTATTTCACCAGGTAGTTGATCGACTCGTGAGAGAGTTTGTTTGATTACTTTTGTCACAGGTAGCTCCTGTACATCCTGTGAGGCGGTTGTGACTGTCTCCTTCTTTTCTGCGCAACCACAAACTGACAATACTGATAGCAGCGCCATTAAAAATGTCAGTGAGCGAATGTGATTTTGCATTTGCGTTGTCCAAAATTTATTCATCACTTTACTCGCCTCGGTCATCAGGATGTATAGAAGGTGAGGCAGTAGAGCTGTTACGCTGCACTACCGCAAAAACTAGTGGCAAAATAGTCAGGGCTGTCAGGGTCGACATGGTCAAACCGCCTATTACTGCCCGTCCCAGCGGTGCGCTCTGGGCGCCGCCTTCGCTCAGTGCCAGTGCCATCGGTACCATACCCGATACCATAGCAATTGATGTCATCAAGATTGGACGGAGCCTCTCTTGTGCTCCAAAGAGTGCTGCATCCAGTGCTGTTTTGCCCGCTAGGCGGCTGTTCTCGGCATAGTTGACGAGCAAGATGGCGTTACTTACTCCGATGCCGATAGACATAATCGCTCCCATGAAGGACTCAATATTGAGCGTAGTGCCTGTAAGTTTGAGCATCACCATCACACCACAGACTATGGCTGGGGCAGTGGAAAGTACTATCAGAGCCAGTCGTATTGATTGGAAGTAACCAGTGAGCATGAGGAAAATCACAACGAGGGCAAGCGAAAGTCCGATGAATAGATGTGAAAATGTATCGCTTAGTACAGGGACCTGTCCTGCTACTTTTACTCTGACGCTACGGGGTGGAGAGCCGGCGCGGGCAATTGCCGCTTTTACTTCTTCGCCCACATGACCTAAGTCCATCCCCTTGATATTGGCTGTCAGTGAGACCATACGCATCATATTGTCGCGGTCGTACTCACCTACACATTTGCCATAAGTGACCGATGCTACATCACCGAGGAGCGGGTGCTCATGATTTTCTTTTTGCATTATGGGGAAATGCTTGAGTGCTTCCATCGATTGGATTTGATTTTGTGGCACCTGTACTTGTACTTGATAGGCGACACCGGTCTTTCGGTCCATCCAAAAATTTTCAAGGATGTAGCGGCTCGATGACGTAGCTGGCACCAGTGCTTTGCCCACTTGTGCTGGAGTCAGTCCAAACTGACCGGCTAACTCTCTATCGATATTGACGTCGATGGTGGGATAGTCGAGGGGCTGACCGTATTGCAAGTCGCGCAAATAAGTTATTTTTGCCATCTCTGCTTTGACTTTATCGGCAAACAAGCGGCATTGTTCCAGGTCTGGGCCTTTGACCACCACTGCTATTGGAGTGGGCGAGCCGAGGTTCATGATTTGACTGACGAGATCGCCTGGCTCAAAGCTAAAGCTTACATTGGGCATTTCTTGGGCAAATTTGCTACGCAAGACATCTTTAAAACTTGGCAAATCGATATTGGCTTCTTTGCGCAGGCTCACATCCATTACAGCCTCGTGGGGGCCGCTTGTCCAGAGGAAGACTGAGCTAATCACAAACTGCACTGGTTGCTGACCGGCATAACCCAGTGTTGCTTCCACGTTGCCGGGACCGGCTTCGCGCTTGATGATATCAATCATCTGCAATGTCTTTTCTTCGGTTACTTCAACTCTTGTGCCAGTTTGGCAACGCATTCTGATTCTAAAGTCTGTGGTATCAGAGTCAGGAAATAGTTCTCTACCGCTTTGCCAAAAGAGTAGAACGCTCAAAGTAATAGTCACTAAAAAATAGACCGGAATGACTACGGCACGCAGCTTCATCAATCTCTCTACCAGAGCATAATGAGCCGCTTTAAAACGAGCAAAAAATCCTTTCTCTTCGTCTTCTCCACCTTTATGGCGGATTAAAAAGACCGCCATGACTGGTACAAGGGCGCTGGACATAAAGAAGGACCAGATCATGCAAAAGCCCACCGCCAGAGAGAGCGGCACAAATAGTGCTTTGGTCACGCCGGTCATAAAAAATGACGGTACAAAGACTGCGATAATCGATAACATCGCCAGTAGTCTTGGCACTCTTGTTTCAAATCCAGCAGCAAGAGTCGCTCTTGTTACTGGCTCGCCCCTGGCCATATGGGCGTGGATGTTTTCGATGTCTACTGTGGCTTCGTCCACCAAAATACCAATGGCTAGAGCCAGACCAGAGAGAGTCTGCATATTGATTGTCTGACCGGTGACGTAGAGCGATAGACAGGCGCCTAAGAGCACACAAGGGATAGTCGTTATGACAATCATGGTACTGCGCAGATCTCTAAGAAATAGAAAGATCATAAGTCCTGGCAGAATCGCCCCTAGAGCGCCTTCGTTTAAAACACCTTTGATGCTATCGGTGACATGTTTTGATTGGTCAAATTCGTAGCTTATGGTGACGTCTTCTGGCAGCAGTCGCTGCATCACTGGCAAGTGCTCTTTGAGGGCATTGACCACAGATACAGTTGAGGCATCAGCGCGTTTGACCACAGGCACATAGACTGTGCGTCTGCCGTTATGCAGGGCGTAGCCAGCCAGGATGTCGCTACTGTCGCTTACTGTGGCTACATCGCGCATAAAGACAGTGGGACCAGCACCCATTTTGATGGGCAGGTTGTCGAGCTGGTGGATGTCAGGCAAGTCTGTATTGATTGGTGTGATTTGCATAAAATCACCCACACGAGCATTACCAGCTGGCACTACTTCGTTGCCTGTGGCCAGTGCTTTGACGATCATGTCGCCAGAGATATTAAACTGTCTCAGCTTTTGACTATCAGCACTGATAACAATTGTGCGAGCATTGCCGCCAAAGGGTGGTGGTGCCGATGCACCAGGGATAGTGCCCAGCTCTGGTCTGACTCTGACAAAAGCTAAGTCTTGCAGTTGCTCGATGGTTTTGGTCTTACTGGATAGGACCAGCTGTCCCACTGGCAAGCTGCCAGCGTCAAACCTCAAGACAAAGGGCTCTACTGTGCCCGGCGGCATCAGTGTGCGTGCTCTGCTGACCATGGCGACGCAAGTGGACAGTGCCTCTGACATATTGGTGCCAGGGTGGAAGTACACTTTCATCATTGAGATGTTTTGAATCGTTTGCGACTCAATATGGTCTACACCAGGAATGTACAAAAAGTGCACTTCATAAGTGGAGACGATATAGCCTTCCATTTGATCTGGTGCCATACCGCCATAACCTTGCACCACATAGATGACCGGCATATTGAGGTCGGGAAAAATATCTTCCTTCATGGAAGTGATAGCCATGATTGCCGCCAGCATCATGCTTATAACCGCTACGATGACGGTTATTGGGCGCTTCATCGAAACAATCTGGAGCCACATTTAGTTAGTGACCTCTTTTTTCGGTGCAGCATTATCGTTTTCGGCGGCTGCCACTAGCTTTAGAAATGGCTGAATATCGCCGTGAGCATAGGAGATGGCAAGCAGTGCTTGCCAGACTTTGAGCTGGGCTTCTATGTCCTGGGCTTGCGCTCTTGCCAGTATGCGCTCTGCTTCGGCTACTTCTATTACATTGGTGAGACCGACTCTATATCTTTCTTTTGCTTTGATTTCATTTTCTCTGGCGGCGATGAGTAAAGTCGGTGTTTCATCGGCAATTTCTTCAGCTCTGCTGAGCATGATTTTGGCTTTTCTGTCTTCTTTGATTAGTTCCTGCATAGCCAGGTCATAGTTAGACCGCTGGGCTTCGATAGAGGAGCGCTCAGTAATTTTTTGTGCGCGTATTTTAAAGTATTCCATTACAGGAAATTGAAAAGTAAAGCCAACAGTCCAGTTGGCAGTTTTAGGAACAATGCCGGAGGCAATTGGTTTGATAAAACGACCCTGACCTGAGCCCCTGCCCCAGATGGCGGATTCAAGCCAGAGGTGCGGATACCAGCTGTGATCTAATAGATTGAGGCGCGATTTTGAGACATCGACTTCGGCCATCCTCAGTACAGCTAGAGGGTGTTTTTGCAGAGTGGCAGTGCCATCGGGGGCAATCAATGCGGCAAGCTTTGGCCGCTTTAAAAGTGGCTCTCCCACAGGTTGGATCAATGTGCCGGCCATACCCATTGCTTCCGCCAGATCTTGTTGCATCAGATCGGCTTCTCGCCGAGCCTCTATCAAAGCGATTTTGGCCAGTGAGACTTCGGCGTCTGCCCGAGCGGCATCAACTCCTGGTTTGAGTCCTTTATCACAAAGAGTGCGCACCACAAGAGACCAGTCCACCATGCGATCTAAAGTAGCCTGGCAGACCAAAATCTGTTGTTGCACCAGTAGTAGCTTGAGATAACAAAGAGCGCAGCGGGTGGTCACATCTAGCTCTGTCAGGCGCAGTTGGGCGGTGGACTTGGTTAGTGATTGTTTAGCCAGTTTGACATTGGCAGCGCGGCGACCAAAGTCTACTAGCTCCCACGAAAAGTTAAGTCCGGCGTTTGAGCCAAATATGCTGGAAAAAGTTGAACTATTGCCTGGCGCGCCTGATTGGATGGGAATGACGTTAAGATACTGCGGCAAAATCGTACCGGCTGTGACGTTTTGAGTAGCACGCAGCTCCTGCACGATCATGTCCATCCGCGGCAGGTATTGGGTGCGAGCGACGCTCACTTCACCTTTTAGCTTTTTTGTGTCCGAACTTTCGCGCGCAATAGAAGGATACTTTTTGTTGGCTGTCGCAATTGCTGTAGTCAGAGACATCCTCAGCGTAGGCTCGGTCAGTTCGACTTTGGGCCTGAGGGTAACTCTGTCCTGGTCAATATCAGCAAAGGCTGGCTGAGACTCAAATAACAAAAGCAGCAAAAAAATTGTACAGGCTAATACAAAATGCTCAGCAAATTTGCTGGACAAAGACATGAGTAATAACGAATGTCTATTAAACATGCCGTATTTTATGCAATCAGGTCTACCAACCACCACCAGAGCCTTTATAAAAAACGGTAAAAGGCAAGCAGCTCATAGCTTATACGACCTGAGCTGGGCAACACTTAAAGTTAGTAAAGAATAAGTAAGAGTTGGGCAGCTCTGTATTTTCGGCACTGATTGATCACTTATTGATCATCAATTGAACGAAACAGTACAGTGGTTCAAGCGGAGGCACCACTGGTAGTATCGCGCCAGTGGTGCCAGTTGTGAACAGTGCTCAGTCGATTGATTGGCTCTTTTGCGTCTAACTTGATAGCGCACTGATGCGCGATACTGCCGGTCTGTATCAAAACCCTGACTTACGCCACTTCTGAGAGTACGGTTGGGGCTTCACCTACTAGAGAGATTGCTTTAGGTGTTACACCAATGACCGGTCCAAGCACTGCTGCCCGACTGATTGTCTCTACAGGATTGTGGCTATCAATTATTTGATACGCTTTGCGACGCTCATCAGCACTGACGCACTCGACAGAGACCAGTACCGCCCCGTTTGCTATGTCGCCCTCATAGGCATTGGCAAAGTACTGAGGCTGGCTGGCGTGCAAAAAGGCACTTAAAAAAGTACCGATATAAGCCATCACTATGCCGCCAGACACTGCAGCCATGATCATGGTCATCACCTGGAAGGTGACTACATAATGCAAAGGCGGAGCCAGCATGACACCACCCCATAGACCAGCAAAGGCGCCAACTATGCCGTATTTGACAAAGTACTTGGCTTGCGGGCTTTTGATTTTGGCTGATTGGTGATGAAACTCTGGGCAGTCTTTGCCAACCACATTGATGTCGACTTCTTTAAAGCCGGCTTTGTGCAGGTCCGCCACAATCAATTGCAGGTCTTTGGCATTTTCAAAGACTCCATAGACAAAATCTAACTGAGACATGGGTTGCTCCTTATAGTAGGTCCATAAATGGTCAATATTGGTTTGTTTTTAAATCGATCATCGATTATCGATAATCGAGAATAGATATTGGTAGTCTAATCTATAGGGGGGCAGTTGGGAAGTACTCCCTTTACAATTAATCATTTTGCCAATTTGGCGCCGAGGTCTGAATGGCTTTTAAGAGGGTCACCTCTACCAGAGAACAAATCACCCAGGTGATTATGGAACGCATCCTGGATGGCACCTACAAGCCCGGTGAGCGCCTCATCGAGATGCAGATAGCCGGGGAGCTGGGTATCAGCCAGGCGCCAGTGCGTGAGGCTCTGCGCTATCTAGAGGCGATGCGTATTGTCGAGACCCAGCCCTATAAGGGTACTTATGTGCGCGAGGTGACTGACCGTGAGCTGGCAGAGTCATCACAAGTAAGAGCGGCCCTGGAAAAATTGGGCGCACAGCTAGCGGCACCGCATATCAAAGACCATATTGAGCGTCTCGAGCTTGAGGCCAAACTCTTTATGAAAGCCGCTAAGGCAAAAGATGTGCAGCAGTATTCGCAGCACGATATTGAGTTTCATCGCATCATTATCGAAGCATCAGGTAACCAGTTGCTCTTATCTATATGGGAAAACGTGGTGCTAGAAAGCCGCTTTATGCGCACATTGCACCGCATTGGTGAGGAGCAACTAGAAGAGTTTGGCCAGGCCCATCTGCCCGTATTGGAGGCTCTTAAGTCCGGCAACGGTGCTAATGCCGGTGAGTTATTGGATAGCCTTATTTGCAAATATCATTTTATGGGACCCAAATAACTGTTTCCGTACTTTTTTGAGTAATTGCTATTAGAGGATTAGCTGTTGCGCCTGACTAAAAATAACCCCTTACTAAACGACGTTTTTAATTTACTAAAAGACTGCACTAAATATAGTGCTCTGGCATTTCTCGTTTTTGCTTTCTTTTGCGCCGCACTAAAAATTTTGGCTGTAGTACAGGGTTACTACCCGCCAAAGGTAGATGGACCTCTCACTGTGGAGCCACAGTGGCTGCTTCAAGCTCCACTACAAGGGTACTTTGCAATATTTTTGCTCACTTACATAGTTATCGGGCTCAAAGCAAATCTGGAAAAAAGAGTTGTAAGCACAGCAGTATTAAGTAGTAGTTTTTACGGATTTTTGATTGTTGTACTACTGGCGGTGCTCAAGTATTTTGAGTTGAGCTACCTTTTACCCTCTGATATGGGGCTGATTCTATATTTTGAGCAAACGTCGTATGTGACAGCTTTGATACATGGCATAGTGTCTGCTTTTGTTGTGGGTCTTATATACAAGTTTTACAAACGCCCAGCTGTCAGTACTGGTGAGGGTTTGCGCCTGGGCTTTTGTATCTGGTTTATGGCACTAGTTAGTTTGTTGATTTATTTTGTAACGCATAATTGTCTCTAGGGCGTCGGTCGTAATCGCTCAAAGCCTCAGCTCTGGCTGCTTTTGGGCGATGTTCCTGTTTTTGAATTTTGGTGTCACTTTGTAGCTTTTAGCGCACTTGTGTAAACATCGAGCAAAAAGGGGTTGCCATATGCCCGCACAGAGACTAACTTGGTGAGAAGACAGCAGTAGCGTCCCTAGAAAAGTTGAGAGTTTTTACTATGGTGACATTATCAATTTGCGGCTAATTAAGCGGACTTATCGTCGCTGATAGCGGTGTGCAGGTAATAAAAGGTTTTATAGATCTAAGTCCGCAACCAAGACCTGGTGCGGATAGTTTGAGTTTTTGTATAGTGAGGTGGAAATGTACGATTTAAGAAATCAAATAACAGGAGCTGGAGCAGCTACGCTCTCCATGGACAGACAGATACGCACAAGACTGGTAATCACCGATGTGGACGGCACACTGGCGTCCTTTTGGGATTACTTTGTACCAGCTATGCGCGATTTTTTGAGAGATATCAGTGCACGCACTAAGATGCCTGTGTCTGAGCTTGCTCAAGATATCGGCCACGTCATCGAGAGACGCGGTACTCACGAGTATCCGTGGTTACTTGAGGAGACAGGGTTTGCCTGGAAGCATTTTGCTAAAGATCCAGATGCTTTTGTGGAAGAATTTGTCAGACCATTTTGGCAATCAGTTGATGCCAACCGTGCCAAATATTTGAGACCTTATCCCCAGGTCCTGGAGACTCTGCAGGAGCTTAAGGCTAAAGGTGTCAAAGTAGTTGCTCTCAGTGATGCCCCCGAATACATGGCACGTGTGCGCAATAAACAAATATTTGACGGCTTGCTTGATGCTGTTTATTCACTGGAAACAGTGGAGCCAGATCAGGATGATATCTTCCATCCAATTACTCTGGTGCACGGCAGAGAGCGCGTGCAAAAACTAAGAGAGTCTACTGCCGATTTGCAAACTCCGCTGCATATTATCCCGACTCAATGGGAAAAACCATTTCCTGCCGGTCTCGATAAAGTGTTGGCTGACTTTGATGTCTATCCTCAAGAAGCATTGTTTATTGGCGATAGTCTGGCTAAAGACGGAATAGTTGCCGCCTCACGTGGTATCAGATTTGTCTGGGCTCACTACGGCAGCAGCTTGCCTGCTGAGTACGAAGAGATGATCAATTACTCGCTCAAACCGGATATCGGTCAAAGCGGTAGCGTGGAGACACAACTGCCTCGTAAGACTCTACCCAAAGAGCTTATCACCGCTGTTGCTGCGCGTTATGATGAATTGCTCTATCATCTCTAAAAAGTAGGTGCACTACTGGTAGTGCTGCTACTTGATGCTAATTACACATCAACAAACAAAAAGACTCCATCAATTGATGGAGTCTTTTGCATAATCGCTTGATTTAATTTAGCTGTTCCAGTTGGTGACGTATTTGTTTACGCGTACACCTTTGGATTCCTGGCTGTTGCTGCCGCCATAAGTGCGGACATTGTTAACAGCTGACTTGGTGTCGATGGCTTGACCTTCGGTATCGACAACACGAGAGTTGCTCGTAGTGTAGTTGGCTGACTGATAGCGTCTCATATCAGGCAAGATAGAAGGCGCATAAGCTGGAGGTGGTGGTACCAGGTAAGCGTGGCTGGCGCGGCGGTGAGTGGTCTTGCCTTTAGCCAGGGCATCTGGAGAGACGATGACATTGCTTGTGGTAGCCAGAAGAGCTGCAACCGAAAGAAGCATGGCATTGTAATTACGCATCAAACCCCCAATAAACCAGCTCATCTGAACTGGTTCAATTTATTGACCTGCACCGATCATACCACCAGCAAACAATAGTCAAACTCTATCGGTCTAACATGGGAACCTTTAGATACAGTGCCGTTTACGACGCTAAAGCCTTACTGGTTAAACCACTTGGCTTTCTTGGGGTGTTTTCTGTCTTCCATGCCCATGTTTTTGCTGTCTTCTGGGTCCCAGGTGACGACCGATTGGCCCCACCAGGCCTTGGCATCTGTGACTGTCTGATCCTGCGCCCGGCGGCGTTTGCCACCATTTTGCAGGATTTCTTGTTGTTTGCGCAGCGTTTCTTTGGTTTTTTCCATGCGTGCCTGTTCTATCAGGAGCTGGAATTGTTCTTCCACTGACTGAGGGGAGGCTGGCTGGGCACATTCGGCTTCAGCGCCGTGTTCTACGGCCAGGCGCTCCAGGTTGGTCTGCCAGGGGTTGCCCTCCTGTACCGCAATGGCGGCGTCCGAGGCGCGGTCGCGTGATACAAGCTGGCGCAGCTTTTTAAAGAAGCTATCTAAGCAAATCATAGTAAATTCTCCCGGTCTAAATTAGACGAAGCACATCTTCATGTCGATGTATTCCCACCACCCTGATGCGGTAACAGTGTTGTCAGGCAGATTAAGAGCCCGTTACATTAACCTCGGCAGTTTTATTTATTGATCAAATCCGCTCCAGATCAAATAGACCGCCACTTTAAAAGTAGCGGTCTATTGCGATAGTCTGCGCCTGGCTGGCTTTTAGCTGGTTACCAGACTGATAGTTTCTAGTGTGGACATGACCAGTGTTGGCACTTCCTGCTCTGCGTGGGGCAGGTCGATACGCAACTGATAATCGCCTGGTGGCTCAAAGCAGTGGATGCAGCGGGCTTCGTACTGGGCGTCACCGACCAGGATTTGTTCGCTGGAGTGGACCACACGCTGGGTGCGGCAGGCAAAGTCAGAGCCACATTTGCGGCAGACAGCAAGGAGCTTATCGACCCGGTCAGCCATAGCCAGGAGGGCGGGCACCGGTCCAAATGGTTTGCCTCTATAGTCGAGATCTAGACCACTGGCGATGATTTTTTTCTTTTGTCTGAGCAAAGTCTGAATCACATCAATAACGTTATCGCCAAAAAACTGAGACTCATCCAGTCCGATAACTACAGCGTGAGATGAATACTTGAGGATGTCCTTGGCGTCTTCCACCACAATTGCCTGCGATGTGCGGCCGTTGCGGGATTCGACATGGTTGGCTTTGGAGCGAGTGTCGATAGCGGGGCGCACAATAATTGTGGGCAAATAAGCCAGGCGCGCACGCTCGATACGCCTGATCAGTTCGCTCGATTTGCCAGCGCTCATGCACCCGACAATCATTTCGAAACGATATCCGCTAAACATAAAGGCTTTGTCTCCTCAGTGCCTGCAACTCAGACCGACTGTACCCCTCTTATGTATGTGTGCATGGTGTTTGGGGTCGGATGCCATGCGGATACTTATGGTAACCAAATTTGAACGATTTGCCAGATCAAATCGCTTTCATATTTCTTCATCTCAGTGGCCTGCTAGTGGTAGATCGGGTGGCGAATTGATTGTGGTTTTATATGTGGGCTATATCGCCGATCCTCGAAACCTGCTGGGGCTGCGATCTCATCTTAAAGATTAAAAAGCGTCGACTGGATTTTGGCGCCAAGCTCTGCACCGCCTGTGGTGCGATGATGATTTTGTTATTGTAAAGTGGATTTCTTAAGACGATCTCTATGAGACGATCTCCATAAGAAGATCTAGTTGAGCCACTTAGCGCAGTATTGCTTTGGCCACATAGCCATGATTAAAGCTCCTGATAGAGCTTTTGAGGGCATCTGCTGCCGTTAAGATACTCTGACAGGCGATGGTCAAAGCTGGGCAGGCAGAAGGTCCCAGATGTGTCTCTAGAGCCAGGGTTACCTGGTTTTCTTCAGCCTGTACACGGATGCAGGCAAGATGCAGCGTATCCTTAAAGCTCTTGAGCACTGCAGGCTCGGTAAATTCTTCCTCGACACCAATATAAGCCCGACAGAGCCTTACTAGCTCTAGAGCTAGTTGTTTTTGAGCGGCCGCCACTTGCGCTATGTCTATTAACGCTGACTCACAAATCTTGCCGCTTTCGACGCTTTCGCCGGGCAATAGTTTGAGACCGCTGACTATGGATAGCTCTCTAGCAAAAATCTTGCAAAAGCCCACGCTCTCGGACAGAGGCATCTCCAAAAGACGCTCTTTTGTGGCTTTGATCTGGCGCAGATGGCGCTCGGCTGTGCCGCCAAAGCTCTTAAACTGGCGGCAGATATTTTGTCTGATGCTTTTGACTGATGGCGCAAGCTCATTGTCGCCTACCGATAGAGACATCTCTATCTCTAAAAACTTGCGCAATACCAACCGCTCAAGCTCCAGCAGTGTACTCTCCAGGTCTTTAAGGCTAATCAGCATAGCGATGCGGCTGGCCACTAGATAGTAATCAGCGCCGGTCAGTGGGTTTTCGCTGATGTGCTCTTGCTCCGGGTCGTCAGGGCTTATGCCCAATAGCTGTCTGACACGTCCTTCCAAAATCTCATTAAAATTATCCAGCACCGCTTCGCCAAAGGGTGAGCTGAGTGGGTCTACCACCATTTGCTCTTTCCATTGCCCACTCAAGATCTCAGTCAGTATCTGGGTTTTGAGCTTGTCAGCGCTGGTGACCTGGTCCAGGGCGCGGTGCGTGGCGATGCGGGCTTTGTAAGTCATGGCCAGAGCATCAAACATCAACGGATGCAGCCTTGCTTCCTGGTATTTCATGGCGCCAGCACGTGAGCGTGCCAGCCAGCGGGTGGTCCGTGGCCCCCAGAGGACGGCTTGTGCTTCTGTTTTAGGCTCCATTACTTCCTTAGCCATAAAAATTTCCCGCTTTACTATCGGACCATTTTATAGCTCTTGTCTAGGGAGCGAGTTCAATCTCTCTTAAGGTTGCAATGGCAAGTTGCATGGCGGCAGCTGTTGTGTTACCGCCGGTGGTGGCATTGTCTTTTGCTCTGGCACCTTGCAAATACATTTTTAGATGAGTACTTGCTTCCTGACTTGAGCCTTTACAAGCGAGAGCCAGCCCCTTGATCAAATATAGATTGATATCGTTGCCGCCGGCGCGCTGATAGAGATCGGCTGCTGTAAGTGCGCTGTCATAGTCACCAGTTGCTAGCAAACTTTTAGCCAGCCCCAGATTGGCCAGAGTGTAACGTTTGTCGATTTCGATAGCACGTCTAAAGTCAAAGAGTGCCTCTTTATTATAATTTTCACGGGCAAGTGAATTGCCGAGATTGATGCGCAATTCGGGAGCGTCCATATTGACCGATGCCGCTAGCTTAAGGCAGGTGGCGTATTCGTCCATGGCGGACTTAGTGTTATTAGTCTCGTCATAGATAAGACCAATCCAAAAGTGCACGGCTAGATTGTTTGGTCGGATACGTGCTAACTCCTTAAATGATTGCATTGCCGAGTTGAGGTCACCTTTTTTATAAAAATCGCGACCTTCAAATAAATAATGCATGTCAGCCTCAGGAGTTTGAGGCGTATCAAAAGCTTTGTTTTTATCCTGTCCATAAGCCAGGGGGGTAAGCAGTAGATTGACGCTCAAAAGGAGCGACAAAGCTAGAGTCAATCTAGACTGGATAGACATCCTGGGCGGCAATAAGGTCAGAAGTGATTGTGGCATAGCTGCGATTGTAGCGGATCAGTGGGGTACTTTTGCCGACTGAGCTGGCTACAACATTGAAAATTATGAGTGTGGATTGAGGCAGTGCCAGTTTATGCACCAAGCGACAATCTAGAGACATGGCCGCATCAGCTATATAAGGCAGTCGGCAGCTTTCAAAATATTCTAGTAAAAATCCAGCCTGGCTCAAGCTGTCGCTGCCGTCTGGCTGACCCTCAGGCAGGTGGGTGGAAGGCTCGGTATCGGGTGCACGAGTCAGTACACTGGCAAAAGTCTGTACCGCCGCTAGATGTCTTTGCGCCAATAAAGACACGCTCAGTGTGCCTGTCTCCATTATGGACTGACCAGTGCGACTGGATAAATACACGCTGGTGCTAAAGAGCAGCGGGTCGAGACTGGCATAGCTCAAAGTGCTGACCATGGCATGATAACTATTATTTGGTCCGGGCGCGGCGATTATCACTACCGGACAAGTTAGTTGTCTGGCTAGTTCAAAATTTTCTTCTAGTGTCATTTATCGCTTTCTTTTGCGCGGGCTTGTCCCGCCACTATGGGCTGCACTGTCAATGATCTACCAGGTTTGAGTAGCCCTTCGCCTTCCAGCGGAGAGCGGTTGACAATGCGTCCCTCGGGCGCACCAATGATAGCAGGATCAAGTCTTTTGCCTCTGATATAGTCGCCAATTAAATCTACCTGGCTGTATTCCAGAGGCATCGCATTGATCTCTTGATGTACTTGCTCAATGGTTTTGCCCTGACCAAAAATATTGTATTTATTCCATTTGTCCACAGGATGAAATCTCGTGGCGATTGTGTAGGTTTGATCTGGTTTGACTGCTTCAAACACACCCTGACTATTGCGAATCTGCAAGTCAACGATGCGCTGTCCGCCGCCCTGTGGTGTCAGTCCTGGTTTGCTCACATCAAAGGCGTAACGCAGACCGCTGGTCTGTACAAAGTTACCTGGTTCATCCACTAGTTCGGATTGACCACCACTAAATAGTGACTTGAGTTTTTCGCTCAAGCTCACTGGTTTTGTCGTGGCCCGTTCGCGTAGTCCGTATTCGAGTGCGTCTTTGACTTGTTGACCGGTGAGAGTGACTTTGACCAGTTCTTTGGCTTCGCCTTCTCTTTTGCCAGCATTCATCACTACGTTGGCGATATCGAGGCGGGTGAGAGTCTGATTGGCTGGGATGTCTGCTCTGATGCCACCAGAATGCACCATCACTGCCTGTGGTGCCTGGTCGCCCAGACGTTTTTGCAAGCCGTCATTGATAGCGTCTGCCATCAAATTGCCGATAGCGGTCTCGCGGTTGCGACTGTTCGCTACTGTATAAGGGCTCAGGGCGATGGCGTCATAGCTTTCACTTTTAAGGGCATTGATTTCGGAGAGATTATCATCCAAAAACTTTCTGATACCGGGATCTTCAGGTACGTTAGCTCCGACTTGATGCAATCTACCGGTGGTTTGATAGCGGTGAGATGTACCATCCGGGCGAATAGCTTGTTGCATCTCGCCGATCCATTTGCCACTATCGCCGGCCTGGGCAATTGGTATTTCAAAATTGCCAGCACCTTTGGGCATGGATGGGTTTGGTCCGACCCACATCGGTCTGGGCAGGGCATCGTGAGAGTGACCACCAAAAATACCAGCCACTTTGAGATCTTTTGATATGAGGTGCTGAGCTAGTTTGACGTCTTCGCCCAGACCCAGGTGGGAGTGGATATTAATAACATTGACGCCCTGGGCGTTGAGTTCACGCACTGCCCGCTCGGCAACGAGAGCGGCGTCTTGATATTTGAGAGCTTCAATTGCTCCTTCTTCGGTGGTCAGACCGATGGTGCCCACTTTGACTTGTTTGTCGCCTTGCGTCACAGTCCGGACTACGTATGGTTTGAGGATGCGCTGATACTGGTCATAGGCGGATACATCAAGATTGGCGGCAATGAGGCTGACATCAGGATGCTTTTGCAAGAGTGGTTCCATTACTGCTGGATACCTTGGCACATCGCCACGTCCGCCAGGAGCGTCGTAAGCATGATTGCCGGGTACCAGTTCTTTGGCTCCGGCTCTCATTAATGCTTCGTTTTCAATGGCGCCACCTTTTGTAAAGGCAAAATTGACGCGACCAGACTCGATATCTCCCGGTACAAAAAATCTAGCATCAACACCGTTTTGAGCGGACTTGGCCTCAAGTGTTTTGACCATTGTGGCAATGCGCGGGAGCTGCTCTGTATTACTGTGGAAGTCATTGATATGATAGTTATCCAGTCTCAGTAAGTCCTTTTCGGGCATGAGCAGTGCTTTTGTTTTGCCTGCTATGTCTTTGTAGCGCATCGCTGCTGTGGCTGTTGTGCCCAGCCCGCCGCCCAGGATGGCACCGAGAGCACTGTCACTTACAACTTCGCCAGCCGTTTTTGTGAGACCGCTCAGTGGATCGTCTTTTATTGCTTCCCAGTTGCTTGCGGTGCGGTGTGGCACACTCCATATAGCCGAGCCAGTGGTGCCACCGGCGATGCCTCTAACGGCGCTGGCTTTAAATCCTTCTTTTAGTGATTCACTGGCTAACAGTCGGCCTGTATGCTCTGCTACAGGTGCGGAGATGGCGCTGCCAAGCTCGGCTTTGCCCAGGCTGGTAAAATATCGGGCGGCTACAACGCGCTCAACAGCAGATGCTCCGACGCCTGATACGGCGTCCACTGCCCCCCAACCTAGATCTTTGTATGATGTGGTGCGCTTGTCTTCGGGGATAAAGGCATGTTCAAGACCGCTTTTGCTGCCATATTTGAGCACTCCGCCAGCCACCATTGCTAGTGGCAATGCTACTTTGCCGACAGCGGTGCTACGGGCCAGGGCAAAAGTTACTGTGCCTCCCATGGCAGCGGTCAATGAGCTGGTCATATCGACAGCAGTGCTGGCAAATTGACTGTCTTTGACAGGCTTTGTGCGGGCTATGGCAATACTCTGGTCAAGGAGTTTGTTGTCCATCGCCAGTGCTTTGCCGCTCAGCATATCTGAGGGCCGGGCTAGTTGACCTTCAGGCGATTTATTTGTGCTCACACCCAGTAGCGATAGCGGTATATTTTCTCCCGGACTGGAGGGGGCAGCCTTAGCCGGTTGTTCTATAGGGTTGGTAGTTGATTCCAGTGTCACAGAGTGCCCCTTGATATCCCTGCGGTTACACTAAGGTATAGATAACTATTTGGTAAAGTGCATAAGAGGCGCTTTATACGTAAAATCACTAATACAATTGCTCTCTATGAGAGCGGTTTTATCTCGAATGTTAAGCCCTGTGGCACTTTTGTGACTAACAATGACCAGCTGTCTTTTACTTATTGATACCATGCCTACCGTCTGCCACAAATGTCAGACAGCTCTTTGTATGCGACAACAGGTTTTAAACATGGCTCAGGGCGACCTCGATGCCATGCTTTGTCTCAGCTGTATGGCGCAAGATTGCGCTAAAGAGCCCGAGCAGGTTTTACTCGATGTCGGTGCTTATATACTGTCTCGGCAATGCTTTAGTACTGAGTGGATCAAGTATGCCGATAGCAGTGCCTGTCCCTTTGCTACTACCTGTCTGCCAGATGTCTGTTTTACTGTAAAAACCTAAAAACTTACGCTCGGGTAAAAAATGGAAACGCTAGATTTGCGCGGTGTGAAATGTCCCACCAACTTTGTCAAAACCAGGCTCAAGCTGGATAAGATGGCTAAAGGCGATCAGCTCACTGTATTGTTGGATGCTGGCGAGCCGGTGGAAAGCGTCTCCAGTAGCGTGGTCAGCGAAGGTCATGTTATAGAAAACTCAGACTGGCAAGAATCAGGTCATTACAAGGTCGTAATCAGGCGAAGCTAGGCGAAATCGGGCGGGGATGGGGCTTTTGCCTGGCTCGACAATTACTTGAAATCGGCATCAGGCGCCGTACTGACAAACGCGATATCATGGCCGCGTTAGCCTTTTGGTGGCATTTATTGTTATGAATCAACGCCTCAACATTATTGGTCTATTGATTGCTCTTTGTGCAACTCTGCCGCTCACCGACGAGTTGGTCCTGGCTGCCGATAACAGTCATGCTGGAGCTGCCACACGCAGCACGGCTAGTGCCAGTCAACCGGCCATGACCGCCGCACAACTTGCCCAAGAAATAGATAATCTCAGAGCCAAAGTTGAGAGTGAGCCTGGTGACGCAAAACTGCGCTATACACTGGCTGAATATCTCAAAAAAGCTGGACGCAATAAAGAAGCTGCTCGTCAGTATCTACAGGTGACAGAGAGTGAGCCGGCTTTTTATCACGCTTATCACCAGCTCACTTTGACCACACAAGACAAACATATTTTGGATGAAGCCCAGGGTCGTCTGACCTTTTTGATGGAAGAAAAACCAAAAGATCTGCTATTGCGCGTTGCTCTATCAGAGATTTACGAGCGCAAAGGTGATTACTTCCAGGCTGGCAAAGTCCTGGTCGATCTGGTCTATCAAAACGCGGTACCAGATAAGTATCTAACTAAGGTCACTAACCGCATCCGTTTGATGCAGGCTAAAGCCAAAGACTCACATGCCCTCGATAAAGTATCCAATTTTGATGAGCAGATGGAGACAGCACCACCACCTCTGCCGGAGTCCACACTCAATAGAGATCTCTCTATATCTAAGGTTAAAGAGCCGCGCGTGATGCAAGGATTTGGTCATGCCACACTACTACCATAATATTTTGGTCCGTAGTATCGTCTGCGGTGTCAGCATTTTTGCTCTTGCTGGTTGCAAGGGTACAGTTGAGACTAAAGATGCCAATCTCGCTCAGCTTGAGACTCGATCTGGTATTGCATCAGGTCCGGGTAACACTGCTTCAGTGCTGACACCAAGTGACACTCAAGTCAATATGGCTGTCGAAGAAGAAGTCTGCAACGTTACCCTCAAAGCCTGGCGTAAGGCTACTGCTGGTGATGAAAAGGGCGCTATGGCTGATCTCGAAGCCCTCGACAAAAAGCATCCAAACGTATCAAACGTGCAGATGATGATGGGTCAAGTGGCTGATCATTTTGGTCACAACAAAGAAGCTCTGGAGCACTTCCGCCGCTCAGCCAAGGGCAATGAATACAGCATGATGCGTATGTATAAGCTGGCTGATTCGCTGAGAGCTAACGCTAAATATGACGAAGCTATTCCAATCTTCCGCAAGATTTTAAAAGGTTCTGAGAGTTTTGAGCCAGCTTTAAAGCAACCCTTTGAGCTTGGACTGGCCGATTGTTTGTTGCATCAAGATGCTCATTCAAAAGAAGGTCTGGAATTGCTTGAACAAAGTCTCAAAGATAATCCAAAAGACCAGGCTGCTGTCAAACTAAAAAAAGAATTTGCTGGCAAATAAGGCTTTATTCTTTTGCCAGGTAAATCTTAAAAGTCCTTTTCGTTGCTTGCTACCATGGCAAGCTCAAGAAGCATTCGTTTGATTTTGCCCACTTCGCCCTGCAATTGTTCAAGCATGGCCAGTCGTGCGCTCAGTGTTTCGATATTGAGTCCGCCCTTTTGTGATACTGATGCTGTCAGCACATCCAGTTGGTTTCTGCTATTTCTGTCGGTAAAAGCCGGGATATTGCGGTCTTTGATCCATCTATCGATGAGCAAGTCGCGACGTGATTCGCGGCCTATAGGATTGCCGTTTTGATCGTGGGGAGCCGTGTTGAGAAACTCCCAGACCGAATTTGGATACTCCACTTCTTTGACTGTGGGGTAATCAAACACTTTAGCAAGCATGTTGGGCTGTGATTCTGACGGTCGTTTTTTGCCATTGTACTGTCTCATCGCCCAGAGCGAAAAAACTGATGGTACGACACCGGCCACGATACCAGTGATACCAGAGGGAATGGCGTACTGAGAATTTCTATAGGTGGGGATGGTCAGTCCTTCGCAAACTGCCCAGAGTGCACCGTTGGTATAAAAGGCAGCGGCATTGGTTTTGGCCACAAGGCGGTCGCGGTCGTCGGTAAATGTACTGAGCAATTCTGCATAGAGATTTTGTTCAGCATCGATTTCGGCTTCAACAAATTCTATTTCTAAAAGGGTCTTTTGGATTATTTGACCAGCACTAATTTGAGCTGCCATATAATCTTGTCTGGCACTGATGCGCTCAAGTGTTATGCCTTCGCCAAGCCTATCTAAATTGGCTTTTGTCCGACTTAATTGATCAAGCACCGGGGTGAGTTTGATTATGTCTGACAGTTGTTTACTGTTAGGGCTGATACTGCGCTGACAGAGATCTACTCCAGTTTTTAAAATTTGAGTGGGCTCAGCTACGGAGTTGGCACCGCTGGGCAAAGCGCTAGCTGCCAGCATGGACGGTGTTTTTTGTCTCACAGCTTTTTGAGCTGCATGGGCTCTCGTTGCCAGACTCATAGATGAGCTGAGCATAAAACTGACAAATAAACAGAGCGGGCGCGATGACACTTTTGTCCCCAGTTTGTGAGTGTTCAAATGGTCCAACTTTGCTGCCATAAAGTCAATTGAGGCACTGGATTATTAGCAAATCAAAAGAGAGAGAACACCAGGTCCTCTCTCTTTTTGATTTTTAGCTTTTGCTAAAGACTACTTGGTGAAGGTCACTACAGCGGTCTTTTCGCCCATTTCGAGTTTGGCGGTGAAACCAAAATGCTTAGCTGTTGAGTTGATGCAGGTTTCCCAGCCTTTGCCCATTTCTTCGCCTTGCTCTTTGGTCATGGTGCAAGTTTTGTTCATTGCTTCCCACATTGCGCAAGCGAGGTAGTTCATTGAAGCTTCGGTTTCGCTGCCCCATACTTCGATTTTGCTGCCGAATACATTGGTTTCGAATTCAGCGAGTGCTGTTACGAGTTGCATAGGGGTTTTGATGTTGAGGGTATCGAGATGAGCAAACTTAACTGTTTCCATCTTGGTACGGAAATCTTGAACAGCCTTCTCACCATAGGTGGGGAGAACAGACATGATTGTAGCCATTTGGCTGCCCATTACGCGAGCGGCTTCAGCCTGGATTTTTGTTACTGGCCATGTGGCTTCTACAACGGTCTTTTTTGTTGCTGTAATTGTCATATTGTTGAGTACTCCAAAAGTATCAGTGGTGTGTGTCTCGCTTAAGAGTAAGGGCAAAACAGCACATCTTAGCTGGATTTAAGGAGGGCTTATTTATTTCTCTTGGCAACGCCGTGGAATGCTTACTTGCCGGTTTGCATTAAGTCAAAGTCTAAAGCGGCTCTTGATCCTTTTCTTTTAAAAGTTTTTCGGCCATGGCTTTGTCTTTGGCTGCTCGTACTTTGTCGCCGAGTTTTTCGTAGGCTTTGCTGCGTGCCATATATGCAGTACTCGAATCCGACAACTCAGCAGTTTTTGTATAAGCCTCTATTGCCGCTTTATAGTCTTTTAGCTCCATCAGGCACTGCCCTTTGCGCAGCCAGAGTGAATCATCTTGGGGATTGATTGTCAGTACTCTATCTATATCAGCAATTGCTTTTTTATAGTCCTTATCGCACATATACATGTCACTGCGCTCAATCAAAAACTCAAAACGCTTGCCTGGACTTGTTTCCATCGCCTTTGTGATGTCAGCAATAGCTGGCTTATATTGTTTGATTTTGCGATAGGTCGCTGCTCGCCACTGATATCCCCGCGCTTTTTCCGGGGCGTATTCAATGTATTTAGTCATATCGTCAATTGCTTCTTTATCTCTACCTGTGGCCGATAGTGCAATTGAGCGCTCGTGATAGGCGCGAGGCAAATCTACTTGCAGCTTAAGCGCCTTTTCAAATTGGGGGATGGACTCCAGGTATTTATTGGCGTTGAGATAGAGCGAGCCAAATTCGAGATAGGCCTGCGGATTTTTTGGCAAAGTCTTGACGCAGAGTTCCATTGTTTCGACAGCTTTGTCAAATTGGATCATGTAGTCGTAACTCAAGGCTTTGAGCACGTAAAAGCGATGGTCACGTGGAAATTTTTTGATGGACTCATTACAGCTTGCAATGCAAGCATCGCATCTTTTGTGGCGGTAATGATTTTCAGCAATAGTATGTGCCGCATCTGCTTCGCTGACAAATTTTTTGCGTCTCACTGCCATTTGAGGATGGGGCGCACTTGTACCACTGGCCGCTACGGTGCTCACTTCGGCTGGTTTGGCATAGGCTGTGCTAGCTTGCATCACTAAAATTAGTGACGGTAGTAGTGCGGCTTGGTTAAACTTGAGTGGCAGTAAGGCGACAGCAGGACTGTCTCCAAGATTGAGAAAAAAGTTTGTATTGAAGTTTGCCAAAACGAGTCACTATCTAAGCGCAAGCGCAATCAGGATAATCAAGATCAATAAGCCTAGCATAGCAGCAATCATGAGCGCTGTACCTGGCTTTATCCTGGACCTGCCGATAATAGCCGTTGGTGCTTTTACTTTTATAGTCTCTGGATCATTGGTGGCCGCTATGAGAGCTTGCATAGTCTCAAAGTGTGGCGGTGTTCTGGTGCTGACATCCAGGAGCAAATGACACATGATCATACTCACTGCATCTATGTCGCTTTGCAGTGTGGCACCTTCTCTTTTGTGTTGATAGCTTATATCGGGTATGCCATCATCTGTAGTGCGTGGTGATAGATTGGTTTTTGACTCTCTGGGCAGATTTGTTTTTGTTTCCCGCGGCAAATTTGTTTTGGTATCTTTTGCCTTTTTTGCTACGGCAGTTGTTATTTGGATGATGCCAAAGTCAACAATACTAGCTTGATAATTGTCCCCATCATCTTTGGCGATAATGATATTGGCAAGGTTGAGGTCACCATGGATAAAGCCAGCCTGGTGAGCCGTATCCAGTGCTTCGGCGATTTGTTTGATTAATGAGATGGATGTCTCTTTATCGAGCTTGCCATGCCTTTGCATCAGTTCATAGAGTGGCACGCCTTCGACGTATTCCATCACAATGTAGGAGAGTTTAGCGGGCACATCAAAGCCAAAATCCAGGATTTTGACCAGACCGGGATGATCCAATTTGCCGCCTCGCGCTGATTCTTTTTGCCAGGCGCGAGCTAGAGCATTGTCGATAGCAAAGGAGGGTAAAAGCAGTTTGAGTGCTACGGTATGGGCGCTATCTTGTGGGCGGGCTCTGTATACAACAGACTTTTGTCCGTGACCGATTTTTTCGAGGGCGTAGTATTTGCCAGCAAATACCTGACCATCCATCAGCCTCAGGCGACTGCTTGCCCCGGCATTTTTAGACGCAGACTGTGGCTGCCTTTGAAACATGAATCGCTTAGAGACCAGGTCTAGGAGCGGCTGGCTCAACAGACAGTACCGGTGCACTGCCGCGCCATAATTTGCTCCAGATAATGGGCGTTTGCAAACTGCTGCGGTCGCGCAATACTTCTAATTGCACTTCGGTTTTGAGTCTATTAAAGGCGTCTGTGATTGGAGTCTTTGTGCCCAGTGATTCAATGAGTTTGCGAGTAAAGACACTGTTTGGATAGTTCTTTGATTCCCAGGATACTTGCTCCTGTGAGGAGCTGCAAATAACCATCTGACCTTCACCAATAGAAAGGTTTTGTGGTGTAGCGCTGATTGAGCGACCGAGTGATTTACCACCAGTTGCAGCTGCACTGTGGCAGACATCGAGGATGAGGACCACGCGGTTGGAATGGACTTGCTCCTGGATCATTTTGCTGAGCCATTGTAGTGGTATACCGGTGGAGACCAAACTGTTTTTGTCTGTATCATGCGCCACCAAAAAGTTTACTCCGGTATCATCATTTGCGGGCGAGCCGTGGCTAGAAACATAGACCACCACTAGATCATCTGGTGCTGCCAGTCGTCCAAGCCATTTTGTGCCCATGGACTGGATAATACCTTCTCTGGTGGCAGCATTATTGGTCAATAAACGGATATGGTCTTTTTTAAATCCAGCTGTCTGACTCAGATAATTGGCAAAATCCGTGGCGTCTTTTGCCGCAAACTTGAGATTGATAGTGGGGTCTTCAAAATTGCTTATACCGACCACCAGGGCCCACTTGTCGGCAATTGTCTTGGTGGCGCCAGATTCGTTTACTGAGGTCTCTACTTTGACTTGACCGCCAGGCAGCATTTGCACCAGTCCGGCAGTTTTCTTGAGAGTGTTTTCGGCTTCCTGCGCGTTGCCATTGGCTTTTTGTATTTGGGCCAGTTCTGTCAGGTCGCCTGCAACTTCAGGAGTCTGAGCCCCGTTTTTCTTTTCGATTTCGAGGATGACACTATTGAGTCGGCTCTGTGCTCCGCTCAAATTGCCTTTTTTCTTCTCTACCGAGGCCAGTTCTCTCTGGATATCGAGAGTCAGTGAGCAAGACGGACCAAAGGCCGTCTGTGCCTTACTGAGAGCCGCTGTAAGGTAATCGTTGGCTTTGTCTAAATTATTGCTTGATGCATATAAATGACCGGCTGCTTTTTCAAACTCAATCAACTCCGGGCTGGTCGATGGCGCCGCTGCCTGGGCAGTTTGCAGTGCTTGCTCGGCGAGAGTCGTACCCTTTTTGGCGTTGCCTCTATCGGCTTCCAGTATGGCTTCTTCTTTAAGCACTTGCGCTATCTTTAGATGGCTTGTGCCCAGGATGTCTTTGAAGTTGCTCAGCGCTTTTTCAAAGTATTCACTGGCTTGATCATAGTTGCCCAGGTGCTCTTCTAATTTGCCCAGGTTAAACGTGCCGGTGACACGATTGACTGTCTGTCCCTGTCCCAGCATGTGATTGTAAATTGCTTCGGCTTCCTGGATTTTATCGCGGGCTTCGTTATATTTGCCCTGACTGATTGCCACTCCCGATAGTGCCACGAGATTGTCAGCTACCTTTATGTTTTCGTTGCCAAAAATTGTTTTATTGATGGCCAGAGCTTTTTGCAGATAAGACTCAGCTTCGTCAAATTTATATTGCTCGGCGCAGACTAGAGCTAACCCGCTTGAATAAATCATGCCAGCATAAAGATGGTTTGCACCAAAGGCAGTGTCGATCATCTCGACGGATTTCTTCCAGATTTCTTCTGCTTCTTTGTAGCCGCCTTTGACTTCACACAACTTGGCTGAATTGGAAAGGGCATAAATAGTGGCTGTGGGGTCCTTGCCTTTGAGATTTTTGGCTATTTTTACAGCACTCTCAAGGAGCTTTTGTCCCTCATCGGTCTTGCCCCATCTAAGATAAAGACTGACCAGATTGTTGGTCGCCAGAGCACTTTTACCTGAATTGTCACCGTAAAGAGCTTTATTGATCTGGATAGCGTTTTGATAATAGGTCTCAGCTTCACTATAGTGACCTAGCTCTTCGGCTTGCACAGCGAGATTGTTGTAAAGCAATGCACCGAGATCTGAGCGAATTAGATTGGATTTTTCGGCCATGATCAGAGCCGCACTGGCATTGACGTCGGCGTCTTTATACTGCCCGAGTGCTAGCTGGCACTGAGAGATACCGGCATAAATAGTCACCGCTGTACGCGCGTTAGCGCCGCTTATGGTGGCCAGGTCTTTGGCTTTGAGCGCCAGTCTCAGCGCGTCTTTATAGTTGCAGCGGTCGTACTCTTTTTGGAAGGCACTGTAGACACTATTGAGGGCTCCGCCCTGCTGCGCCAGGGCTGGAGCAGTAAAGACCACAGGCGCGCATGACAAAGTCAAAGCGGTCAGGCAAGCAATGACTCGTGACCGCAATGTAAATTTAGACAATTTGTACTCTCAGCTCTCTAGAGGATGTTTTTGAGTGCTTTGATCAACATCTCGTTTTCTTCTGGCAAGCCAATTGAGACTCTCCAGCAAGTAGGTAGACCAAAGGCAGTCAGAGGACGGATAGCGATACCGTGTCTGAGTAGTCCTTCGTGGATACGGGCTACTTTATCCTGGGCGCCCATCTCAATCATGATGAAGTTGGCGTGTGAAGGCACTCTCTGCAAGCCAAGTTTATCAAACTCGGAGGTAAGGAAGGCCATACCTTCTTCGTTGTTTTCGAGGGTGTTGCCCAGGTATTCGTCGTCTTGTAAAGCAGCCAGACCACCGGCTTGAGCCAGGATATTGGGCTCAAAGGGCAGCTTGATGCGATTGACATAGTCAATCAAATACTCGTGACCCAGTCCATAACCCAGTCTAACTCCGGCCATACCGTAAGCTTTGGCAAAGGTACGCAGGGTCAGGACGTTATCGAGACGATAACGCATAGAGTCAGGATACTCAGGGTTGTGGGCGGCAAATTCGTAATAGGCTTCGTCCAGGATGACAAGCACATGCTCTGGCACCTTGCGGATAAAGTTTTCGAATTCTGCCCGGGTAAATATGGTCCCTGTAGGATTGTTGGGATTGCATAGGTAGATGATCTTGGTTTTGTCGGTGACAGCGTCAGCGATAGCATCGAGATCAAAGTGATAGTTTTTGAGCGGTACTGTGTTGAGCTTGATGCCCTGAGCGTTGACCAGTACATAGAGACCTATAAAGGTACCTTGCGAGGTTAATACTTCGTCGTCATCGTGCAAAAAGGCTCTGATGATGTTGGCCATGGTGGACTCAGATCCACTACCCAGAGCGATATTGTCGACCTTGGTAGCAAAGCGCTCAGCCAGGGCCTCTCTCAGATGGGTACCGCATAGGTCAGGATAACGGTTGATCTCGGGGAGCATCGCTTGCATCGCTGCCAGGGCTGATGGCGGGGGACCGAGAGGATTTTCGTTGGAGGCCATGTTAACGAAGCGCTCAATGCCCAGCTCTTTTTTGAGTTGCTCGGGCGGGCGACCTGGTTGGTATGGCTTCAAAGCTTCGACGTGAGGGGGTACGAGCCTTTTGGGCACGTCTCTCTGGACGCCAGGATTGAATGGAACTGTATTTTTGGGATCAGACACTATGGCAAGCTGTTGTGACATCGATGCTAGTTGCTGAATGAATGTTGCCATGGCTTCCTTGTTCTTTCAAGAATTAGTTGAAACTTAGTTTTATCGCCCTTCTAGTCCGTCTCATTTTTTTGCTTGGTGTCAGGATAGGTTTGTAGCCCCAAATACGCAAGACATCCAGCATAAGAACTAGCACCGGCTTGTCATCCGACACCCGGTCCGCTATCTCAGTTCGATATAAAAAGTACCACCTTATTATCTTCACGACAAATTAATGACATAGCTTTTTAGGTTGGTTCAGAAAGTTTTTATTATTGCCTTAACGAAAACGGCATTTATGGCAGATCTCAAGATATTAAGGCGACCTCATAATGGCGTATATGTTTCTATCTTTCTGCTCATAATTAGATATGGCGTTCTCGTAATATTTGAGGATTGCTAAGGCGCCTGGATGTCAAGCGAAGGCGCTTTGTTGAAGAGTTTGACGTATGTCTAAAAGGAGCATCAAAACTGAGAGGTTTGTGCTAAATTAGCAAGTATCTACCTCACTGCGGGTGTAGTTCAATGGTAGAACGGCAGCCTTCCAAGCTGCACACGCGGGTTCGATTCCCGCTACCCGCTCCATTTTTAACTGCGACTTACTCGTCACTTTGTAAGGTTTAGGAGCAGATTTTATCCAAAGAACATCTAACCATCAGTGATGTCTTGGTGGCGCGTAAGCGTATAACAGGCTTCGTCACTAATACACCTCTGCGTAAATCACACTGGATGTCTGATGTATCTCAGGCTGAAGTCTGGATGAAGCTTGAGAATTTGCAGGTAACTGGGTCCTTTAAATATAGAGGCGCTCTCAATGCCATGACCTTTGCCAAGGAGCGTGGTATCAGTCGTGTCTTTACCGCCTCGGCTGGTAATCATGCCCTGGGTATGGCTGAGGCAGCGCGCACCACTGAGCGTGAGACAACAATCTGCTTGCCAACCAATGTATCGCCCATCAAAAAACAAAAGCTCGAACGCTTTAGCGTGGGCATTGTGCAGCACGGCGACGACATGGAAATAACAGAGCAGTTTGCTGCTCGTCTGGCGCAAGAGAAAAAAGGTCATTACATCTCTCCCTACAATAATAGGGAAGTAATTGCCGGTCAGGGCACTGTTGGTCTTGAAATGTATGAGCTGGTACCCAAACTCTCTACATTAGTAGTAGCAGTTGGTGGTGGCGGTCTTATCTCTGGTATCGGACTGGTTGCCAAAGTAATCAATCCCAAAGTGCGCATTGTTGGTGTGGTCGCCTCTGGCTCACCGAGCATGCGTACAGCAGTGCAATCTGGTCATGTTGTCAGAGTGTTGCAACAAGAGACAATTGCCGATGGTATCGCCGGCAATATCGACCCTGAGACCATAACTTTTCCGCTGGTACAAGAAGTGGTCGATGAGTGGGTCACAGTCGAAGAGCGTGACATCCAGCAAGCTGTCTTTGACTTCCTCGAAAACGAAGGCATGCTGATAGAAGGCGCTGCTGCCTGTGCTATTGCTGCAATATCATCTAAGTATGTAGCTTTTAAGCCCCGTGAGCGTGTTGGCGTAGTGGTCTGTGGTGGCAATATCGACCGCAGTGTCTGGCGCCAAATTGTGGGCGAGCAGTTGCTATCGGCCGGTAAGGTTTAGGTCGCAGACCCGTCTGGCGATTAGCCCATTAAAATGAGTCTGCCATGATGGTGGGTGGAGATCCGTCGTGCCACTACTGCTAGTGTTATCGCTTTTGGAATTCCCATGGTCCGCGGCCATACCACCAGTCACCAGGTTTGGGTGGTTCTGTGGGAGGCGGGCCCCAGCCGCCGCTGTCCGATGGGCTACCCTCACTGCCTTCGGATGGAGGACCGGTTGCGCTGGTGCTGGTCGTTGCCGGCCCTGTAGTGGCTGTGGCTGTCTGCGGTGTGTAGCTGATAGTAAAAGGTCCTTTGCTTCCAAGCAGCGGAGCTGCGTTACCGGTGCCGTTCAGTCCATCAGAGTATTCAGTGGCTCTAAAGGCTGAGTAGGTCAGCTCGAATGGTTTGCCAAGTCCTGATACGTCTTTGATAAAGGGCACCGAAGACATATTGATCATCGGTCCACAGTGATAGTTGACCCTGGCGCAGTATTCGTAAATATTGGCAGCCGAATCTATCTTGTCTGTCACTGCCGAATTGGGTCCAAATACTTTGACTGTACCCGAGTTTATGTCTGTGACATAGACATATAGATCGACACCAGAATTGGATAATCCACCATTTGGTACCAGTCCAGCAAATGTACCGAAGCAACCACCTGCGATACCATAAGCTGCGTCCAGTGCTTCTGATACTGCCTCTGGATATGTCGTCGCGAGAGAGGCTTTGTGCGCACTCTGCGTGGCTGCAAATGCCGCTGTAGCAAAGCCTGCTGCCAAACCCAAGAGGTCGAGCATTGGAAATGCTGTCACAAGCAAGAATACAAATAAGCACACCGCGAATTCAGCCTGCAGGGCAGCGCCACGCGGACTCCTTCTCGATTTCATATAGCACCTGACTAAAACACTATCTCAATGTTACAACAAAGACATGATTGTCAAGCGGTAAATAAGTGACATTTTTGCCAAAAGTGCAAATTTAACCAAATGGGGCATATCAGTTTGAGTCATACGGTAATTGATATATGTATTACAGACTGATTTTTGCAATATGTCTGTTTATTGGCATTAGTACTTTGCCGGTTGCATTTGCTTACGATCTAAAGGACGCCGAGACTGCCTCAAAAGCCATACCGAATCAATGACCTCATAAGTTGTATCATCGCGGATATCAAATTCTGATAGGTCTAGTTCTTGCCACTTAAACGCGATAACGTCCTGAAAGACGAGCTTACGTTGATGCTCTTGCCAGTCCCAGAAGGTTAGAGATAAGTCTCCCTTTACGAATTGCAGTTGGATTTGGTCTGCATCTGCAGTCGATACTCCCAGGTTGGCCTCAATACAATGCATCGATATTCCTCGGTTTATAATCGGATAAACCCCGCAAGTAGATACATTATCCTGGTGTTTTTACGGTTGTGTGATAAATCTGCTTCGGATACTTTGTTAGTATATAAAGGATTTTGCGTGGGTTGCGGGGGCGAGTCTTAATGCGACAAAAGGCTATTCTTGCTGCGGTTTTTACTGCCGGCATGTTGGGTTCACCTTGTACCTCAATTGCTCAGACAAAAGAATTAACTCAAGATTCTGTCGTTCATAAACTCGCTATCGAGATGCCCGCTAGTTCGGAGATTAGGGCTCACTATTTGCTCAGTCTTACCTATCGCTTATTGGATGGTGGTAAGAAATCTGAGGTTGAGAAGGAATTTGCGGCTGTAGCAAAAGAGCAAAATGTTTCGCGGATTTTTAGTCATCAGGACCGGATGTTGACACCGTGGGCCGAGCGGACTCTGGCACAAGAGGGGGCTGGCACTGTCTGTAAATTAAAGTCAGGCACTGTAGAGCACGCTCTGGCAGTATCTGCTGTGAGTGAGTCTATAAGATTATTGAGTCAATCCACCGACGAATTCGCTAAATTGAATCTGTACCTCATTGCTGGGTCTATGGCTAAAAAACTCGGTGATACAGCGGATGCAAAAGTCTGCGAGAAAGTCTTAGAATCAGCCATTAAGTCCTGTGAGGATGGCACGTGGCGCACACCCGAACATGCTAAAAATGTTATTGCTGTGCTTAATGCCATGTCCTGTGCTTATGTCATGGTGTCTATAGCTGATTATCCTGCACCGCAAAAGAAAGAGCCAATTGCATGCACCGAAGCTCAATTTGAGCAGGGCGAAAAGCTGAGAAGAAGGGCCCTGGCCATCGCCGACAAGTTACCTGAGACTGAGCATGTGAGACGCAAAGCTCATCGAGATATGGCTCTCTGGTATGCAGCACTGGGCAAGCAAAGCCTGGCTAACCACCAGAAACAGGAGTTGTTTAAGTTGATTGGTAGTAGCGATGATAAGCTGCTTTATCCCCAGTCTGCGGGCTGTAGCTCTACGACCTGGTGGGAAGTTAAGACCATTGTTCATGCTTACGACTGCGGCATGGGCTAGTGCAGACTAACAAGCCAAAGCTCGGACTCTCGCTCATGCCCACTGAAGACTTCAGGATGGCAACTGAGCAACTCTTTGCACAAGATAGAGTCGATGCTCTTGAGTTTAATTTTGATCAGCCACTCAACGGTGTTGTAATTGCACCCTGGTGTCAGGACCTGTTGGATAAATTTAGCAGTGCTAGTGCGCTCATTGGACACGGTGTAAATCTATCATTGCTATCTGCTCAGTTTACCAAAAGGCAACAGGAGTGGCTTGAGTACACGCGCGAGGAATTTAAATCTCGGCGTTATGTACATGCTTCCGAGCATTTTGGTTTTAGTGAGGCTGGACCAATCGCCCAGGCGGCACCACTGGCAGTGCCAATGGATGCGCAGTCGCTCTATTTGGGTAAGGAAATGTTGAAGCGATATGCTGATGCAACACAGTGTCCTGTTGGTCTTGAAAATCTTGCTTTTGCTTTTAGTCTTGAGGATGTGAAAAGGCAGGGTGAGTTTATCGATCAGTTGATCTCGTCGGTGGATGGTTTTTTGCTTTTGGATTTGCACAATATCTATTGTCAGGTTGCCAATTTTGATCTGGATGCGCTGGAGTTGCTCCACTCATATCCACTGTCAAAAGTACGCGAGCTGCATCTGTCTGGCGGCTCCTGGAGCCCGTCTTTGTCGGGCAAGCGTATTGCTGTCAGGCGCGATACACACGATGATGCTGTGCCACAGGAAGTCTTTAATCTTACTGCTCTTGCTCTAAAACTTTGTCCCAATACTCAGTTTGTCATCTTGGAGAGACTGGGTAATACAATGCTTGAGCCTGAGTTACAAGAAGAGTACCGCGATGATTTTGATACCATCAGGGAGATACTGGATTACAGCTATGACTGACCAAGCAAAATTATCTGAGTATCAAGATGCGCTTATAGAGCTGCTTGCCAGTGGTATGTCTGAAGGCGAAGTGATGCAACATTTGCAGACAGATAAGCGATTTGAATACTACAGGGATTATGTTAGTCAGTTTGATCCAGATATGGTGGCAGTGGCATCTGAACTCATATGTAAGTGGGCTATACGCAAGCCAGACCAATAAGTAAATTTGTTGCACTCTCTTTTGCTTGCGCGGTGGAGATAGTTGATGCATTATTAATATTGGTGTTAGATGGCAGAATGTGTAATGTAGTCCCACAAGCTGACACTTCTGTTCCTTTGCAAGACTTCCTGGAGTTATCCGCGTGCCCTCTCCCTTGATCCGTTTACTGTGCGCCTCGGGTATGGTGCTGAGCCTTAGCGCTAGCGCCCCGCTAGCCGGTTTGTCCGCAGACAAACCGACCGCAGTCGACGAGTCACCGGTGCTGCGCAGCACCGTTATCCAGACCGAGTACAAACGTCCGCCCAGCCCGACTGTCAACACCGGGGATGTACGTGTGGTGGCTCCTGACACGACGCTGGAATTGTTTCTTACGACTGAGATTGCCGCAGGCGAGACCGTGGAGGGTGATGAGTTTATCGGCAAAATCAGCAAGGATGTACTGGTGGATGGCCTGGTGGTGATACCCAGGGGCACGCAGGTGCACGGGGTGCTTATCAGTATGGAAGGACCGAAGCGCGCTGGCCGCAATGGCTACATCAACGCGCGCTTTGATTATTTAATTACTCCTGACGGGCGTAAAGTCCCGATTGAGGGCAATAGCACCACGCGTGACTCCAAAGGTAAAGCCGCAGCCAAAGTCGTCGGGCGCGCGGCGGGTTACACCGCCGTTGGTGGCGTGGTGGGTACAGTGATTGTGCTAGAGATTGGCGGTCTGGCGGCGGCGGCCGCTAGCCATGGCACTGCCCTGGCGGGTGGCGCAGCCATCGGCGGGGCTGCCGGCCTGACAATCGCCATGCTCAAGAAGGGTAAAAGCGTCTTGCTGCCGCCCGGCGCTGAAATGCACGTCAAACTCAGTGAGCCGCTCAAACTGCCCACTATGACAATGCCCGCTGAGACAGCGGAAGATTTCAGCATCCCTGGTTTGGAAGTGAAAGTATCGGGCCTGCGCATTGACCGCCATTCGCTTGGCGAAATGAATAATATTGCGCTGACGCTGGACATTGTGAATCAAACCGAATATACCTTCTCCACGTTTGAAGTCGGACTTGAGGATGAGGAGGGCAAAGTTTTCTTCCCTTCTCCCCTTGGCGATACGGACTTATGGTCCAGCAAAATCAAGCCAGGCAGTCACTTCAAAAGCAACATCACCTTCAGCGTGGACAACATCAAAAACCGCCACAAGCTGGTGTTTTTCAAGCCGTATTCCCGTGAAGCGCTGGCAAAATTTGCCCTGACCGATGCCATGTTGGCAAGGGGAAAGGCCAACCCCAAAGGCAAGCACGTGAGCACTGAAGCGCGCCAGCCCGACTGAGTTTTCACCGAGCGCCGCAGCAGCGTCATCAACTATTTGTGGCCCTTTAAGCAACAGTTTTGCTTGATCACTTTGTCGTCACAATCGTGTTGTAGGCTAAAGCTTACCGTGAAGTTAGCAAGTGATGGATGATGAAACTGTGTAAATCACTGGCGCTATTTTGCAGCGCCTTACTGCTCGTACTTTATATATCAGGCTGTCAGGCACTGCCCGGCAGCAAAGATGCGCATATGACTTACCAGATCCGTAAACCCGGTGGTAACGGCCTGGCACTGAAGGATGAAGAGTCATCGCAAACGGCTTACGAGGTCAGTAAGCCTCTTGTCAAAGACATAACTATGAATGATGAATATGTCTGCCAGATTAGGGCCATACAGCATATTGAAATTCGTTCATTAGAGAAGGGGTACCTGCAAAATGTACTGATAGACGAAGGAGAAACTGTTCGTCAGGGACAATTGCTTTTTCAAATAAAGCCCAATGTCTACGAAGCCGATGTTCAAAAATCAGAAGCAGAGGTTGAGCTTTCTAAAATAGAGCTGCAGAATAACCAGGCACTTGTTGAAAAAGACATTATTTCCCCCACTGAAGCCGCCATGTCTGCCGCTAAGCTGGCTAAAGTTGAAGCGGAACTAGATTTAGCCAAAACGCATTTAGGCTTTACTGAAATTAGAGCACCGTTTGACGGACTGATAGGCCGCTTTGGTGATATCAGGCTGGGCAGCCTGTTGGAAGAAAACCAACTGCTGACGACCTTAAGCGATATGCATCAACTTTGGGTGTACTTCAACGTGCCCGAATCTCAGTACCTGGAATATATGAAAAACAGGCAAAAGGGTGCTTCTCAGTACGTTCAACTGGAACTCGCCAACAAAGAAATTTATCCTGAACCAGGAACGATAGAAACCATTCAGTCAGACTTTAGTAGTACCTCAGGCAATATTGCTTTTAGAGCGAGATTTCGTAACCCCCACGCTCTGTTGCGTTACGGGCAAACAGGCAAAATACTATGGCCCAAAAAGGTCAAAGAGGCTGTCATTGTGCCTCAAAAATCAACCTTTGAAGTTTTAGATAAGCGCTTTGTTTTTGTCGTCGACAAAAGCGGTGTGATTCACGAACGTGAGATCAAAGTGGCCAATGAAGAACCCAATGTCTACATTGTCTCTTCTGGAATTGCCCCTGATGAAATGTACTTGCTTGAGCGGCAAAACAAGCTAGATAAAGGCGACAAAATTAGTTACAAGCTGATTGAGCCCAAGGCTGCTATTGAGAGTTTAAAACTGTATGCAGAGTAAATTAGGTTCAGGTAGCTATGTTCCGTAACATCCTTAAGCGTCCGGTACTCGGGATTGTTATCTCGGTTTTAATCGTTTTCCTTGGCTGCCTGTCCATTGTGCAGCTTCCTATTTCGCAGTTTCCCCAAATTGCGCCAACCGTAGTCAATATTTTTATTGCCTACCCCGGTGCCAGTGCCGATGTGCTGACCAAGTCAACTCTGGTACCACTGGAAGCAGCCATTAACGGGGTGCCGGGAATGCGTTATATGGCTTCTGATGCCACCAGTGCTGGTGAGGCCACCGTCCGTTTGGTATTTGAGCCAGGTACCGACTCTAACCAGGCGGTGGTTAGCGTCAAAACCCGGGTGGATCAGGTGATGACCTCATTACCTGATCTCGTTCAGCGAGAGGGGGTCATCATTAGACCCCTACAGGCCTCTATGCTGATGTATGTGGATTTATATTCTGATTCCGACTCCTTTAACCAGAAGTACCTGTTTAATTACGCTTATACAAAGCTAATACCGGAAATTCAGCGGATTCCAGGGGTCGCGAACGCCAGCTTATTAGGTAGTAGAACGTATGCCATGAGGCTGTGGCTCAAACCTGATCGCATGCGTGCCTACAACATCTCTTCTGAAGAAGTGGTCGAGGCCGTTAAAAGCCAGAGTCTTATTGCCCGCCCTGGCCGGCTCGGCATCAGCTCGGGGAAAAAAGCCCAGTCTACTGAATATGTGCTTAACTACGTCGGCCGATATACTGAGCCTGAGCAGTACGAAAATATTATTATCAAAAGCTCTGGCTTTGGTGAAATGGTCAAGCTTAAAGACATTGCCACAGTGGAGCTGGGCAGTGAGTTTTACGATATTTACACCAATCTGGATGGCAAGTCCTCTGCGTCTATCGTGCTTAAACAGACGTCCGATAGCAATGCCAGGGAAGTTATCAAAAAGGTCAAAGCCAAAATCAGCGAACTTTCTAAGGCGTTTCCAGACGGGATACACGTCCAGTACAGCTACGATGTCTCCAAGTTTTTAGACGCCTCGATTGAGCAGGTCATCGACACCATCCGTGATGCCTTTATTCTGGTCACCCTGGTCGTCTTTTTGTTTCTAGGAGACTGGCGTTCCACCGTCATTCCTGTTATTGCCGTACCTATTTCATTAATAGGGCCTTTTTTTGTGCTCTCGATGTTTGGTATGTCCATTAACCTGATTACCTTATTTGCTTTGGTACTGGCCATCGGCATTGTGGTGGATGATGCCATTGTGGTGGTTGAAGCCGTCCACAGTAATATGGAGAAAGACCCGTCGCTAACGCCTTATGCGGCGACGCAAAAAGCCATGGGCGAACTGGGAAGCGCTATTCTGGCCATCACTGCGGTGATGATTTCGGTGTTTGTGCCAATAGCCTTCATTCCCGGCCCGGTGGGTGTTTTTTACCGGCAGTTTTCGATCACGATGTCGAGCGCCATTGTGATATCGGCTTTGGTGGCATTAACGCTAACGCCTGTTTTGTGCGCCATGTTTCTTAAAAACCATGCCGGTCACAAGCCCTCTTTCAACATTTTTCAATTGTTTATTGGCCTATTCAATGCTCTTTTTGAAATATTCACCCGTGGCTACATGTGGCTGTTAACTCGTATCGTCAAACAAAGAATAATGTGCCTGGGAGTGATCATATTATTTGGTGCCGGCGTTGTTTATATGAGCCAAAAGGTTTCCTCCGGCTTTGTCCCCAATGAAGACCAGGGCACCATATACGCCATCGTTCAAACACCACCGGGTTCTTCGCTGGAGTATACAAACAAAGTGATGGGCCAGCTGGAAAAAATGTGCAAAGCAGTTGACGGGGTCGACTCGGTGACGTCAATGGCGGGCTACGAAATCATGACAGAAGGCAGAGGCTCTAATGCGGGGACGTGCCTTATCAACCTCAAAAACTGGGAAGAACGCAAACAAAACGTCCATGAAATTATTGAGGAATTAGAGCATATCACTCCCGGCTTGGGAGGCCGGATTGAATTTTTTGAGCCGCCAGCAATTCCTGGCTTTGGCTCTTCGGGCGGGTTTTCGTTGCGATTACTTGATAAAACCGGCGATCTCCGCTATCAGGAGCTGCAAGTGGCGACCCAAGCTTTTATGCAAAACCTGATGAAACGCAAAGAGATTTCGGGTCTGTTTACTTTTTACAATGCGTCCTACCCGCAATACGAGATCAAAATCGATAACCAGATGGCTATGCAGAAGGGGGTTAGCATAGGTGATGCTATGAGAAACCTCGATGTTTTTAACAGCGGCTCTTATGAGCAAGGTTTTGTTAAATTTGGCCGGTTTTTTAAAGTCTTTACCCAGGCAGCTCCTGAATACAGAAGAAATCTAGATGATTTGAACACCATGTTTGTCAAAAATGATCAAGGGGAAATGGTGCCCTACACGTCGTTTATGACTCTGGAAAAAACAAAAGGTGCCAATGAAATTACGCGCTATAACATGTACAACTCTGCCGCCATTCGCGGATTCCCGGCAAAAGGTTATACCTCTGGTGATGCTATTCAGGCTATCCGCGAGGTGGCTAAAGATACATTGTCCCGCGACTTCGACATTGCCTGGGAAGACCTGGCTACTACGACGAAGCAAGGCGAGGCAATGAATTTGTTGTTATTTCTTTGATAGTTGTGCTTTTTGTCTATTTAGTGCTGGCGGCTCAGTACGAAAGCTTTGTACTGCCTTTTGCCGTACTTTTTTCCTTGCCCGTCGGTATTTTTGGCTCCTTCTTAATGCTCCAACTGATGGGCCTGGCCAACGATGTGTATGCACAAATTGCAGTTATTACCCTGCTTGGACTGTTGGGTAAAAATGCTGTTTTGATTGTCGAGTTTGCAGTACAAAAACGCAATGAAGGTTTGTCTTTGCGAGACGCTGCTCTGGAAGGTGCCAGGATGCGGTTTAGACCCATCCTGATGACGTCCTTTGCCTTTGTCGCAGGGCTTATCCCCCTTGTGTTGTCGCATGGCGCCGGGGCGGTGGGCAACAGAACCCTTGGTTCATCGGCAATGGGTGGGATGATTACAGGTACCGTCATTGGTGTGTTGGTTATTCCGGGGCTTTACTTCCTTTTTGCCACCATGGTTGATGGCAAAAGACTGCTAAAAGATCAAGCTCATACCAGTATCACGGACTCAATCGTGAGGAGGAAAAAACACAGAGATGAAAAAGGGCGACTGATTAAGTTACTGGTTGAAAAAACGAAGAAGAACGAGCTTTTAAAACGATTACACGAAATTACGCCCCAACTCGAATCTGTCGTTAGAGAGGAAGTGAAGAATGAGGTTGCAAAACGGTCTCAGGAATTGAAGCCTGAAATTGAGACAACGGTCAAAGAGGAAGTGAAAAATGAACTCTTAAAACGCTCCCTGGCAGTGACGACCGAAATCGAAACAGTCGTGAGAGAAGAAGTTGGAGGTTAGCGCAATCAGTGCAGCAATTGACGTCTGGGCTTGAAGCTGTGAGAGAGGAAGTTGTAATAGTTAAGGACGAACTATCACAATCTGCTGAGGAATTGACGTCTGGTCTTGAAGCTGTGAAAGCAGACCTTGGAAAAGCTAAGAACGAACTGTCGCCTAAGAATTAGTCGGTCAACCATGAACGGAATCAACAGAAAAAAAATTGTTAGTCTTTTGACACTCACATCTTTTATGGGAGTCCTTCAAGCGCCTGTTTTTGCAAAATCGTCCAAATCGTGGTTTCATCCGTTTGCGCTGTTGGAAAAAAAACAGACATTTAACGTACCAAAGAAGTATGACACTCCCGTGCTACAGGGCTCTGCTTCTGTTGATAATGCGGCTTCCATTAGTTGGCGGCAATTTTTTGCTGATCCTGATTTAGTCTTTTTGATTGAAACAGCTCTGTCAAATAACCAAGAATTCAATATTGCTATACAGGATATTGAAATTGCTGCCAATGAAGTGAAAGAAAGGCAAGCTGAGTATTTGCCTAAAGTCGGCTTGGGATTTGGCGCAAGTTACATCCACCCATCCGAAAACACCACGGAAGGCGTGTTGGATAAAATTACGTCAAGACAGTTTTTTAGATATCCGGATTTTAACCTGAATGTGGGTCCTACCATGAGCTGGGAAGTGGATATCTGGAAAAGATTGAGAAATGCCAAAGAGGCAGCCCGGATGCGAATGATCGCACAATACGAGGTGCGTAATTTTCTTATTTCCAGGCTCGTGACTGAAATAGCGCGCAACTACTATGAACTAATGGCTCTTGATACGTCTTTGAAGATACTGGATGCAAACATTAGCATCCAGGAAGCGGCTTTTTTAAAAATGCAGGCCTTGAAGCTTTATGCCAAAGCCAACCAACTAGCGGTCAATCGCTTTGAAGCCCAGTTAAACAAGACTAAAAGCCAGCGGTTTGAAACCAGTCAAAACATTGTTGAAAAAGAAAATCGTCTGAAGTTTCTCACCGGTATTTATGGTGAAGCGCCAATAGTCAGACACTCTGACCAGTTTATGACGCTGCCTGTGCAGGAATTGCAGACGGGTGTGCCTACTCAGCTTTTGGAAAACAGAGCCGATATTCGTCAGGCTGAAGCGGCCATTAAGGCGGCAAAGCTCGATTTAAAAAGTGTCAAGGCTCAGCTCTATCCCAACGTGACGATTGAGGCTGGTACTGGGTTTTCGGGGTTTAACCCGCAGCTGATGTTTAGACCACAGTCGTTGCTATACAACGCAATGGGTAACATTATGATGCCATTAATCAACCGCAGAGCAATCATTGCGCGGATAAATATAGCCGATGCCCACCAAACCCAAACGGTTTTGACATATGAGCAGACCTTACTGAGAGCCTACACTGACGTGCTTAATGAGGTGTCAAATATAAGAAATATGCAGAAGGCTTTTGATACAAAAAAACGAGAAGTCGTATTGCTTGAGGAGTCTATCGGTATTGCAAACATGCTGTTTAAGTACGCCAAGGCGACTTACGTAGAAGTGCTGCTCACCCAGGAAGAGAAACTGAATGCCGAAAGAGAACTGGTGGCAGTGAAGTTGAACCTGGTCGAGTCCAAAGTTGAACTCTATCGAGCACTAGGGGGAGGTTGGCGATAAAATGGATATTGTGGTGATACTAGATACGGTGGCGGCGGTGAGAGCCAACGGCAAGTGATAGACGGTAGCGCCATCTCGCGCATCACTGCCACAAAAGCTTAGACTTTGGGGGGACTCTGTTTTGATCAGAGATTTTGCAGCTCTCTTATCGCTCGCTCTCGTTTTAAGCGGGACGTTGGCCCTTTGCACTCAGTCTGCTGATGCTAAAAATTCGAAGAAAAATACTCACAGAGCCGGAAATTATTTTGTCCCCCCGCCTCCGCCTTACACACCTTCGCTGGTGCCTGTGGCGCTGGGCATGACTTACGCTCCAGCGGCGGAAGCAGATGGAGATTACGAAGTCGTGGAGGTGCCAGTCAATCCCTACACTAACTACATCGTCAAGCGCAACAAAGTCGGCACGCCGCATGTTGCTCAAACAAGTCCGCACGTGAGCTACGACCAGACCGATGAGATCAAAGTTCAAAAATCTATCGAAGACATTGATTCTGAAATTTCGAACATTCAGAAAGATATCGGTAAGTTGCTGAACCTTTGAGGAAGACGCCTGTTGGCCAGCGGCTAGTCTGTCGATAACCTGACCTAGGTGGCTGGTGTACCACATACGGTGCAGCTTATCTGAAATATCTGAGGCACCTGAATGTGCGAAATCGTTGCTCTAGCTTTTGCACAGCTGCACGATGCTACCCGCCTGGTGATGCGTCTGACGCGCTTTGTATTCTTCTTGCAGTCGATAACTGCAGCCGTTATCAAGGCAACATAGAGAATCCCTAAACCAGGGAGTTTGTAGGGCTCTGGCGCAAATATCAGAGCCATGAGCGATACGAAGAGAATGTCGTTACCCTGGTTGAATTTATTTTTGCTGAACGTCATCTGTCGTCCTCCAGTATTGGTGGGGGGCGGGTAATTTGTTCGGGTTGCAAGAGCATCGCGTGAAGCGATCTTGCTGTCCCGACAATTTGTGTTGCGATTTGTCAAGTATAAGTGTGAATGGACCACCTGGCAAGGAGTCGAAGTGTTAACAGGTTCTAATTTGGCTGCTTCTTTCAAGCTACGCTTGGGGGGTGCAACCGTTTTGACAAGCTCCAAAAAATCCTGAACATAGGTAGATGCGTTTGCGAGTGATTAGCGCCGCACCACTGGTAGTGCGCAGTCAGATTGCTTTGCCTCTTTCCTTTACGGCTTTTATGCGCTCTTCATATTCTTGTTGGATAGAGAGTGATGGTGTACCACACCAATGTTCTTTCCAGCCTTTTAGCAGCTCATCTCGTTCTGCAATTAAACTTTCTTCTGTTTCTGTTAGCCCATCTGCTGGATCTTTTTGCAGCGCCTCGCAAATGCGCAGATAAGCTTGTTTTACTTTCTCTTTCATCAGAGTTTTGTATTCAATAGCTTCAACTGTCAGTCCTGGTTTGTCCGGATTGTATTTATAGAGCTGATGTCTATAGGCTTCCTGGATGTTTGTAAAAGTGGTGGGCTCGTGTCCTATCCACACGTCCAGTGCTTCATAACAGTCCTCGATAGTGACGAGGGCTGCATTTGCCTGCTCCAACAAATCTCTTGTCAGTTTTTTTGTAAGCCTTTCGAGATTGTCATCCATACTTGCGTCTAACCACAACATCCATCAACAAAAAATCGGCGCCCCTTACGGAACGCCGACTTTTACTAATTGGTAGCGGGGGTAGGATTTGAACCTACGACCTTTGGGTTATGAGCCCAACGAGCTACCAGGCTGCTCCACCCCGCGTCGCTATATTGAACTGTAACACACCCTAAGTCAAGGTTTGGTGAGAGGGTGCTTCACATACTCTGCTAATGTTATCTTTGAGAGGCGGCAAAGCCGCAAATACAGTACCAGTCCGGGAAGTCAATAATGAAGGCAGTGTTACAACGTGCTTCACGCGCTAGCGTGACAGTGAATGGAGAGGTTGTCAGTGAGTTTGCCAGTCAAGATGGCAAGGCCTGCGGGTTGCTCATTTTGCTCGGGGTGGAGCAGGGCGATAGCGAGGCTGACAGTGCTTATCTGGCCACCAAGGCGGTGGAGCTGCGTATCTTTAGTGATAGTGACGACAAATTTAACCTCTCAGTCCAGGATGCTGGCTCAAATATCATTGTGGTGTCGCAATTTACTTTGCTTGCCGACTGGAAAAAGGGTCGTAGACCGGGTTTTACAAAAGCTGCGGCGCCAGAGATAGGGCAAAAACTCTATCTGCATTTTGTCGAGGAGCTTAAAAAGAAAGGGCTCAATGTGGGCACAGGCGTATTTGGCGCACATATGGAAGTAAGCCTGGTAAATAGTGGCCCTGTCACGATGCTTTTGGAGAGCCGCGACGGCAAGCCGGTTTAAAGGTCAGGCTATTTAGGAATTAGCCACAGTGCGGTCGGTAAGCAGTCCGCGCATCTCTTTGCGCAGAGTCTTTTGTACTTCATCTACCGGGTCGTCAGCGGCTACGACTTTAAAGCCAAACTCACCGGACATTTGCTCAAACTCATAAAGTATCTGAGACTGATAGAGCTTAAAGGATTGATAGAGGTCGGTAGACATGCCGATGTCGCGTCCTGACTCATAAAAATCAAGACCACCGCGGGTGGTGATGATGCGGCGCAAAAGCGGCTCTAGAGGCATCTTCATATAAAAGACGAGATCTGGTTGCACGGCAAAGCCATAGACTTGACGCACCCAGTCCGGGTCAGCGCCGCGCACGACGTCACGTGCGTAGGCTGTATAAAAGTAACGGTCAGCAATGACTATAAGTCCGGCTTTGAGCGCTGGCAAAATGACGTTATTTAGTCTGTCTGCCAGGTCTGTGGCATAGAGCAAACTAAAAGTGACTGTATTAAGAGCGTTTTTGTCTTTGGCTTTTTCGATGGCACGGGCGATTAGTCCCGATGATTTCCACTCACTGCGCGCCACTCCGTAGCCCTCGATAGCAAGCCAGTTAGCCAGCATCTCCACCTGAGTAGAGCGGCCGACACCGTCTGTGCCTTCGATTACGATTAATTTGCCGGGGAAGTTATGGGGATTACTTTTCATTTTTTGCTATCAGGAGTTGAGGATTTTGGCGGCATGCTGTCTGAAGAGTAGCTGCTGCTCATGGATTGTCTTTTCGGCGGGCATAATATGAAAGTCAAATTCGTCAGACATTTTGTCGTATTCATTGATGATACGGCTCTGAAAAATTTGAAAGGATTCTAATGGGTCCTGTGAAAGCCCAATGTCCATGCCAGCTTCATAAAAGCCCGGGCGGCGGCTTACCGAGATGCGCTCAAGCGAAACCTCAACAGGCACCTGAAAGTAAAAGGCGCCATCAGGGCGAATGGCAAAGCCATAGAGGTTGCGTACCCATTCTTTGTCTACTCCTCGTGCTACGTCTCTGGCAAAAGCCGTATAACAGTAGCGGTCCGCCAGCACAATGAGCCCAGCTTTGAGGGCGGGGACGATGATGTTTTCTAGTCTGTCTGCAAAGTCTGTGGCATGCAAAAGGCTAAAGGTGACTGGTATGAGAGAGTTAGCCTGTTTGGCTTTTTTAATTGTTTTGCTAATCAGTGGTGATGAGTTCCACTCTGTAAAAATTACGCTCTGACCTTTTGACTCCAGCCAGTTACGTAGCAAATCCAATTGTGTAGATTTGCCGGAGCCATCAACTCCTTCAACTACCAGTAGTTTGCCCGGAAAATCATGATTTTTGTAAAGACGCATGTTTTTATGACTGCTTGTATGTGCGGTAGTTGGTGCTAGGTATATCTCATGTGAGCAATTTTACGCCGCAAACTTGATAGCACCTGCATCTTCCCCGTTATTATATAGGCACATCAGCGCCTGACAAAGTATTTAAGGCAACTCGAGGTCCTATGAAGTCCAGCATTAATCAAGTAAAGCTAGCCCTGACCTTATCTATGGTCATTAATCTTTTGCCTACCGCCAGTCTGAGTCCTGTCTCAGCTGTCCAGGCATTTAAAAAGCCCACACTCAAAATGCCCTCCATACCTTTTGTCAGCAAAAAGAAAAAGCCCTATGAGAGCGAAGAAATCGAAGAAGACTACGCCTCACCTAAAGGGGCGCCACCGTCTGCTACCAAGCCCATAGAGGGCACCAAGAGTGCAGCACCAAGCAGCGCGTCAGCGGCTGGCAAGGCGGGAGCAAGCGCAGCTGCAGCCAGCGGCGGTAAGGCTAAAGGCGACGGAGAAGACCTCAAATCTAAAGACGAAGAGACCGACAGCGATGGTGAGCCAAAGTCGCGCGAGTTTAGACCTGGAGTAGACAAGCCTCAGGACGAAGCTGAGTATCTGGAAGAAACTGAATGGAAGGATAACCAGGAGCAGAAGCGCAAGGAAGCAATCCTGGAGGACCTGACCGCGCCTGCTCTCAGTCCTGAAGAAAGAGACCCTGAACGCTTTTACAAGCAGTCTCTGATTTTGACCAAACAAAAGAAATACAAAGAAGCTCTGGAAGCCATCAACAAAGCGCTTAAGCTCAAGCCTGCCTACTGGGAAGCTCAGATACAGGGGGCTATTGTCCTGTCATTGCAGGGCCGTGACCAGGAAGCAATCGAGCGCTACAGGCACATTGTCAATTTAAGACCAGACTTGCTTGACGCCTGCATCAATCTGGGCTCGTTGCTGGGCAAAACTGGAGACTATGCCGGAGCTGAGCAGCAGTACAAAAATGTGCTCAACCGCAACTTTTACATGGTTTCAGCGCACTTTAACCTGGCTAACCTCTATATCAAGCAGGGCAAATTTGACCACGCAATCAAAGAGCTAAAGACTTGCATCAAGATGAAGCCTAATCATGCCTGGGCTCACAACAATCTTGGTGTGATTTTTCAAAAGCGTAAGTTTATAGAGGAAGCTCAAGAGGAGTTTCTCAAAGCTCTGACTTTGCAGCCATCAAATAAGGTATTTGAAAACAACCTCAACATGATGCGTGAGTTGCTCAAAAAGAAAGCTGTAAAAGCGTAACTTAGTGAGTGCAAGCTCAACCATAAATCAGTTAACTGCTTATGCTTAGTTAAGCTGCAAGCCCAGATCGTTAGTGAGTTGTACCTCTATCTCCTGACCAGGAGCTAGGCTGACATTGTCTCCAGCTTTAAAAATGGCGATTGCCGAGCCGCCAATGGCAGTGGCGATGGCTGGCGCACCGAGTGTGGCTACGTTGGCGGCAATCAGCGCACCACGAGCGGTGCCAGTACTATTCATGCCGGTGACAGCGCGCAAATTGCCCTCTACTCTGGTACCAAAATTGGTGCCCGGATCGAGTTGTCCTTTGGTGTTGGTCATGCCCTTTTGAAACTCAAGAGCCGCATCCAGAGGGATTACTTCACCCTGTGGTGTGACTATTTGCTCAAGCTTGAGACCGATTTTGGCAGCTCGGCTGAGCAGGCGAGGTTTGGTTACTTCGGCTACACGTCCTCTTATTAAGCTGCCTTTGGGCAAGAGCAAAACTGTACCAATAAAGAGATCGTCTTTGACATGTGACTCAAAGATATCGCCCGGTTGGCTTTGTTTGGCGTCTACCGATGTCTCAAGCACGAGTTTTAGGCGGGTCTGCACTGGTAGAGTGGTCGAGGCCAGATCTGCTCTCAGGGCTGTGCCGCTGCCGCCGTTGCCATTGATGCGGGTGCCACCATCATTGCCAGGTTGCATTGTGGCAAAGTCAGGGACGTTTTTGGGCTCCATCAATTGATTTTTGGTAGCACCGCTAGCTGCCGGCGCAAAGCGCGCTTGTCTTGAGTCGCGGTTGTCTTGCCTACCATAAGCGACAGCATCCTGCGTCAGTATCGAGCCTGTAAGCATCCCAAAAGAGAGCGCCAGGCTGCCGATTACTTTTACTTCTGCTTTTATCAAGACGATTTCCTCTGTTAACTCAAGACTTTGACGCTAATGCCGCTATAAAAGATTCCACTATTGCCACATCGGCTGGCACATCCACAGCTGGCGTGCGTACAGCGCGGTCTACCACAACTACTTTGATTTTGACGCCGTTTTCAAGTGCTCTTAGCTGTTCTAGTTTTTCAGATGATTCTAACGGAGATTCGCTTAAAGCAGCGATTTTTAGCAAGGTTTCACGCTTGTAGACATATAGTCCAGCATGCCCCAGATATTTTGCTTGTGCTGGTTTGCCTTCGGCAGCGTCGCGGTCAAAGGGTACTGGCAAGCGGCTAAAGTACAGAGCAAAGCCATTTACGCCCACCACTGCTTTGACTATTTGGGAGTTGTTTATATCGGCTGTTTCTACCAGAGGGTAAGCCAGGGTGGACATCTCGGCACTGCCATCGAGTACGGGAGCAATTACTTGATCGACTAGAGCTGGCTCAATCAGGGGCTCATCACCCTGGATATTGACGATGATATCGAGATCCGGGCGTTTGTTTGCTACTTCGGCAAGGCGGTCGGTGCCTGTGGCATGGTCGCTTCTGGTGATGATAAATTCACCGCCAAAACGCGCTACTTCATCGGCGATGCGGTCGTCATCGGTGGCCACCAGGACTTCGCTAACGAGGCGACAGGCTTTGGCCTGCTTATAGACGCGCTCGACCATCGAGATGCCAGCGATTTTGACCAGAGGCTTGCCTGGGAAACGGGTTGAGGCATAACGACTGGGTATGACAACTGCGACCTTGGGGTGCATCAAATATTCCTCCGCATCTCGATTTTTACCACTAGTCTCGTTTAGCGCCCCGCTTGCTTCTTGGGCATTGGCGAGTCCTCACTAATTTATCAGTGTGGCAAGTTGTGATTATTATCGGCTTTATTGGGCAGATCAACATTAGGTTATTTTTGAGGAAGGGCAAATGGAGCATCAGACAGGAATTTGCGATTGTTGTGAACGCAAGTCGATTGACTCTCAAATTCGTCAAACGCTTGTGGCATGCGAAACCGAACTAATCGAAGTGGCTCGCCGTGTGGTGAGAAGTGCTTCAGATCCCTTTAGTGGTGTGATCAAGTTTTTGCAAGATAGACCAGACGGGTCGTCTTTGCATGGTTATCTGGTCAATCGCGTCCTCCTGGAGACTTTTGGCTCGATGGACCAGGTCCCTGGCTTAATCCGGGCCATTGGCTCCCATGTCCATGAAGTGATTAGACAAGCCAATGTCATCAGCATCGTCAATGAGCACCCAACTGCTGAGCGCTGGGGCAATTACATCATCAAACAAAAAGAGCGTATGCGCTTTGAAGTAGCCTTTGAAAAAGACTGCCTGGTGCTTAAGAATATTGCCGGACTGGTGGGGATGGAGCACGGTATCGAAGCGCCGCTTGAGAAAATATTAGTAAAGCCGCCAAAGCTCATAGTTACCCTTAATATGGGTATCTTGCATCCTCAGAAAGTACTCGACCTATAAATGAACTCAAAAACTAAAGTCTTCGCCCACAGGGGCGGCCGTGAGTGGGCTCCCGAAAACACCATGGCGGCCTTTGAGCTGGCGCTCGATCTCCATGTCGATGGCATTGAGCTTGATATCCAGCGCTGTGCTACCGGTGAGCTTGTGGTCATCCATGACGAGGATATTAATCGCACCACTAATGGTGTCGGACTCGTTGAGCATATCAGTCTCGATGAGCTGCGCCGGCTCTCATGTGGCCAGTGGTTTGATCAATATTTTGCTGAGCAAAAAGTACCGCTATTGCAAGAAGTGCTGGACCTGGTAGACGGCAAATGTATCCTCAATATCGAAGTCAAAAACGCGCCGGTGCGCTATCCCGACATTGAAGAAGAACTTGTCAATTTGCTCTCTGATTACAAGCATCGCGACACTTTGATCATTAGCTCATTTGATCATTATGTCCTGGAGCGTGTGGGTAAACTGGCGCCAGATCTTAAGCTCGGGCTTTTAGCCGATTGTGTTTTGATGGATTTGCCAGCTTATGCCAAAAGGCTCAATACCAAATATTTCCATCCCGGTATCGACAGTCTCAGAGCCGATATCGTGGAGGAGTGTCATGCTCATGGTATCGAGGTCAATCCCTGGACAGTAAATGGACGCCAGGCCTGGAGCCGCGCTATCAAAATGGGTGTGGATGGTATCGTCACCGATGACCCCGAAGGTCTGATGGTGCTATTGGGACGGGCTGTGGCGGCTGTAAGCGGGCCCGAGCTGAGATAAACAGAGGCACTGGCTGAATAAACAGAGAGTGTGGAAGCATCTCTTTGAGATTGGGGTTCTGTGAGAAAAAGGCCGCCTTTTCCTCATAAGACTAGTGTTTGAATATGAGAGCCCCAGGTCTAGGTCCAGCCACAGGTTCAGCCACAGCTCCAGGTCTAGCGCAGCTACAGGTCCAGGTCCTGCTCGCAGCACCACTACTTATCTATTCGACAATGCCTGTGTGCCCGAGTTTGGTAAGACCTTTGCGTGCCAGTTCTTTCAGTTCGTCCGGGGCGTTCGATTGTATTACCTTGAGGTAATGGGCTTTGGCGTGGTCAAAGCGTAAGAGCATGACGCAGGCAACACCCATGAGATAGTCCACTTCGGGGGCTTGCGGGTGGATATGACTCAAGATTTTGAGATGCTTGAGGGCTTCTTCGTAGCGACCGGACCTGAGCTCATTAATCGCTAACTTTGCCGCTGGCTCGGGCATTGATGCCAGTCCGCCGGGCTGGGGGCTGTCCAATGCCGGTTTAATTAGCGATTTTCTTGGCTCCGCTTTGGGCTCTTTGACTTTTGGCTGATTAGCTTTAAGCAAATCTTCGGCTGATTCACCCTCCGGGCCAGGGGGCGGACCCTCGCTACCAGTCACGACTGTGTCTTTAGGCACGCCATTGACTTCGTCAATCCGGGATGGATTGGGATCGTCCGGGCGACCAAGACCTTCAAAAGGATTGCCCCCGCCTATGGCCTCTGGTCTGGGCGGCAAGATGCTTTGCGCCAGGCTGTTTTGAGCCAGGGCAAATGGAGGCAAGAGACAAGCCATGAGCAACAACGCAGTGCTCAAAGCGCTCACTTTGGCTTTGATGTGGTCCTTACTTTTCAATTTTTTAGCGCAGATTTTGTCTGGCGATTTTGCCAACCAGGGGGATATCAACATATTTGCCCCTTAAAGACTGCACGACACCAACCAATGCGGCTATGGCAAAGGCTGCCTGGGCTACGAGCGCAACTATGCCAAAGCCGGATGAGACTATGCCGCTTACTGCCTGTCCGCCGCCAGCTAGACTGCCAATACCGGAGACAATGCCGGTAAAGATACTGCTTAGCGCAGACGCCGAGTATGTGAGCAGCATGGCAAATATGCCAAGCAAAAGGGACTGGAAAAAATGGAAGCGGAAGAAGTAATTTTGGTTGCCTTTGCCGTTTGCCAGCACATAGATGAACGCCACCATGCCTCCTGTCGGGTAGCTCAGGGCGGCTAGTATCTTGAGAATTAGCTCTGGATCACCAAAGGCTTTTGGCATGATAATTTACCTCTATGCCGGATATTGTACATCTCCCAGGCTAGCCCGCCAGGGGGCTAGATAATTTGTCGCGTAAACGGGAACATCAAAGGCAGTATGCCAAACGAGGAAAACATTAGCGCTCATACCATTTACATCCTTTCGGCTGTAGAGCTGGAAGACGTAATGGCCTGCACCCATGAGCTTTGTGCCCGTGTACTTGGGGCTCAAAGTACGGTTGTGATGATGTGGGATGCGGACCTGGAGCAAATTTCAGAGCACCGTATGTTTGGCTCTATGGTCACTGAGATGACCGAGCTGGCTGAGGCTATTCAAGATGTTGACGGTGATTTGTTGAGCCGTGTTTTGACCTCCACCGATACTCCAGTCTCACGCAGCACCGGTGATATCAGGGTTGAATTTATTGACTCGCGTCTGATAAATAAGATGGACGCCGCCAGGCGCCTCAGTATTTTAGAAAAATTGGGGACTGTTCTTACTCTCCGGGTCTTTTTTAAGGGAGTGCTTTCGGCTCTTGTGGTTATCTCCGGCCCGGACTTGCCTTCGGCTTTGCATACACAGGATCTCGTCTCTGGAGCTCCCATAGCTGTTGCGCTCAGTCGCGCCTGGGAAATGAAAGAGCTACAGCGCGAAAACGAAAGACTGCGCAGTCAGTACGAAGAGATTGAAGAAAAAACCAGCAGCATGGAAGAGCAAACGCTCAAACTTATCCATGACATTACTGCTCGCGATGCAATCAGGATGAAACATCTGGAAAGAGAAAGATTGGTTTACTGGATCAGTAACGCTGTGCGCAGCTCTGTGCATATCAAAGAAGTGGTTGATACCACAGTAGAAAAAATCGGTACGACTTTTGGTGTCAGTCGCTGTTTGCTTTTGCGTGCCGAAAAAACGACATCAGACGATGTTACTGACATGGAAGTATTTGAGTTTTGTAGAAATGGTGTAGAACCCGCTCGTGAGTTGTTTTTTACTGAAGACGGTCGCGCCTTTACCAAGCTTGCTCTCTCCAAAGAAACACCAGAAAGTATTGAGATTCAGGATCTCAGTACCAAAGCCACTTATGATCCCAACTTTCTTAACTTGCTTTCTTTGCGCAGTGGTTTGATTGTGCCTCTAATTATGCGAGACACTATTTTGGGTGTGCTCTTTTTGCAGGATATTAGTTTTGACCGTGACTGGAGTATTGACGATATCAGTTTGATTGGCTCTCTCGCTGACAATCTCTCGGTCGCCATCGAAAACGCTGAGTTGCACCAGGAACGAGAAAAACAAGCTGTTACTGACGGTCTTACTGGTGTCAATAACAGACGCTCCTTCAACGAAAATCTACAGAAGGAATTTGAGCGGGCAAAGCGTTATGATCAGCCGCTTTCGCTTGTCATTGTTGATCTGGATTTTCTCAAAAAAATCAACGACCAGTATGGTCACATGGCCGGTGACGAAGCGATTCGCTCTATTGGTGGCGTGCTCAAATTATCCAGCCGCTCTACTGACTTTGTCGCTCGCTATGGTGGCGAAGAATTTTGTCTGTTGCTACCAAATACTGGTATTGAAATGGCAGAACAGCTAGCCGAGCGCTTGCGTCGCAAAATCAACGAAATAACAGTAACTGGTTACGGTAACATTTCTGCCAGTCTTGGTGTTTCAAACTTTCCGCTGCATTGCAATGATGCAGAAGAGCTGTTTGGTACAGCTGACGCCGCTCTCTACAAAGCTAAGCAAGGCGGACGCAACTGTGTCAAAGTTGCTGCCGATCTGATTGTCGACCTCAGCCAGACCGGTCCTTTGCCAGCTGTACAGATGCAAGCTATTGCCACAACTGAAGACAGCACGCAAGCTAGTGAAACTGCATCTTAGATCGTGACTCTTTCACTAAGATTTGGGTCTAAAATCTTTGAGTGAGGTATAAGTTAGATAGAGCAACCAATGCATGGAGAGCTGCCAGTGAGCATTATCGATAATCTTGTTAATACCATCCAAAAGGAAGTCGGCAAGGTCCAGGAAAAATCACAAGAAATGATGCAAGGCTTTAATTTGAGCAATCAAATTAAAGAACTTGAGCGCAAAAAAAATGCCAGACTGATTGAAATTGGTCGCGCTATTTTTGATAAATACGAGCATCAAAAAGAAGTCACTGAAGAAACTCTAAAAGACTGGGTGGCAGAGTGTGCTGCTCTCGATCACGAAATGGCTGTGCTACAAGCTGAGCTAGATCAAACAAAAGTCAAAAACGATCCAGATGCTACACCAGCACAAAAAGCAGAAGCCAAAGCCGGTTATTCAGCTTCTCCTGGCTTTACTTGCCATGCCTGTGGTGCCCCTGCCAACCGTGACAAACCATTTTGTCCAGGTTGTGGTGCCTCTGTCAAAGACAATGGTGCCAAGCATGACAGCAAGCATAGCGGTACTGATGAAGTAGAAGTGGAAGTAGAAGAAGCCTAATACTCAATCAGTCTTAAGCAGCCAACCGAGTCCGCCGCAAAAACAAATAAAGTTGTCATAGACTGACGGCACTTCGGGCACACACCGTCCCGTGCCGTTGCATTTTGCGCAGTCGACCGCTTCGGCCGGTCTTTGTGGCACAAGGCACTCTAGAGTTGGATATTTGCGTGCGCCCTGGGCTAGTATTACTCTGATCGTGCGGGCGTCGGATTCGTCCTCTAGCGCGTGAGGCGGCTCCCAGGGCATAGCGACAATCTGTCCGTCGAGTTTGATAGCGAGGCAATAGCCAAAGTCGTAGAGCATGGGTAGTAATTCAAATTTTGCGGACAAATCGCGCATATCAAAGTCCATCACTGGATCTGCTGGACCCGCAAGATAGTCTCCATAGGCTTGTCTGAGGATTTGCTTTTGTTCTTCAGTCAGGTGCATCGCCAACGCCTTTTTTATATTCTAAAAAGCAATAACTTTTTTTAGTTGACCAGACCTTTGTTTGCCGCTCTTATGGAGTCTGCCTGAGCGTCCAGTGCACTGGCTTGTTTGGCGCGACCTGTAGCGCGCAGTAGCTTGGCGTATTCAGCTAGATGTGTGGCGCTGGCAATTGTTTTTGGTAGTGCTTGATCTATCGATATAGCCTTAGCAAAATACTTTTCGGCTTCAAGATTGCGTTTTGAGATATAGAGACAAACTCCCAGGTTGCAATAAGTTGTTGCTGTGTGTTGGCTTGTGCCGCGACCACCTGTGTTGTCCACTTCTATTGCCTGTTTGAGCAGTAAGATGGCTTCGTTTACTTGACCGTATTTTTGTTTTATTGCCGCTAGTGTGTTCAAACTTTCTGACAGACTGAGGCTGCCGGGACCTTCCCGCTCTTTTATCAGTGGCAATGATTTTTTGATATAGCCTTCGCTTGCTTCCAATTTACCCAGTTGTGCTTCTACTTTTGCCAGATTGCTGAGGGCGACTACTTGGTCTGCTTTGTTTCCGTTCTGTTCGGCTTCTTTTAGACATAGCAAAAACAGTCGCTCTGACTGCTGGTAATTGCCTTGCAAGTAGGCGTCTGTAGCTTGTTGCCAGATTGATGGCGCTGCTGCAAATATGGCGCACTGGCTCATGATTGTCAGTGCCAAAAAAGCGAGCCAACTAATCGCTACCCGAGAGATAGTTGCTTGAGATGCCTTTTGTTTTGCTTTGAGCAATTGATCCTCCAGGTGGCGCTAAGTGCAACTATAGGGTTACTCTAATTAGCCAATTTAGTGCTGGCAATTATAGCTAAAAACAAATAGAGCAGCCTAGGCACTTTGGCCTGGTCTGCTCTATTTGTAGTCTAATTTGCTTGAGCTGTTTTAAATGCGGGTGTTTTTGCCGCAATCTGGACAGAAGAAAAATGACGGTGCTACTTCTACGCCGCAGTGAGGACACATGCGTGTTTTGACTTCTTGGTCTTTGGTTGGATAGCGACCAGCCATGATTTCTTTAAAGGCATTGGACTCAGCAAACTGTTTGATTTCTTTGGCTCTGTACACAGGTAGTGGGTGAGACAAAAACATCTCGCGGAAGAGCTTGTAAAACTTATTGAGTGTGCTGTAATCCATGTCTTCGTAGCTATCTGCCTGGCGCAAAAATTCTTGCGAATCCATCTGATTAAAGATGGTCTTAGATCCTGCCGCTAGCTTCATGTGGACATTGAGTGAGACATTGAGATCCTGGCATACCAGTAGCTCGGCGCGGTCAGCTGTAAGCTCTGATTTACGATACCAGTCAGCTAGTGCTACACGTAGTGCAAATGACGCAAGACCAGTAATTGGCACTACCATACTGCCAAGCTGCAACAGTATCAAAACAAGACTGCGATAAAGCACGTGTCCAGCTTTGATGTGACCTAACTCGTGACCCATGACGGCTCGTAGCTCGTCTTCTGAGAGCAAGTCCACCAGTCCGCTCTGCAAGACTACAAAGGGGCGGTCTACACCAAATGTGTAAGCGTTTACAATGGGGCTGGATACCAGGAAGAGATCCGGCTCATGCATGTCTAAAATTTCGGCAGCTTCTTTGAAGAGCTGATAGACCTTGGGACATTGCTTGGGTGTGACATGTACAGCTCCACCCAGGAGTTGCACTCTAAAATAGCGCTCCGCGCCTAGCTCGATAAATTTGTGGACTACTTTGTCCAGTACTGGGATTTTGCGCAGGGCTTCCAGTGCCTGTTTGTCCTGTGGATGTTCGAATGCCGTGGAGGATATCCGTGGAAAACGGCGTCGGGTACTAACATCTGCTGCACTCATTACAATCCTCCCAGTAGTACGGAAAAAATTATCAGATAATTCATTCCTATCCTTAGATACCCAAATTTATAACCGGTTCTACGGCCAGATGCTTACTAATTGCTTAAATTCAGGGTTATTACTGTGTAAGAGCCAGGTCTTTAAACCGCTGTCTCCAGGGCAACTGCCGTTTCTGTGGCGGTTACAACTGGTTCGCCTGCTTTGTCATCAAATACACCTTCCCAGCGGGCCAGTACAACTGATGCCAGGCAGTTGCCAAAGACATTTACCGAGGTCCTGGCCATGTCCATCAGCGTGTCTACCCCCAGGATAAGCGCAATACCTGCTAAAGGCAGATTGAAGCTCGCTAGAGTGCCCGCCAGAATCACCAGAGAGGCTCTTGGCACAGCCGCTACGCCCTTGCTTGTGAGCATCAGTGTAATCAGCATCAAGACTTGTTTTTCGATGGGCATTTCCACGCCAGCTGCCTGAGCGACAAATACTGCCGCCAAAGATAGGTAGAGTGTGGTGCCGTCCAGGTTGAATGTATAGCCCAGCGGCAGGACAAAGCTGACCACTGGTCTAGGTACACCAATGCTTTCCATTGCTTGCAGCGCTTTTGGTAGAGCTGCTTCTGAGCTTGTGGTGCTAAATGCCAGGATAAAAGGTTCTTTTACTGCAGTAAGAAACTTTTTGACAGGTACTTTGGCGATATACATCACTGGACCAAGTACACAAATCACAAAAATGATCAAAGCCAGATAGAGCGTGCCAACCAGTTTGCCCAGACTAAACAAGACATCGAGACCGTACTTGCCAACGGTATTGGACATGGCACAGGCCACGCCTATTGGTGCAAACTTCATGACATAGCCAGTGTACTTAAACATCACCTCGGACAGTGATTGGCAAAGGTCGACAATTTGTGTCGCTTTTGCTGCTTTGACGCCAAGGGCAAAGATGATGGTAAAGACCACGATTTGCAAGACGTCGCCGCGGGCCATTGAGTCGATGATACTGGTAGGAAAAATATGAACAATCAAATCGCCGCCACTGGGTTGCTTGGCTAGTAGCTCAGTGGCTTGCGCTGTGGAGGCATCGGCAAGATTGACTCCAGCGCCAGGCTTGAAGATATTGACCACAAGTAGACCGACTGCCAGAGCAAAAGTTGTCACTACTTCAAAGTAGACAAAGCACTTTACTCCAAGCCTACCTATTGAGTGACTGTGAGACGAACCGGCGATGCCCACTACCAGAGTGGCAAAAACAAGAGGGGCGATGATTGTTTTGATCAGATGCAAAAAGACATCAGCACCAGGCGACATGGCAACGCCAAAAGCTGGGAAGAATTTGCCAACCACAATGCCGACTACAAGCCCAATAAAAATTTGGGCGGTAAGACCGATGCTAAATGGCTTTTTTGCTTTTGTGGGATGCCCGTCATTGCTTGTACTATCTACCACGTCATCCCCCAAGATGATTTGTATGCTCTTACAAAGAGACTATTTCGAGACCGCGACCAGCCAGGACGGCTAGCTTGTCTCTGATACTGACTGATGAGACACCTTCTAAGACTTGCATTGTAGTTGCTACTTGCGGAGCACTGGGTTGAGCAAAATTTATTACTGTGGCGATATCTTTGCCATCGGCACTGCGGCCAACGGCGATAGCGCGTGTATCCTGAGCGGCCAGGGCAACACCGTCGTGAGGCAAGTCAATTGAGCCCTGGGTGCGGGTTTCGCCTTCGTTTTTGGCCAACACCAGGAAAAACCCTTTGAGGTTTTTATCAATGGCGGTTACGAGTATGGCATCATCAGTGATGGCAACATCGCGCAGGGCAAAATTATCAAAGTGCCGTGTGGATTTGACTGTCATAGTGCTGGCACCCTCATCGGATGTCAGATATGCCAAGTCCATCAGACCGGTGAGGACTAACTGGCCGTTAGCAGCCTGGCAGTGATTAAACACTCCTGGTACGTCAAATGCCACGTCTTTTTCCATGCTGTCAGGATAGACCTTGATTTTTTGTACGCGGGTGGATTTGTCACCAGATTTGATGGCATAGCAAATTTGTTTGGACTTATCAAAACAAATTTGATTGGCATTGAGTTTAGTGGTGGCCAGCACTGTACCGAGCTTGTCCATTTTGCGCAGACTCAAATCTTCTTTAGCAAGACAGAGGACAAAGCTGCCGGCACCGACCAGCGATTTTATTGCTGACGGTGGTTCTGAGCTTGATACCAGGGTTGGTTTTTCGGGTTTTGTGATGTTATAGAGCTGTAATTCTGAGCCGGATAAAACCACATTGGAGCCCCAGAGTGCTAGACCCGATGCAGCCAGTCTCGGGATGCTATAGGAGGTGGTCAGCTCAAAACCTTCTTTGGTGCGACTGAGCATTTGCACACCAGACCATCCAGATGCTACATAGATCACTGGCTCGCGGTAGATTACCGCTGCTGTACCTTGTGCAGGCAGTCCGTTTTCGGTTTTGCTGGTTTTGAGATCCAGTACTTGCTCGCGCAATAGCGAATGACTGTTATCGTGGACAAGAGTAATCAGTGTGCGCTTGCCCTGACTGCGACCGACCACAACAAATCTATCTTTTTGAGCGGAGGCTGATTCTACTGTGAGCATCGGATCCAGTGTAATCGATGAGACCTCACGGCTATTATTGCCGCAGCTGATTGTTCTAGCAAAGCAGCCGCCCTTGCCAGGTCTCGAGCCAGCCTGGTAACCTGCCACCACTGCCAGATCCTTAAATTTAGCCAGGACGCGGTAGTCACCTTTGATCATGCAAGATGACTGGATCTCAGGCGAGCTGGGATTGGTCAATGTGATACTGTCCAGTTGTGAGCTGCCAGCGGCAGGATCCGATGACAAAACAAGTAGTTGTTTGTCGCTCAGTTCGAGCTGTCTCACTGGCATTTTAATCGTCATTGAGGCCAGGCATGTGGGCTCATGGTTGGCTCCCCGTCTGGTTGGCGCGCTGTATACAGAGACCAGGGTCTCTCCAGAGGTGGCGGTGCCACTGATAACGACCAGATCATTGGCTGCCACTATGGACGATGCCTCAGACAGACTGGGTATTGCCATCTCATGCATTATTGTTGGCGTAGTTGGTGGCACCAGGCTGATGCTAATTAGTGTGACCACCGGCTCCTGGTTGTCGTTTTCGCGGTAAACAAGACCGTAAGCAGCAAAGTTTGTCACAGCAAAATCTACCACTTTGCCCAGTCCGCTCATTGATGAGAGCACCTTAAAAGGTGGTTTACCAGGTTGTGGTTTGCGCGCCATATCTACTATTGCCAGTCGACCAAAGTCATCGGTAAAGCAGAGATAGCCTTTGTCAGCGATACCTACGTGGGCAGGTAAGATGGCTGGCGGCCACTCTTCTTTAAACAGACTGTGAGGACCGGCAAAATTAGTGGTGGCTCTGGGAGTTTTTTTTGCCTGGCAGGCAAGATCCAGGCTCAGTGACTGTAGTAAAAAGCTTCCCGTGGTCCATTTGATGGAGGAAAGCAAAAAAGAACGTCTGGTTGGCATTGTCACTTTCTAGAGGAACATATGGATGGCGCGCTGGATAAATTGCAGACCAATGATAAGTATCATCGGAGACAGATCAAGACCGCTAATTGGCGGAATTACACGACGGACTGGGTCAAGCACTGGATTGACAATCTGGTTGAGCAGGCGAAACGGCTGGTCATATTGATTGACGCCAGGAAACCAGGACAAAAGGCACTTGATAAAGACCAGCATGGTAAAGAGGCCGATTGTACCGTCAAGGATTTGCAGCACTGCATTCATATGTTTGACCCATCAGAGTGTCCAAGGCAGATTGTATCATTTGAAAGCGTTTGTTGCGATTGACAGAATGGCCCTTGAGTTTGCTTGCCGCTTAATTCATGCTTGCCCGATGATGACAAACCGCGAGCATCAACTCTTGGCCAAGATAAAGGAGTGGACAGCCAGTCCCTTTATTGGCGACGATTGCGCTGTTTTGCCCGGTTGGGGGCTTGTCACCAGCGATACTTTAGTGGAAGGCACACACTTCCGGCTGGACTGGACCGACATGGTCAGCCTTGGCTATAAAAGCTGTGCTGTCAATCTCAGCGATATTGCAGCCATGGCCGGTCGTCCACGTTTTATTACAGTGGCTTTAACTCTGCCCAGACAGTTTGGTGAGTCAGAACTAAGGCAACTTTATTTAGGTTTAAATCAATGTGCTGCTTTGCACCGCGCCAAAATTATTGGCGGTGATTTAACCGGCGGCGACAAGCTTGCTATCTCAATTACAGCAATAGGTGATGTGCACGAGTCAGGTGTGATGCGTCGCAACGGCGCACAAAGCGGCGATCTGGTCATAGTCACAGGCGATTTTGGTGGCAGTGGTGCGGCATTGAGTTTGCTCAACCGCGAGTCGATTAATGCTCCGAGCCCTTATGCCCACGACTTGCAGAGTTCTTTGCAGCTTGGTCTACTCAAACCCGGCAGCGATTCGCGTTTGATTCTAGACAAGCATTTCCGCCCTGAGCCTCGTTTGCGTGAGTCATGGGCACTGGTACAGGCAACTTCCGGTCGGGGCTCTTTAATGGATGCTTCTGATGGTCTGGCTGATGCCCTGGTGCAAATCGCTTTTGCCAGTGGCGTATCAATGGCTATTGAGCTAGGTGATATACCACTATCACCCGGTGTGGATAAATTTTGTGCAAGCTGGGGGCAGCGCGATGCACTGGCATTTGCCCTCTATGGCGGCGAAGACTATGAGTTAGTCGGCACAATCCCTGAGGATTTATGGCATAGCCACCCTCAGCTGGCCCAGACATTTAAGGTGATTGGCACTGTGAGCGGTAAAACGCCTTCAGTTGTGCAGTTTTTGGAGGATGGCAAAAGCACAGATAGGCTCTCTGGCTTTGCCGATTTGAGTAATTGTTTTCAGCATTTCTGGTAAATTGACGCTTATTGGAGAAAATCATGGAAGTAAAAGAAAAAGTGGATATGGCTAAGGTAATTGATGGTAAGGCAGTGGCTCAGGCTGTCAAAGATCGCATCAAGACCGAAGTTGCCGATTATCTCAAAGCCAATAGTCATATTAAGCGCAAACCAGGTCTGGCTGTGGTACTTGTCGGTGAAGACCCGGCCAGTCGTACCTATGTCAAAAACAAAATTGCTGCCTGCGAAGCTGTTGGTATTGAGAGCTTCCATCACAAATTACCTGCCGATAGCAGTCAGGGCACAATCGAAGAACTTGTCAAAAAACTCAATGATGATGCCACTGTTGATGGCATTCTGGTGCAACTACCTCTGCCATCACATCTCAATTCCAAAGCTGTCCTGGCTTTAATTGATCCCGATAAAGATGTAGACGGTTTGACTGCTGTCAATCAAGGGCGTCTCACTCTCGGTGAAGAGGGGCTATTTCCCTGCACTCCACTGGGCGTGATGGAGCTGCTCAAATACAAAAATGTCGAGCTTAAAGGCAAAAATGCCGTTGTTGTCGGTCGCTCCGCTCTGGTCGGCAAACCAGTGGCACTCTTGCTTTTGGCACAAGATGCCACGGTGACAATGTGCCATAGCAAAACCAAAAATCTCAAAGAAGTTTGTCTGGCTGCCGATGTACTTGTTGCTGCTGTTGGTCGTGCACACATGATCAAAGGCGATTGGGTCAAGCCGGGAGCCGTGGTGATTGATGTTGGCATCAATCGTATTGAGGACGCGAGCGGCAAAGGCAAATTGACTGGCGACGTCGACTATTCAGCAGCCTACGGCCCAGCCAGCGCTATCACTCCTGTACCAGGCGGTGTTGGTCCGATGACAGTGGCCATGCTTTTAGCCAATACTTTCCATTCATTCACCAGGCGCCATGCCAGAGGCTAAATAGTTGCGTACCAGTTTGCCAGTCAAGGCTATTGCCAGCATGGGTTTTTGCCTTTTGCTGGTGATTTTGTTGACTGGTGTTTCGCTAATCATGGCTATGGCCAGGGTCGGCAAAGATCTGGTGGACCCTGTTGCCATAGCTCAGGCTGTCAAAAGCATCGGCTTTGCTGGCACGCCGGCTGATTACAAGGTGACCCGGGCGCTGGCTGCCCCTGGCGTAGAAATAGTGTTTTTGGAGCGCAGTAGTGATTTGCAAAACGTCTATCTGTTGCGCTCGGATAGAGCAGCCGAGAGTGATGACCTGGAGGATGGGCGTACTCTCGAAAAACTGACCAACTGGATCTTTGCTAAAGATGGTCAAAAGCTCAGCCTGAGCGATGTGAGAGAAAAGGGTAAAATTGAAATCAAGCCTGGTGGCGCCAAATTGCTGTATCAAATGGGCAGTCTGACTGACCCTAAATCCACTGTATATAGCGGTATGGTCGGCTTTGTGCGCACGGCTAAAAAACTACTCATCGTCCAGGCAGTTAAACCTGGTGCCAATACATTTGATAAGGCTTCAGTGCTGGAGCTTTTGCAACAAATGGACGGGTTTTAACTCTTAAAAATCGCGGTTATATTGATAAGGACCCTGACGGGTCTGTAGCCAAGTGTTTATACTAACTAGCGAATATTCAAATGGAGACGCAAGTTCATGAGCTCAGAGCCTCATCGTGATCCTTCCCAGCAGTGGCTGATTTTCTTCTTTTGCTGCTTTTTCTCCTCAATTTTTGCTATCGGAGTCTGGGCTGCATTTAACTACAAAGTAGATGCCCCCGAGCCAGTGGCTGCAGCTGGTCACCACTAAGCATCGTGGCTAGAGCCGAAGTACTTTGCATCGGCACCGAGCTTCTCTTGGGCGATGTTCTGGATACCAATTCTCAGTTTCTTGCAAGAGAGCTGGCGTTACTTGGTGTTGATTGTTTTTACCGTGTCGTAGTCGGTGATAATCCTGAGCGCATCAAAGAGTGCGTGCGGCAGGCACTGAGCCGGGCTGATGTGGTGATAACATCGGGTGGGCTAGGTCCTACTGCCGATGATTTGACTACAGAGTGTCTCGCTCAGGTTTTTGACGCTCCAATGGATATGGACGAAGAAGTCCTGGCCTTTATCCAGTCGCTTTTTGCCAGCCGTAATCTGCGCATGACCGAGAGCAATCGCAAACAGGCATTGCGCCCGCGCGGAGCTGATATATTGCCCAATCCGGTGGGCTCAGCCCCTGGCATTGTCTGGCAATTGAGCAAAGACGAGCTAACTAAAGTCGGTATCGATACCAGTTATGTTTCTGCCGTTGGTGCAAACGCACCTTTTCGTACTATTTTGACCTTTCCTGGTGTGCCCAGCGAGCTTACTGCTATGTGGCAGGAGACAGCTGGACCTTACCTGGCTAAACATTATCCGCCGGTACTATCTGGTCCACTGAGCTAAAACATATTGGCATTGGCGAGTCTGCCCTGGCCGAAAAATTCAGACATTTGCTCGACTTGCCCAATCCCACAGTCGCGCCCTATGCCGGACGCTGGGAGTGCCGTCTGCGTGTAGCAGCCAAAGCGGCCACCCAGGATGAAGCGCGCAAATTGGCTCAACCTGTTATCGATGAAATCAGCAAAGGCAGCGGTATTACTTTGTATGGTCGTGACAACGACACACTGGAAGCCGTTGCTGGTGCCCTGCTTGCCAAACAGGGCAAGACTCTCGGGGTGGCGGAGAGCTGCACCGGTGGTCTGATTATGCAAAGGTTGACTGATGTACCCGGCAGCTCTAAATATCTGGGGCTGGGAATAATTGCCTATAGTAATGATGCCAAACACAAGATCCTGGGCGTAGATGAGGCTCTGCTTGCATTACATGGTGCTGTCAGTGTAGAAAGCGCCACGGCTATGGCCATTGGCATGCTCAAACTGGCTCAAACTGACCTGGCTATCGCTGTCACTGGTATTGCTGGACCAGACGGTGGAACGGCTGATAAACCTGTAGGACTTGTCTATGTTTGTCTGGCTGTCCAGCCGGAAGGCAATGGGGCACCGCAAACATTTGTGCGCAAACTCAGTCTTGGCGCTCGTATTAACCGCTCTGAGGTGCGTTATCGTACCGCCAATGAAGCACTAAATATGGTGCGACTGTACTTGCTTGAGCCAGAAGCCCTCAAAAGCTGAATTAATATTTGAATTGTCAGGGGATAAGATAGTGCAAAATGTGGGTATTAGAGAATCTAGAGCTTTTACTCTGAGCTTTTGTGCTTTATGCTATTTGCATCAACCAGTTAGTATCAATGACTCAATTTAACCAGGACATGCCCAAGAAAAACCAACTGCCGGACCGGACTTTTATCCGGGACGGAGTGTTTCACAGGCAGCTATCCAATGTGCGTAACCAGGTCTGGAATGACGGCAAAGTCAAAGCCCTTGAAAAGGCTAATGAGCCGGGTCAAAGAGAAGCTGGCGATATCTTCAGTCATGTCCGACCAGGCGAAACCGAAATCACCCTGACTGAGGATGACCTCGACCTTATCGCTTTTTATGATGGTATGCCAGGTTGCTATAACTTCCGTTATTTGCACCGCAAGCTCACCCGCGAGGTCAAGCGCTCTAAGCGTTATAACAGACCGACATCGGTGGTAATTGTTGGTGTGGACGGCTTTGCCAATGTCGAGATGAGCTTTGGTCCACTGGCAGCTGACACAGTTGTGTTTAGTGTTATCGAGTTTTTGCTGGCGGGCGTGCGCACCGATGTAGATATGGTGGGACGTCTTGCTGACGATCGTTATGTCCTGGTATTACCGGAGACACCTGGACGGGGTGCCACCATTTTGGCTGACCGTCTGCGTAAGCAATTCGAGAGCCTCGATTTGCGTCACAACTGGCACAAGATGCCAATTACATTGAGTTTTGGTATCGCGTATTTTCCTGGACATGGCGAAGACCCACGTGAGCTTATCGCTCGCGCAGATCTGGCCTGTGAATTTGTACAGGAACGCGGCGGCAACGGATTTGCGTTTGCACCCGAGGGTTAGCGCGCTTCAGCTCTTGCTTCGTTCAGGTGTCTGCGCGCTCTCTCGCGCTCTTTACGAGCATGATGAGCGTGCAATTTAGCTGTCAATCCATGTCCTTTTGCTGCGCTAACGTCCGCTTTTCTTTGGGATTGACGAGCGTCGCGGAAGTCTTCTTTGGCTTCTTTTAACTCTTCACGAGCGTCGTGATTGTCTGCGTACACTTGATTGGACAAGCCAAACCCGCACAGCATAAGGGCAGTAAAGCCCATGGCAAAATAACTTTTCATAATTCCTCCTCGCCAGTCATCATGTGTGACCAGACAATGGGGATAAGGTTCCCGCTAAAGCTTGAACATTATGCCTTGAGAGCGTCTCAGGCTGCGCTCCGTGCTCATCTCTATAGCGTAGAGGTAGACATAGGCGTAATCCAATTTAGCTGGTTGACGCCAGCTAAAGGTAAAGACACCGTCTCTTACTTTGCCACGCGCTACTAGTCTGGGCGCTCCCACATCTTTGAGGGTGACGGGGTTGCCTACAGATCGAGCAAACACAGTGATGGCTTTGCCACCACTGGTAGCACTAACTTTAAAGTTGGCCAAGCCATCGAGTTTGTCTACTGAGACAAGCTCCAGTCTAGGTAGCTCACAACATTGGCTCTGAGCATCAAGGCTGTTTTTGGCAAACTCGTAGTCGCGTGCTTTGAGGACGCTCTTAAATAGCTCAGACATAGCCGGCAATTTGGAGTTGGCGTGGGCGCGATTTTGTGTCATATCGTACCTCCTCTGGCAAAGCCGGCAAGCAATTGGTCAAGATGGCTAAAGATGACGATGGACTGGTGAGACTGTTCCCCCCAGTTACTCAGTAAGGTGATTTTTTGTCAAAAGCGCCCATGCGCTCATTGAGGTACAAAAACTGACTGTACACGTCATCATATGCTTCGCCGGTCAGTCCGTTCAATGCCTTCATATATAGTTCGTAGGCTTCGACGTTTTTCTTTTGACCTTCCAGAGCCTTGCCCAGGAGGATTATCATTTTGTGCTCTTCTTGCTTGGGTGCGCCTTCTTTGCGCCATTCTTCAAGGCAAGGTTTGAGGATTTCTTCGGCCTCGAGATGACGTCCCTGACCAACCAACCTCTGGCTGTCGTGCAACACCAGATCTCGGTTACGTTTGAGGCTCGCTAGTCTTTGCGGTTGGATCATCTTGCACTCCGTAGTTAGACTTTACCAGATATTTATAGAGATCATACTGACACTGCCAGGAGAGGACAGTGATTGCAAAAACCAAAATGTTGCAGACTGCTGTGGTTGAGGCTAAAAGAATTTTGTTATTGATCACTAGCGCCATTATGTCTGGCACCGCTGCGGTGACTGACATGGCCAGTGAAAACGGCAAAACAACTTTGGCCACAGACCAGAACTCTTTATCCGCCAGAATAAAACAACGTCCTATCGCTGTAATTCCTCTTCTTTCGCAGATGCTTATTGCTGGCGCTATCCACAGAATTGTGTAGAGAAAAAGACCGGGCACAAGTAATAAAAATGAGCCTAGCACAATCGCCATCGCTGATGCCATATTGGCGACGACAAACAACAAGAAGCGCATTTTGCCATGCTTATGCGCTTCGTCAACAGACTGATCGTCGAGCATATTATCCAAAAAGATTATGTATTGACAGATGATCCAGCCTGCCATTGATGCCAGTCCAATCAGTATCCGTAGCGGGTCTATGCCCAGTTCTGTTAAAAATCCCCAAATAAGGTCATTGGCATTTGTTTTGACTGGGGCAAAAACATGACAGATTTGTTCAACGACTGTAAACAACGTGGCAAAGAAAAATAGAATAAATCTCTGTCCAATTATCGTTTTAAGTTTACTCATTGCTGGTCTTAAAACAGTCTGCACATTCATGTCTTTATCCTGGCTTATTCTATGAGCCAGGACCAGGAACACGACTGTAAGCACGGGCCAGGCTAGTTCGCTAGCTAGACCAAGAAAGCCAAAAAACGTATCCAGGATGTTTCCGTCTTTGTGTGAGGACATTGGTTCAAGTTACCTGAGTCGACTATTTGCTACCTTCTGACTCGCCAGTTAAGTAAGTATAAATTTCACTCTGGCAATTCCAGGATATTGCAACGAGGATAAATGTTATTGCCGATACTAGTGCAGCAAGAGCATTGTGCAACATTGATTCGCCCAACATTTTGCCCAGAGTAAAGAGCGAGAGTGAAGGAAAGGACACAATAATCATCAGTGGCATGGCTAATTTTGCCACGCTCCAAAATTTGCCTTTAACAAGCTCCATGCTGCGACCAACAGCTGACGAAGCTCTTGTTTCTACTACGGCAGTCGGTCCCACCACAAAGGTCAATATAGCAACTATGATGCCGGGAATTACTAAAAATATCGTGGCAAAGCCCATTGCAAGCGAAGCCAGGATTTGAGCTGCAAAAAAGTGGAAAAATTTGGATACATCACTTTTACCACTGTCGGGAGCATTGGGTTGATCGATTGCTTTGTTTGATTTAAATGTAAGATACTGACAAATTGCTGATACTGCCGATGATGCAAAGGATATAACCATGCTGAGCAGAGCGAGCATTATTGTACCCATCAATGCACCTAGATCTGCGCCCTCGGATTTGTCCGAACTGAGCATCACCGAGCCTACAATGTTGACGATCATCAGCACCATGCCTGCACCAAAGAAGAGTGGGTATTTGCTCAGTGTGTCTTGAAAGCGTTGTAGTCCTTTGCTCAGGCATTGTGCCAGGCTTGGTCCTTGACCTTTAGCTAGAGCTACGCCCAGTCCCCAAATTATTGCCAATACGCAGAGATAAGCCATCACGATGCCAAAGGTGATTACTGGCATCATTTGTTTAAGTATTTCAGTGACTTGTTTGCCGTCAGTTTCCATTCTTTTATTCCTTAGTATTGGTTTGTAATGTTCTTCTTCAGGACTGGTTTTCAGCTTCTCCGGGGCGCTTTAGATAGTCATAAAGCATGCTCTGGCATTGCCAGGACAATGTATTTGCAAAAAACTCAAAAATGCGGACGGCTGTCAGAGCCATGGTCAAAACGACTGGTTCTTCGATAGCGTGCCTGAGAGCAGGTAGTATCACCAGCGGTGTGTTGATGCAAATCAAAAATGGCAAGCTGATTTTTGCAACATCCCAAAAATGTGCTTTACAGAGCTTGAAGCTGCGCCACATTGCTCCCAGTGATTTGCACTCACAGACGCTAATGGGGCTGGCCATAAAGGTGTAAATTTTGAATATTATTGCTGGCACTACAAAAAATAAAAGTCCCAGCAGGCTGGCAAAAAACAAAAATAGCTGCAAAACAAAAAGATGATAGCCCATGACAAAGTTATTGCGACTGGCTAGCTCACCTTGTGGCTCAAATAGTGGGCTGTTTGATTTGTAGGTGATTATTTGGCAGGCGAGCATGCTGATATAGGCAAATGCGCTGGTCAAAGTGCCGAGCATGCTCAAAAATGAGCCTTTGGGCTGCATAATTAAGGGTGGCGTAATTATCATCAAAATAAGCGATAGGGCAAATAAAGTAGGTTTTTTGCTGACCAGTGCTACAAATTTTGACCATGATGATTTAAAAAAATTGCTGAGCGTCAGATCCTTGGATTTGCTCAGCAGCAAGGACAGTCCCCATGTCGCTAGTGGCAAGCCGACAATGAGTACAGTGAAGAAAATAGAGAGTGATTGTGCTTTGTGGTTCATTACTTAATTACAATTGTCTCTTAAGGTGAGGTTGTTTCGCCGTCATTGACAAGGAAGTTTTGCATTTGACTCTGGCATTGCCAGATCAGTAGCAATAGAGCAAAATCCACGACTTTAAGGGTACTCGACGTGATTTCTCTGATGCCTGCTGGCAAGAAGCTCTGCGCTAGCGGAATAATCCAGCTCAATACTATTGGTAGTATCGTAAGTGGTATCGCCATTTTGGCTACACCCCAGATATGTTTGCTACTGAGGTTGACACTGCGTTTGATGGCCATGACCATGGTGCCTTCGCTAGCACAGATGGGGCCGGCAACAAAAAACATAATGCTGGCAAATACGCCAGGTAATACAAGTACGACATTGAGCATTGAAGTCAAAGTATTGACCAATACCACAACAGTCATCAGTTTGAGACAGGCTAAAAATTTGTTGTAACTGTGCTTGCTAACACCGGCGATATTGTCTTTGTAGACAGTCAACTGACAGAGTGTCAAGATGATCATTGTGCCTATATTTATAAGCGGGATCAGTAAAAATCTGTTAGTCGAGAATTGCTGCCCCGGGTGGCTGCTGCGGTCAAACGCTGCATGATCGGCGAGCTGAAAAAAATGAGCGCCAAGTAGATAGAGCAGACCCACTGCAAATATCAGGCGGTTTTTGGCAATTACTTTTACTGACTTGCCCCAGGCAAGTTGCACACTGTCAAAAAAGTCCAGACCATCACCGTGGTTTAGAGCGAGAGCCAGTCCCCAGACGACAAAATAAAAGAAGAAGTAGGCCAGAACAATTATGACAAGTATATTGGGCGAGTTTTTTATGCTATCAATAAATCCGGGATTATCAAAGAGATTCAACTTCTTGTTCTCCTGCCTGGGTGCAGACGAAAGTAAACGCTTGGCGGTTGTACTATCCGGGATTCCTTGGAGCAGCGAGCAAAAGCTATAAGATCAGCATAGCATCGCCATAACTATAAAAGCGATACTTCATATCGATAGCTTGTTTGTAGGCGTCCATTATTAGCTCTCTACCAGTAAATGCGGCAACCAGCACAAGCAGGCTGCTGCGGGAGAGGTGGAAGTTTGTAATCATGGCGTCCACAATCTGAAAATCAAAGCCAGGTTTGACATAGAGGGCTGTCCTGGCGTTTTGAGCTGCCTGGACTGTGCCGGATGCTCCAGCTGTTTCTAGTGTGCGCAATGAGGTGGTGCCCACCGCTATCACCCGCCTGCCTTCTTTTTTTGCTTGATTGATTTTGTCAGCGCTTTCTTGGGATACCGTGTAAGTCTCTTCTTCAATTGTGTGGCTTTCAACGGATTCTTCGATTGGTTTAAATGTACCAGCACCGACGTGCAGTGTTACTGTCGTTGTCTCAATACCGGCTTCTTTGAGTGCTGCTGTCACTTGTGGTGTAAAGTGCAAGCCAGCGGTAGGGGCTGCGACGGCACCGGGCACAGTGGCAAACATAGTCTGGTAAAGCAGCAAATCTTCCATGCGGTGCGCGGTGGTTTGATAATTGCGTTGTATATATGGGGGCAGTGGCGCAAAGCCAATTTGATTGAGCAGCTCAAAGACATTTTCTTTTGCTCCCAGATTTACCAGGATGCGTTTAAATCCGTCTGGTCCTGTGTTAAAGCCTTCGACTGTAATTGTGCCAGTGGTGCCATCTGACTTTTCTACTTGCAAGACCTCACCGACTTTGAGGCGCTTGATTGGCGTCACCATTGCCTCCCAGATGGCGGTGTTGGTGGCCTGAGGCTTGAGCAAGAGTAGCTTGATGGTGCCGCCGGAGTGCCGTCTGGCTATTAACCGGGAGGGCAATACTCTGGTGTCATTGACGACCAGTAAATCGCCGTGTTTGAGCAGACCGGGCAATTCGTAAAAATGTTTATGGCTAAATTTGCCAGACTCTCTATCGACCACAAAGAGACGTGACTGGTCTTTTTTGTCCAGTGGTTTTTGGGCAATGAGTGACTCGGGCAAGTCGTACTCATAATCTTCGATAGCTAGTTGGGGCTTTGGCAGGAGTATATACCATTGTCAGTAAGGCTCTATTGTAGCAATCAGATGTACTTTACAACGGGCGCCATGGCTGTATTTAAATGACTGTATGCTGTTAGACTTTTGCCATGGATCTTAAATCGCGCATCCTGGATATTGGGCCGTGACCTTGGTTTTAGCCAGGTGGTGGTGGCCAGCCCCGAGCCTTTGGAGCAGGGGGCAAAAGTCTACAAGCAGTGGCTCGACAACGGATATGCCGCTGAAATGGGCTATCTCAAACGCGATCCCGAGAGACGTACTACACCGTCCATGACTTTTAGCCCGGTGCGCTCGATTATTGTGGCATCGGTTAGCTACTATCAGGAGATCCCGCCTCCGCCGGAGCGCTACGTCTGGGGGCGAGTGGCGGCGTATGCAATCGGTCTGGATTACCATCAGATTATCAGGCAAAAGTTAGAACTGTATGCTGATTTAATTGAGCGTGAGATTGGTCGCCCTCTTGCTCGCCGCTCTGTCACTGATGATGCGGCATTGTTTGAGCAAGCGCTGGCAGCCAGGCACGGACTGGGATTTACTGGTAAGAATAGCCTGATCATCGGGCCAAAATTGTCGGGCTCTTACAATCTCATCAGTGAGTTATTTATCGATCTTGAGCTGCCAGCCGATATGCCATACAAGGGCACATGTGGTTCATGCTTCCGCTGTGGCACTGCCTGTCCCACTGATGCCATCGCTTACTCTAGCGTGGCTGGCACCGATGGCGGTGCCTATATGGTGGATGCCAATTTGTGCATCAGCTATCTCACCATCGAAAACAAAAATGGTATCAGGGAGCCCCTGCGCCACAAATTAGGTGATTGGGTATTTGGCTGTGATATCTGTCAGGATGTCTGCCCCTACAATCAAAAGCCGCCTCTTTGCCCCTGGCCTGAGCTTAGCTCGCAAAAGGGCGTGGGTCACTATCTAGATCTTTTGGCACTGCTCGAGATATCTGATGATGCTCAGTGGCGCAAACAATTTGCCGGCTCCCCTTTACTCAGACCTAAGTTGCGTGGGATCAGGCGCAATGCTCTGGTGGTTTTGGGCAATAAACTGCAAAGACAAACTGTAGACGCAAAAGTAGTTATCTCTGCCCTGGGCCAGTATCTATCCAATGAAGCTGACGAGATGTTACTGGAGCATGGTGCCTGGGCTCTGGGGCAGGCTGGACAGGCGGGGCGTAGCGGGCTGAGTGATCTTTTGCGACGCGATTTGAGCGCACCAACTAGAGCGGCTATCTTGAGCTATGCCTGAACTACAAGTGGGTAAGTAAAATAGTTTGCTCTCCGGGCCTTTCTATTTTGCACTGCTTCTTCTAAACTTGGCGTATGTCATATCTGGTTGTATTTATTGGTGCTGGTCTGGGCGGTCTTTGCCGCTATCTGTCAGTGACAACTTTGCACCGAGTTTTTAGTGGTATTTCTTTTCCGATTGGCACGCTCTTTGTTAATTTGCTTGGCTGCTTTTTGATTGGTCTGATTGCTCAGCTAGCGGAGAGTCGCTCTATGCTCTCTGGTGATGTCAGACTCTTTTTGACTGTGGGCTTCCTTGGTGGCTTTACAACTTTTAGTAGCTTTGGCTATGAGACTTTGCAGTTAGTGCGTGACGGTCAGGTCCTCTATGCCTTTGGCAATGTGGCTTTGCAACTCTTATGTGGGTTGGTACTGGTCTGGCTTGGTACTGTTGTCGGCAGACTTATGGGATGAGGGTAAATTAGATTGCGTAATATCGTCAAAGGTCAGTCAGTGCGAGTCTATCTTGGTGAGTCAGATCGCAAAGGCAATGTGCCTTTATATGAATGGCTCGTCAAAAAAGCTCAACAGGAAGGCATCGCCGGTGCTACCGTCGTCCGTGGCTTGATGAGTTATGGATCGCATCACACTCTACATTCGGCCAAGCTTTTAGATCTGGCCAGCCATCTGCCCATAATCGTGGAGTTGATTGATAGTGAAGCCAAGATGACACCATTTTTGGAGATGGTGGCACCGGAATTAAATGAAGGGCTTATAACTGTGCAGGCAATTGATATGCATGTCTTTAGCAAAGGCTAGCCTCAGACCAAACCTTTTAATCAGCGGTTTTGCCCTCAATGATACGCCAGTTTGGCCTTGCGGAGTACTGGACTTTGATTTTGTCTCTGTTGTTGAGATTTAGGTACTTGCCCCAGCTCATTGCTATTTGGCAATACTTGTATAACGGACCATCATTAGTTGTCCGAGCCAGGCTCTGGGCCTGGTCTATAAGCTCAAGATTGGGATAGGCACCACGACTGTCATCAGTGCCCAGCCAGATAGCTGTATAAGCCAGGCGCCTTTTGTCTTGAGGGCGTCTATCCAGCTCGTATTTATATAGTAATTCCAGGGCTGCCCGGTTGCGTCCGTACAAGCTGCCTTCCTTAAAAGACGCCATGGTTTGATTGTAGAGCTTATCTTCCAGCTGTTCTGCTTCTACAGTTTGCTTACTCTCGATCGCTTTTTTTAGTTCACTCAGGCTGCTTATATCGCCAGTCTCAACTGCCACTCCAATTAAATACGGGATAGCTGTGACCAGGGCGAGTGCGGCTAAATTGCGGTTGTTGCGTTTTTTTAGCTCTGGTGGCAGGTAGTGACGTACGTCTTTATCAAAGCGCAGGGCAAAGGTTGTTACCTCGCGCACAAGGCAGACAACGTACCAGAAGAAGAATACAAATACGGCGATACAGGGATGCATAAATCTGGCGTATAGCACCAGACGGGCTGGTCCCCGGCTGATAGCCCAGATACAAGTGATAAACCAGTAGTACAAGATATTTTTTGATCTGAGAGATTCGATAAAGCCTTCCAGGGCTTCACTATTGTTTGGATCAAGTCTCAGTGCTTCTCTTAAATGCTCACGGGCACCATTTGGATCTCCTGTATGCAGCAGCAAGCGACCCAGGTGAGCGTGTGTTTTGGCTTTATTTGGATTAAGGAGGAGAGCTGCTTCCAGGCTTGCTTTGGCTTCTTTGATTTGACCTAGTTCTCTTTGCGCTCTAGCCAGGGATATCAGTGCTTCTTCATGGTTGGGCTCGATTTCGAGTGCTTTGCCCGCCTCTTCCCGCATCAGTTTCCAGTTTTCTTTGCCCTCGGCGATATAGCTCAAGATCAAGTGGGCAAGCGCGTTATATGGATTTTTGCCAAGGGCTTCTTTGATTAGTTTTTCGCCCTTTTTGTGATCGTTTGCGTTGTAATAGATAAGACCAGCGGTAAAGATCACTTCGTCATCTGCCGGGGCGCGGCGCATCGCTTCTTTGATTTCTCTGAGGGCGTCTTTGTCTTGTTGATTGAGGCTGAGCGACATGGCGAGCATGCGCAGCGCATCCAGATTTTCTGGTTCTTCTTTAAGTGCTTCTTTATAGCTTTCGATGGCGAGCTTATATTTCTTTTGTGTGTAGAGAGTTTCGGCTCGTAAAAAATGTGTGGACATCTCTGCCTTTTTTATGCCGCCGCTTTAGCGCAACCTTACATCCCAGCTGTCAGTCCGCCATCTACAGGGATGATTGCTCCACTAATATAGGACGCCGCTTTTGATGACAAAAATAGGACTACTGCTGCTACTTCTTCAGGGCTTCCTACTCGCTCCATCGGTATGGAGGTTTTGACAAAATCATCCAGTACATTTTGCCCAGTTAACTCTACTTCTGCACCGGCTTTATTTAGCCGCTCGGCTACGGCAGCATTAAACCTCTGACAAAGCGGTGTGTCGATACAACCAGGACAAATGCAATTTGTGCGAATGCCAGCGCTTGTGTAGTCGAGAGCCAGTGAGCGAGTGAGGTGGATGATAGCGGCTTTGGATGTGCTGTAAGCGGCATTGAGTCTGATACCACGCAGCCCGGCATCACTGGCGTTGTTGGTGATGACGCCATGTCCGCGCTCAAGCATTAGCGCCAGGCAGGCTTTGGTCATAAAAAAGGTGCCTTTGACATTGGTGTCCATGACTCTGTCAAAGTCTTCTTCTGAGGTCTCCATCAAGGGCGCAACAAATTCATTGCCGGCATTGTTAAAGAGATAATCGATCCGCCAAAGGCACGTTTGGCTAGAGCTACTGTGCGCTGGGCAATAATTGTGCTGGATATGTCGCCACCTAATATCTCGAGGCTCCCCATATCCTTTGCGTTGTTTTGTCCGAGTGCTTTACTCAATTGATTGAGACCACGGTCATCGCTATCCACTGCCACCACATTGACACCAGATCTTAGATAGGCGATGGTACAGGCATGACCGATGCCTGAGGCGGCACCGGTGACAACAGCTACTGGCTTATCGCTCAGTGGCATTTATCTCAGGACTCATTGTTGCGTTGGATCATCTCTGTTAGAGAGTCGATAATCGCCTGATCTGTTTTGTGTTGCAAATCGAGAGCTGATAGTAGCTCCTGTCTGGTCATCCAGCCCTTGGCCAGGATTAACTCTCCTATGGGAGATTCGGTGCGTTCTTGCTCTTTGATCAGCTCTTCTAATTGCTGCAGCGTCAGCTTGCCGCGCTTGAGCAATACTTCACCGAGTTTTTCGGAGCGGGTCAGGAGTTCCCATTTCTGGTCATCCGACATTTGTTCAGGGTTTGTCATTTGTTTGCCCTCTTCCTCAGGCCGTTTTTACGCGGATAGTTTTCTTTTGTTCTCTCCACCACACAAGCAAGCAGCTAGCGTTAAAGATAGATGAGTAAGTACCGGAAATAATGCCCACGAGCATTGCCAGTACAAAGTCTTTGGTCGTCACACCACCAAGGAGGTAGAGTGCCAACAGAGTAATTACAACAGTCAAAGATGTATAAATAGAGCGGGCGAGAGTTTGATTGACTGAGTCATTGGCGACATCGCCAAAAGTTTTCTTGCTCTCTTCCTTTGTCACAGGGTCAATTTTTTTGCTGCCAACGTTTTTGGCGTTTTCGCGGATGCGGTCAAATACCACGATTGTGTCGTGCACGCTAAAGCCAATGACAGTCAGGATTGCCGAGATAAACAAGCTGTCCACCTCAGTGCCAAAGAAATATCCCAGGGCGGCAAATACACCGACCAGTACAAGCACGTCGTGGACCAGCGCTGCAATAGCGCAGGCGGCATAGTCAAATTTGAAGCGATAGCTGATGTATGCCACCATGCCACCAAATGTGACCAGGAGCGCTATGAGGCCATTGGTCAAAAGCTCAGGTCCGATAGTGGCAGTGACTTTGTCCACCGAGATTGATTTAAAAGGACCAAGCTCGGCTGTTAGTTTGGCATCTAGTGCTGCCTTATCAGCTTCACTATCGATAGCTTTGGTGCGCATCACCACAGCTTCTTTGCCGGAGATTGTTGCTTCTTGCACTTGCGAGCCAGCAAAGCCGTTTTCTTCCAGGACTTTGTGGACTTGTTCAAGGCTTGCTGGTTTGTCAAATTGATATTGCAAAATCGAGCCACCGGTAAAGTCGATACCGGGCTTGAGAGGTGCATGATATTTGACACAGCAAGCAATGATTGCGAGTATGCCAGGAATAGTGATAAGTAGCGAAATACCAAACCAGGCTTTGCGGTATTTGACTAGATCTACTTTGTTATTGGTAAGCATTTACTTGGCCTCCTTCTTTGTAGACTTGCCGTCAAAACGGTGACCAAACAGTCCCACCTCTTTTGGTATTAAGTGCAACATGGCGCGGGTAGCCGATATAGCTGTAAACATTGAGAGCGCCACACCGATTGCCAGAGTAACGGCAAAGCCTTTGACCACCGATGTACCAAACATCATCAGCACACCGCAGGCAATCAAACTGTTGACGTTTGAGTCAAAGATTGATGACATGGCTCGTGTAAAGCCGTTTTCGATGGCGACATAGAGATTGCGGCCGTAGCTCAGTTCTTCTTTTGTGCGCTCAAATATAAGTATGTTGGCGTCTACCGCCATACCTATGGAGAGGATAAAGCCAGCGATACCAGCCAGGGTCAAAGTCACCGGAATGGCTTTGAATACTGCCAGTGTGGCAATGGCATAAAGAATAAGAGCGAGGTCAGCAATGAGGCCGGGCCATCCATAGATAGCAATCATAAAGATCATAACGGCGAGGATACCGACACCACCGGCAATCAGACTCTTGTGGATAGAGTCTTGTCCGAGAGTCGCTCCCACAGTGCGTTCTTCCAAAATCTGAATCGGTACAGGCAAGGCACCGGCGTTGAGCTTAAGAGCGAGGTCCATGGCCTGGTCTCTAGTAAAGCTTCCCGTAATCTGACCGCGACCACCGTTAATTGGTTCGTTTACGCGTACACCCTGATAACGTTCGATTGGCACTGGACGTCCGTCAGGTCCTCTGTCAACGGGCTGTCCATCAAGAAAAATCCCGATAAACTTGCCCACCAGTCTGGTGGTCAGAGCGCCGAATTTTTTTGCACCCTCTGGTTTGAATTCAAAATCTACTTGATAGTTGCCTGCTGCCATTGGTTGCGACTGAGCGTGTTTAAAATCAGCACCAGTGATGTCGACATCTTTCCAGGCGACTGAGTCTTCTGATAGCTGCACCATCTCTTTAAATTCAAGCAAGGCTGTTGTACCGATGCGGTCTTTTGCTTGCTGTGGATCTTTGATACCAGGCATTTCTACGATCAAGCGATCTTTGCCAGCACGTTGCACCAGAGTCTCAGATACACCAAGGCTATTGATACGGTTGTTGATTACTGTTTCAACACCTTTCATCACTTCTGGTGTGATTTCGGGCACTGCTGGTGGTGCTGGTACTGCTTTGAGGAGGAGTTGACTGCCTCCTTTGAGGTCTAGACCAAGCTTGAGATTGGTAAATACTGTATGACCCTTTATATGACCGAGTATTTGGATGTTATTGCCCATCGCAGCGTTATCGGTTTCTGTTTTGACAGCATCTTCTTTTTGATATTCATTCATCTGGTCATAGCCCTTGAGCTTATGCACGCGGGTCATGACTTCGTTGCGCAGCTCATCACCACTGAGATCGGCTAGATGCTTCCAATCTTGCACTGTGGAGTTTGGTACTACCTGGATTAAGTTGGTTAGCGACCAGATCAGTACTGCAATAACTGTAACTGGCTTCCAGTCTCTAAAAAGCGAGCCAATCTCAAAAGGTTTTTTGATCTTGCCGGTACTACCAGCGGTTTTGCCGGACTGCCCTAAAATACTCATGTTTAAAATAGCCTGTGCGGGACCTAGATTGACTAGGGCTGTTTATGTATATCTCTTTTGCAACTTACTATTTTAGGTTATTGGCAACAGGCTGGCGCCAAGACCAGAGCAGACCTTACATTACAAAGGCCCAAGGGATGCTAGCTGAGATTGATCTAAACCGCTGCTACTACCTGATCTCCGCCGCGGGACTCGGCTAATTCGAGAGCCTGAATAGTGCGGTGGATTAACTCGTCGTGCTCTCTGGCATGGGTGGGAAAGGATGCTACACCCACACAGGTGGTCACTTTGATATTGCGCCAGTTGTGCATAAGCTCATGACCGTTGACTCTTGCTCTAATGCGCTCAGCCACGATGGTGGCGCCAGCGGCATTGGTCTCGGGCAAGATGATGGCAAACTCCTGGGCGCTAAAGCGAGCAGGGATGTCAACGTCTCTGATGGCGCCTTTGACTACTGAGCCTACTGCTTTGAGGACAGAGTCAGAGGCCAGTGCGCCAATCGACATCTGTATATCTCTAAAGTTGTCTACAGTGATCATGCAAAGCGATACAGGGCGCTTATAACGTTTTGCGCGTTTAAGCTCGTCTTTGATTTCTTTTAAAAAAGTACGCGAATTATAAAGGTCGGTAAGAGAGTCAATCAGCGCCAGTCTTTCGATGTCTTCGCCGCCGGCTGATGACAGAGCTTCCTGGGTGGTGGTCAAGAGAGCGCGCTCTTCTAATTCTCTGACGCGTTCAATTACCTGATTGTCCATATAGCCAGACTGCGAGGTCCCAGCCTTAGCTTTATTGGGATTTTCTAGTACGCGACAAAACATGCATGTTCTTCCGCTGCATATGTGGTCAGTACGTCCACTCATTTAGTCAAACCTTCCTTAATCGCCTCTGCCTTTTTATATACCAGGTTTTATGCAGCAATTATCTATTTTGCCTGGATTGCTTGATATTGACCACTGCTTACAACCGCCCGCCCATTTACAAGTAGGGTGTCAAGAGTGGTGTCTGACTCCAATACAGCAGCAAAGGCAGCTGTACTGGTTGCTTTGGTGTGTCCTATAAATACGCATATGTCAGCGGCCAGGCCTTTGACCAGGCTACCGGTTTTATCTGCCACACCCATCAGGGCTGCAGATTTGCTCGTCAAAGTATTTAAAAGTTGGGCAGGGTCATGGAGCATCTGTCCATTATAAGTAGGGGTTTGGCTTTGCTGATAAAGCGCCATTGCTTCCAGTCTGGTACTTAAATCAGGGCTGCTGGCCCTGCTATCAGTGCCCAATCCAAAAGGGATGCCATGCTTTAAAAACTCTTCTATGAGCGGTTGACCATTACCCAGGCGCTGATTGGAGCGGGGACAGAGGGCTGCTTGAGCTCCGGCATGAGCAAATGTCTTATAGTCTTCCTGGTCAAGATGCAGGCAGTGGGCGGCTAGCAAATTGCTATCCAGTAAGTCATGCTTTTGCAGGTGGGCTACAGGCGAGTGACCATGCCCTTTCCAATCAATTGCCTGGAGCATTTCGCTAACGCTTTTTTGGGGATTGGGAGGCAGCACAAATTCAAGATATTGATCTACCAGCATTTCGTTTTGGGCTAACCAGGCGCTCTCTTGTGGTGATTCGGCTAGATGTGCCAGTACTTTGAGCTGGCGCTGAGCCGCCCACTGTCTGGCTTTTTGCCATAGTGCGGGCGACACTGTATAAGGTGCGTGCGGTGCAACTGTCACTGTCAGCTGGGTTTGTTCAATTGCGGCTTTGATGTCATGGGCGGCTACCAGCTCTTGATAGCGCTTTTGCCAGTGGGCAAAGGCTAGCTCAGCGCGGTCTTTGTCTACACCAAATAACTCCAGACCGACTGTACCCTTAAGTCCTGCCTGGACCAGCGCATGGGCAGCCTGTCCGCTAAAAGAGCTATCGACCACATAGCTGACACCAGCCAGGGCTAGCTCTCTAGCGCCAGATGCTGCCGATGCTACAAACTTGGCACTATCCCAGGTGCGAGCCATCGTGACCAGGGCCCGCAGCCAGTCAAACATATGAGGTTCTTGCTCATTTAAATAGACCGGAGCGGCCAGCGTGTAATCAATATGTGTGTGTAAATTAAAGAGTCCGGGTGTAATGATGCCACCGGCAAAATGCTTATGACTGGCGGCATTTAGACCATCAGGTAGACCTTGAGCCAGGTCACTCTGGGGTTTCCACTCAGTGATTTTGACGATCTTGCCCTGATCGATTAGCACAGCTCCGTCTTTGACTGCATTGCCCAGTCCGTCCAGTAGCCAATCAGCAGAGATGAAAAGTGGTTGGGATGTACTATAATTCACAACTTAAACTATATCCCTTAACTGCGTAGTGCCGTGCAAATATCTATAGATGAGCTGGGTCCGCTTGGCGAGCAGCGCGTTGATCTCGACTATAAACAAGAGCTTGCTGTAGCAGGTGCCGTCAAACCAGTGGTGGGCGAACTCACGCTCAACCGGGTAGGCGCGGGCGTTAAACTGGTCGGCAACGTTAAAACCCTTTTAAAATTACATTGTGAAACTTGCTTAAGGCCTTACTTCCAGGCACTTAGTGTTGATATCGATGAGCTGTTTGTGCCTTATCGAGACATGGCAAGTGAATACGAAATGGGCGCTCCTAAGGAGCAAGAGCTGCTCAAAAACGACTTTTATGAAATGCTTGGAGCTGATGGTCTTATTGACATCGACGACGTTGTGTATCAAGCTGTAACGTTAGCTTCGCCAGTTTTTTGTCACTGCGGCAGCGAATGTCCCGGCCCTCCAAAAGCCGAAAACCCAAGCTCTGGCTCGGTTTTGGCGGAAGGCGCGGATAGCTCATTGTCCGAAAAGCCAATTGACCCGCGTTGGAAAAACCTAAAGACTCTCTTTCCTAAAGAGGACTGAGGAGTTTTTCGTAGATAATAAATGATTCCGGAAAGTATTGGAGGAATATACAGCCATGGCTGTTCCTAAGAAGAAGACATCTCACCAGAAGCAGCACCAGCGCAGAGCGCACTGGAAAGCCGCTGAACAAAATCTCGATAGCTGCTCCAACTGTGGCGCTCCTACTCGCAGACACACACTTTGCAGCAACTGTGGTTACTACCGCGGTAGACCAGCACGTCGCGCTGACGCCCAAATAGCTAGCTAATCGGTAGCATCTTACTGAGCCGCCTGGATAAGTCGGTGCTTATGCAATGGTTGTTTACTGTGCTGTTGGGAGTACTAAGATTGACCTTACGTCATAGCTGGAGTCTTCAATGATTCGAGTAGCAATCGACGCAATGGGTGGCGACTACGCGCCCCGGGAAATAGTCCACGGGGCTGTACTTGCAGCTCGTGAGTATGGCGTGTCAGTGGCGCTTGTCGGTATCCCCAAAGATATCGAAGTAGAACTCAAGCGCCATGAAATCCAGGGTCTCAACGTCTCTATCGTAGCGGCATCAGAAGTCGTCGCTATGGACGAAAAGCCAAGTAAAGCTGTCCTGCGCAAGAAGGACAGCTCAATTGTCAAAGCAATGGCGCAAGTGGCCGAAGGTCATGCTGACTGTGTTGTTGCCTGTGGCTCCACCGGAGCAGCGGCTGTAGCTGCCACCTTTATCATCGGTCGTCTGCCCAATGTTTCGCGCTGTGCCATTGCCGCGCAGATGCCCACCATCCACCCCACCCGCTGTATCGTTGTCGATGCTGGCGCCAATGTGGATTGTGATGCCAACATGCTCAAACAGTTTGGCTTGATGGGCTCAATCCTTTATGCCGGTCTCAACAATGTCAAAAGACCGCGAGTAGGCGTCCTTAATATCGGGGCTGAAACCACCAAGGGCAACGAGCTAGTGCAAAATGCCTATGCTTTGCTCAAAGAAACAGATTTGAATTTTATTGGTTTTGTCGAAGGTCGCGACTATCCCATGGGTAAAGTGGATGTCGTTGTCACCGATGGCTTTACTGGCAACGTCTCGCTTAAAACAGCTGAGGGTATTGCCAAGATGGTTAACCATATGTTGAGACAGGAGTTGCTTGGCTCGATGCGCGGCAAAATTGGTGGCATGATCGCCAAGCCAGCGTTTAAGTCGCTTAAGGCTCGTGTCGACCCAGATGAGTTTGGTGGCGCGCCACTGGTCGGTCTCAAAGGTGTATGTGTCATCGCCCATGGTGGCTCCAGGCATACCGCTGTCAAAAACGCTATCCGTGTTGCGTGTGACATGGTGCGCGCTGATGTTGTTGGCAAAATCGCCAAGAGCTTTTTAACCGAAAAAAAAACGGTTAAGGTCGAAGTCGAAGCAACTATTTAAGGCAATCTGCCTGAGTGGTGGCGGCCGCATAAAACAAAAATTGTAAGAGCAAAAGACAAAAGCAGGAGCGAAGATTATGGGTAAGCTGGCGATTGTATTTCCCGGTCAGGGCTCGCAAAGTGTCGGTATGGGTCAGTCTCTCTCTGAGAGCAATGCCGCTGCCCGAGAGGCTTTTGCCAAAGTCGATGCCAGTGCCGGCCGCGCACTTAGCACTCTATGCTTTGAAGGTCCGGAAGCAGAGCTGAAACGTACAATCAACACCCAGCCTACTATCCTGGCAGCATCCCTGGCTGCCTGGGCTGCTTATGAGAGCGCTGGTGGTCCCAAGCCTGATTTTGTTGCTGGTCACAGTCTCGGTGAAATAACTGCTCTCTGTGTATCAGGTGTCTTAACTCTCGATGATGCAGTAAAGCTCGTTGAGAAGCGCGCATCACTCATGGAAAACTGTCCTAAAGGCGCTATGTCCGCTGTACTTGGTATGGATGACGAAAAACTGCAATCCACTCTCAGTGAAGTCAGTGAAGCGCTCAAAGCCGAAGGCAAAACAAGTACAGATACAGTCGTTGTCGTGGCTAATTACAACACGAAAGATCAACTCGTTATATCCGGTAATCCAGATGCTGTCGCTAAAGCCAATGTCATGATTAAAGAGCGTGGTGGTAAGGCTATACCACTACCAGTGGGCGGAGCATTTCACTCACCTCTGATGACTCCTGCTGCCACCGAATTTGGTGCTGCTCTCAAAGACCGCGTCTTTAAAACTGCCGCATATCCTGTTGTACAAAACGTTGATGCTAAAGAGAGTAAAGACCCGGAAGTATTAAAAGCCAATCTCGCTCGTCAGATGGAGAGCGCTGTGCGCTGGACAGATACTGTGGAGCATATGGTGGCACTCGGTGTTGATACCATTGTCGAGATTGGTCCTGGCAAAGTGCTAACAGGTCTGGTCAAAAAGATTGATAAGACAGTGAGATTTTTCAACGTATCAGATGAAGCCTCACTAAAAGATACTGTGGCTGCTCTGTCTACTGCAGCGGTGTCTTAACTGGATAGCGCAGGCGATACAAAAGATACTGCACTTGAGCAATCGCTTGGGGCGCCGTTTTACTTTAACGTCTTGTGTACGCAAGAAGAAGTAGGCGCTACCGCTTGGACTATCAATCAAGATAGTCCAATTATTTTTATGGTATTGGTTTTGCCTCTGGTAGTCTTTGCGGTGTCAATTATTAACCTTGGGCCAATTGGTTTTGAGCTTGCTAAAGGTACCGCTAGTGCCGATCAGGCTTGGTTCGTTGTGAGCATTGTTGTATTTTGTCTTCCTCTGGCTCTTTCTATAACCAGCGGTCATCTATTGTGGCAGTGGCAAAAAAGTCAGAGCTATAAGACATTTGACCGTTTTGATCGGTTCAGATTTTTGCAGATGTATTCTATCGCTCAGTCTGGTTTTCAGTTTCAAGCCTTTAGTAATGCTGTACTTATAGAGTGGCCCGCTATTTCGCACTGCTACGATTTGCCCGAGGTCATCTGTTTTGTCTCTGGTGGACAGATTTTTCCTATTCCTAAGCGTGCATTTTATAGCGCCTTACATATTAAAAACCTGCGTAACTTTGTCAGGGCACAAGGCGTCGCTGTTACAAAAAAAGGCAAAGAAAGAAGCGATATCAAATTTGCTCCTTTGCCGCCGTGGTCTGAGGCTGCCGCTATTGTGCCAGATCAAGACAATATAGTGGCGCAAGTGGTTATGCTCGACGTCGATGGTAAAGCAGTAGTAGAAACAATCACTGCTCCCGAGCTGCCCACCGATCTTGATTTGCCGACCCTTGCTCCAGCCCATCCAATGTCTTCGCTTATTTCTGAGCCAATCGAGTTTGAGCCGCAATCACAGTCGGTACAACTGGAAATAATTTATACATCTGAAGAGCTAAAAAAAATAGATCGCATGCTCTTTTTGAAGTACGGTTTTGCGGAACTCTGTAAGTTTTACATATTCATGGTTCTATATGTCGCACTGGCACCGGCAGGATTTTTGGCCTTGGTCGGTTCTAATATCGGCATGGCTGTTTTTATTTGGATTTTGCCGTGGACAGCTTTATCTTTGCCGTGTTTGGCTGTGCATTCTATGTATTGTCTGCAAAAGAGAGAAGAAGCAATCCGCACCATGATTAAAACTGATCAACCAGTTTTGGTGCAGTTGACTGATACTCTTTGTATTGTGCGCACCAGGCGCTCATTAATGCACTACCCCTGGCAATATTTTAAGAGCTGTTTTGCCACAGCTGATCACCGGGGCCCGTCGCGGGGGGCCCTCGCGGCAATATCACCCATCAGGCTATGAGCATGTAGTCTGTTAGGGCAAAAATTGAGCCCAATCTTGTTTAGTACGGCCCTGCTGTCGATCATGGGTGAACCTCCCTGCCTGGAGTTTAGACTCAAAGCGATTGACGGTGGCACACTATTATCAGTAAGCGAATCTGGCTTTGACGCATTGCCTGCATCACGCCGGGATGAGGCTTTTAGAATGAATGATGGAGGCTGACGCAGGTCATTCACAGAAGTATGTAGAAAGTTGCAGAAGTAAAATGATCAGTCGCCGTCAAGAAGTAACTGCTCGTAAGCTGCACCGCAATGCTAGTGTTGCGTGGACACACAGGGGGTAAGGGCCCACCGGGTGTGGGGGGTGTAAGGTACTGGGAAAATATCTTTGTTTTGACCGCGCCTTTAATCGCAGGGAAAATAATCCGGTACATCCGGGGGCTAAAATGCAAAAGTGGGTTTTGTCGGTCTTTACTGTGCTTTCTCTTGTCAGCTTGAGTAGTACAGGGTGCACACCGCCTAGCAAACCTAATGGTTTTATCGATAAGGCCGGGCATCTTGTCATTGACCTTGACAAATTGGCTGATAAACCCACACGCGTTGGGGATTTTAAAGAGGGACTGGCACCGGTCAAATTTGTCGGCAAGTGGGGCTGTTTTAATAAGAGCGGCGATCTTGCCTTTACCTTGTCCTGCAATCATATCTCTCCCTTTAGTGAGGGGTTAGCCGCTTATAGTGTCGGATATGGTGCCAGTGCAAAATGGGGCTATATCAACAAAAGTGGTCAAACGGTTATTAAGCCAACATTTGCCGCCGCCAAAACTTTTAGCGAAGGTCTCGCTCCAGTGAAGTTGGCTAAAGAAGGCAAAGTGCCTAAGGATGCTGCTCTCTGGATTTATATTGATAAAACTGGCAAACAAGTATTTCCCGATACATATCAGGAGGCACAACCCTTTGTCCAGGGCCTCGCTGTGGTTAAGTATGAAGGCCATGCTGGAGCCATTAATGGCAGCGGCAATATGGTCATACCGGCAAAATACGATGTTGTCTACAACGCTGACAGTGGGCATGTTGTAGCGGCTATGGGGGATGGTTTATCGGGACCAAATCCAGATCAGGCTCTAGATTATCTCGACCAAGCTGGGCATCTATCTTTTAAAAAAAATATCCACGGTATTACTCTGCAAAACCTCAAGCCAATGCTCTGGGCTAAAAGTAGTGGTGACCCTAAAAAGAATACTGATGATTTAGTCAGACCACTCAGTCCTTTTGCTTCTCCTGGCTATAGTGAGTCTAAATCATTCAGTCAGTTGGACGATCGATTTAGTATTGATCAACAGTTTTCAGCTAAAGCATTTCAGGGTATTTACGATTACATTTTCCCTGTTTCCGAAAACTACTTTGTGGCTTATTCCGATGCCGGTGGTGGCAAAATGGATTACCGTGGCGGTAAGCCTGAAGAAGGCGATGGTATCTGGAATAACTCGGCTTTTAGATTTTATGATGCTGCTCCGTTTCGCGACGGCATGGGACTTGTGCAGGAAACCAAAGGCGGACCCTATGGTTACATCAACAAGAGTGGTCAGTATGCCTTTGAGACTCAGTTTGATCACGCGCGTTCCTATAGTGATGGTCTGGCACTGGTCGGTCCTAGTGCTGAGCGATCCACTGAAGACGACCAGTCCGACTAAGTATTGAGTGAACGCTATTTAGCGTAGGTACTGGCAGCGTATCTCGAGCTTATCGGCTCCGGTCCCGCTTGGGAACTAAACCTCTGCCCGGCGGTCCTGACTTGGGCAGGGCGGAATTACAGCGATTAATTTGTCCTGACACCGTCACCTGCGTGACTAGGAGAGGACATGAGAGTTTTAATTGTCACCACCAGTTGTTACACCCTGAGCGGCAGGCATCCTACGGGTCTGTGGTTGGAAGAGTTTGCCGTACCGTTTATTGAGTTAGCTAAATTGGGCGCAGATATCACAGTGGCGTCGCCCGAAGGTGGTGCTGTCCCTCTGGATCCTAAGACTGAGCCTGATTATGAGCAGCGCATTAAATGGGCAGAGGCTTTGCGGGCGCTGACAACGACAGTAAAGCTCTCTCAAATTAATCCGGATCAATTTGAGGCTTTGTTCTTTCCCGGTGGTCATGGTCCAGTCAAAGATCTAGCAGACAACGCTGATGTTAAGCGTATTGTCGAGGCAATGGATCGTAAAGGAGCTGTTATCGCCGCTGTCTGTCATGGTCCGGTGGCTCTGCTTAACGCCTCAAAAGTAAGCGGTGAGCCGCTAGTGGCAGGGCGCAAGGTAGCAGGCTTTAGTAATTTAGAAGAGCGCATGGTCGGACTTTATGATGTTGTGCCGTTTAGATTAGAAGACGCGCTCAAAGAAAAAGGAGCCAGATACGATGCGGGGCTGCTGCCAATGATCTCGCATGTGGTCAAAGATGGCAATCTCATTACTGGTCAAAATCCAGCTTCCAGTGCCAGTATCGCCAAGGAAATGATTAATGCCTTTGGTGTCGGCGGTAACCTATCGCTTGCTGTTTGACTGTGGCTATCTTTGTTCTGCAGCCTGTGCTTCGGCGACTTTGCGGCGGATACTTTCGGCTAGTGTGAGTGGAGCTTCGGTTCTCTGTTCGTACTTGATTAAGCTCGCTTCTGCCTCTTTTAAAATCTCATCAACAGTGATGCTATGGATTTCATCAAGAGCAGCTTGTAGTTCTTCTTTTGTGGCTCCAGTATGGGCCATTAAGACTAGCGTGTTTAGCAGCATTTCCTTTTGAAAAGTGGCCCTGAAGCTATGGTTTGTTTCTGGCATTTGCTAACACCCTCAATGATGATATATCTAGTTTTATCATGCCGACTAAAATGCCGGATAAAACAAGCCCAACCTCAAATATTTGAGATTGGGCTTGCTTGATTAGTTACTTGGTGAGCTTAGCAGTAGCGCAAGACCAACGCTGCACCCTGCCATTTTGCTAGTGTGCCTTTGGGCACAAATTCTACTTTGCCATGGTGAGCCAGTACTTCGTACATAGCTTCATGCACTTTGGTGAATTTGGCTTCGGCTTCGGTTGTCCATACTGGCTCTTCTAAAAAGAGTGTTTCGGCTTGACCAGCGCGGGCGCAGTCAACAATCTCTTCAATGCTTGATACCATCTTCTTAGCGCCAAAAGCCGCTTCGATACTTGAGACATTTTCCTGGGCAGTGCTACTCCAGTAGCTATTTCTCAGCTCAGTGACCATTGGCTTGAGCTGCTCAGGACCTGATTTGCACCAGGCTGTGGTGGCACTGGCATAGAGGTTGATGCCTTTGCCGCGGACTTCTTCGGTGGTGGCACCAACTAGCTCCATGCCGGCAGCATAGGCGGGCATAGTCTCAGCGCGCATGACGTCGCCCCAGGCTTTGTAAAACTCATCTTTCCATTTGTGATCGACTTCAGTATTTTTACCGTCGATGTCTTTAGCTTTGGTTGGGCGGTGGCTATAGACAGAGAGCAGGTGTGCTACTTCCTTGGTTTTACCCAGTGACTCCAGATGGTTGCCCTGACCTTTGTAGATTTCTACAGTAGATGGCTCAAACAAAAAGAGCAGATAAGGAGTGCTGGCTTTGGCTGCATACATTGTCTCGTAGCAGGAGAAGCGCTCGCCCATATAAAAGAGTTCTGGCAGATTGACGTAATACAGGCGTGAGAATGCTGCCTCTGGTGAAACAAATAGTCCGATTGACTTGGCGCCACTTTGTAGGTCTAGAGCGTCTATGAGAGCGCTGCATTCTTTCTTGAGTGTTTCAGTCTGTGAGGATTCCAGTCCAGCATTTTTTAAAACTTCAAAACAACGATTACGGATATGACCGGCATCATGCAGTTGTTTTTCTGAGCCTGAATGTATTCTGAAAAAGAAACTGAAGGCTGGTGCTTTGACGGGCTCTTGAAGAAAGCCAAATTGTGTTTTTTCCAGTGTTACTGAAGTCATTTCGTACCTGCTAGATGGCGTAGGGAAGTACCCATCATAGATCTGCTGGTTGCTTCTATTTATCGACCTGTGGGGTGATAAAAGTGCCTTATTGCCAATCTTAAGAAGGAGACTATCAGTCGCAGGTATGATGTTTACAACCTGTCAATAACTGTCCCTCAGTAGGCTTTATGATCTGCTATGCTTCGCGCTCACAACAAGCTCTACAGCAGTTGTAAGTCAGTGACCCTTATGGATGTGAAGGTGAATATGATGCATTCAACAAAGATTCAAGAGAGCATAACCGAGCTAAACGCCCACGCTATAGCCAAAGAAGCCTATTGTTTTTTGTATCCACTGATGACAATGGATGTCACTCGTAAGCAATGTACCAATGTGCCGGCTGGCTCTAAGCCAGGCTTTGGACCGATGAATCTCTTTAGTCATATGCGCGCTTATCCAGGGGCTGATTTTAAAACTGTTGTGCGCCCTAACTTTGACACTCTTTATAGTATTGCCTGGCTGGATCTGACTGCTGGGCCTGTCGTAGTCAGTGTGCCCGATACACAGGGGCGCTATTATCTTTTGCCCATGCTCGATATGTGGTCCGATGTTTTTGCTTCTCCAGGCTGGCGTACAAGCGGTACTGAGGCAAAACACTTTGTTGTAGCTCCCTTCAACTGGACTGGCGATATGCCAGCCCATAGTGAGCTTATACAGGCGCCTACGCCCTATGTCTGGGTGATTGGTCGGACCAAGACCGATGGACCAGATGACTATGATGCTGTCCATAAAATACAGAATGGCTTTAGTGTCACACCGCTGTCTTGCTTTGGTAAAGAGTCAAAGCCGGTAGTGGCAAAAATAGACCCATCAATAGATATGACCACTCCGCCACTTGAGCTGGTCAATAAGATGGATGGGCTTACTTATTTTGCTTATGGCGCTGAGTTATTGAGCCTCCATAAGCCGCATATCACAGACTGGTCTATAGTCTCGCGTATGCAGCGTATAGGCATCGTAGCGGGGCAAAAATTTGATGCTGCTGGGCTCAGCGATGCGGTCAAAGAGGCAATCAATGCCGGCGCTAAAGAAGCGCTCCAGTCAATGCTCGCTAATTTGCCTGAGCTCGGTCGCCCGGTCAACGGTTGGCGTATGAATACAGACACTATGGGTGTTTACGGCAACTATTATCTCAAGCGGGCTATTGTCTCAATGGTAGGTCTTGGTGCCAATCAACCAGAAGACGCTGTTTATCCCATCAACTTTACTGATGCCGATGGCAAGCCAGTGGATGGCAATAATAACTATGTGCTTCATTTTGATAAAGAGCAATTGCCACCAGTGGAAGCCTTCTGGTCTCTCACTATGTACGACCAGGACGGCTTCCAGAGTGCCAATGGACTCAATCGCTTTGCCATTAGCTCCTGGATGCCCCTGCAATATAATCCTGATGGCTCACTTGATCTTTATTTGCAAAACGCCACACCAGGCAAAGACAAAGAGTCAAACTGGCTGCCAGCACCCAAAGGCAAACTGGGCGTAACGCTCCGACTCTATGCACCCAGAGAGTCTGTACTCACTGGTCAGTGGAATCCACCAGCAATAAAGAAAGTGTGAGTGTTGCTTAAAGTCCAGAAGCTTTGATGTATTCCAGATCTGAAGCCGAGGCTTTGGCGTGAGTGCCAAGCACATAGTCAGCAAAGGGAAAAACTACGTTGAAGTTTTTGTCTGGATGGATGTGGTGCATGCAGTGATAACGTGCCAAAAACTTGTAAATGGGCCAGTGGCTGAAGCCACGGCCTTCTGGTTTGTGCATTTCCAGGTGGATTTTATTCCAGGCCCAGTGGTGAAATGTGACTACACCGATGAAAACCAGGGCACAAGGCCAGGAGACGAGGGCCACTAAGGCGGCGAATGGTAAAGCCTTAATCGGCGCTTTGTGTACGTTTAAACGTATCTCTTTGTCTTCACCAGGAGGTACAGGCTCATCGGTGAAGGTGCCAGAGTAATGTTTGTGGTGGACCACGGCGTGCGCTTCTAAAACGCGTTTGTAAGACTCTGTGCGCTGCGAGAGCCAGTTTTTACGGTGCATTAGTTGACGATGTACCTGGTGTTCAACAAAGGACATCAAAATACAAGAAAATGTCAGCCAGCCAGCAAATTGAAGTACGAACATAGTGGTCTCCTTTGCTACAAACCACGGAGCAAAACCTCTGGATCGGTAGTCAATCAGGGAAACACTAGCACAACTACTATGATTGACGTGTGTGGAAAAATGCATAATTGGCTGGAAAATTGAGCCTTTTTATAGCAAATTTTGCAAGTTTTCGGGAACATTTTTGTACAACTGGCTATGGTGCCAGCTTTACGAGCCAGCTTAAAATCCAGTTTTTAACCTTAATCGTGACGAATCTTTTCGAGAATTAGTGACAAATTGTCCTCAAAACTACAAATTGCCCCTCAAGCATATCGATTGTCCATAGCTTCGATTTCATTAATAATTGCACTTACACGACTATAATTGTTGGCGCACAGCAATCGTTTTTTTATCAATGCACTGTCGGCAATGGCATGATTTAAGGCCGTAACTTTGACCACTGATACCACTGCAAAAAATAGATTTTTTCCATTTGCGCCACGCATCATTCACAAGGGACTGGCGCTGGTAATAATCCCATTGGTGGTTAACACTGTTTGGATTTGTCTGCTCAACAATTGTCTTGATCGTACTGCTCATTTAGCCGATGTAGAGCGAGAACAAAGCAAGATTTTGCAGCATATCAATGCTTGCTTCTTTAAGTTCGCTGAGGTGATGGGTAGCACTTCTGGCTACTTTATGAGTGGCGATAAACGCTTGCGCAGCGAGGCAAGTAGCCAGTTTCTGGCGCTTACAGTAGAAGTCGGCGCCCTTGATAAATATGGCGACGATAACCCCAATTTGCGCCAGTTTGCTCGCGATGTTTTAAATACTGCTCAAGATCAGTACAAAGTTATAGACACAGCTGAAGTGCCTGACAATCAAATGTCTTTTAATAAGGCATTTGTTCAGTTTAAGTCGTTTAAGAGTCTTATCAAACGAGCTAGTAGCACCAATAAGCAGTTGCAATATTATGTGGTCAGGCAGCAAGCTGCGCTAGATAAAGTGCGCGAAAGTGAAGTCCAATCAAGGGAATCGACTCGCTTACTGGTCGCAGGCGGACTGCTGGTCAATTTTTTGCTGGCAATTGCTCTTGCTCTGTATTTTATTGGTGATATCACAAAGCGTCTGGCTGTGCTGGTCGACAACGCTCGCAGATTGCCTAAGTCCCTCAGTCTTAATCAGACTGTACCGGGGCGAGATGAGCTTAATGAGCTGGATCAAGCTTTACACCAGGCCGCCTCCGAACTTGCCAGTGCCAGAGAATATCGCAGCTCTCTAATGCAGATGCTGGCTCATGATTTGCGTTCGCCTTTATCATCATGCTCAATATCGCTGGACTTGTTTGTCAAAAACAATCAACAGGCTCTCGCACCGGCTGGTCTTAATCAAGTAAAGAGTATGAGTGCCAGTCTTGAACGTCTGGTCAGTCTGGTGAGCGATTTTTTGCTTATTGAAAAGTTAGAACAAAACCGATTGCCTCTTGAACTTGCACCAGAGAATTTAAAAGAGTTGACTCAAACAGCTATTGATAGTTTGGCTGGTCTGAGTCAGGCTAAATCACTGACAGTCATTAACGCAGTGCCCAAAGAGTATGTACTTTTGGACAGAGAGCGGATTATGCAGGTGCTCGTTAACTATCTGTCTAATGCCATAAAATTCAGTCCCAGAGGTGGCAAAATCGAATTTTCCTGTATCAAACAAGACCAATCAATTCAGCTCAGTGTTTTGGATCAGGGTCAGGGCATCTCGGAGGCAGACGTCGAAAAGCTCTTCCAGAGATTTAACCAGCTTAAAGCTGGTAAAAAGGCTGGCGGCTCGGGTCTGGGTCTGGCTATGTGTAAGTTGATAGTGCAAGAGCATGGTGGCGCAGTTGGTGTCGACAGCGCGTCGGGGCAGGGTGCGAGATTTTGGTTTACAATACCCCTGCGCGATGACGATGGCTAGTCGCGGGACTAGTTAGCATTGTGTTTGATGGCTTTGTTTGTTTTGGTGTCACTGGCAGAGGCTTTGCTGTCGTTTGTATCTCTGGCCTGATCGGCAATACTGCTCGTGATGGATGTGTTTGGTAAATGACCTTTGCCCATTAGCTTTTCGCTGTCAGATGCGCCTTTGCTGGCATCTACTTTGACTGCTTCCTTTTCGCTTAGTAGTTTTGATGCTTCCGTTTGCAGTGATGAATAGATATGTTTTTCTCCGCTTTGCTTTTCGAAGGCTCCGGCGCTTGACTCAAACCTGGCGGATGCTGCTTTTGCTGTCATCTAATGTACCTCAAGAAAATTTTGGGTCGGTCCCATGTGAGAGACAAAATCAATCTATTAGCGCTGGCATTAAATCACCATGAAATTTAAAGGCGCTCTTACGCACTGCAAAAATTGTGTAATCGCGCTAAAATCCTCAGACATCGGTGGGTCAATCCAGGAATAAAGCGCCAAATGAGCAAGATACTGCTAGTCGAAGATGACTTGCATCTGGGGCAACAGTTAAAAGAGTTGTTTGCCGCAAACGGACTCAATTTAGAGATTGTTTTGAGCGGTGAAGACGCCTTGCAATTACTGGTTGGCTTTGAGTACGAACTAATCTTGATGGACTGGGATTTGCCCGGGATTAGTGGACTTGAGGTGTGCAAACAGTACAGAGCTGGTGGCGGGCAAAGCTACATCGTATTTTTGACTGGACATGCGTCAATCGAGCATAAAGAGCAGGCTTTTGCGGCTGGTGCCGATGACTATGTCACCAAGCCTTTTGATATAAGAGAAGTTTTGGCTCGTATGCGCAGCATCAGACGACGGGCCTTGATGTACACGCCTGAGACGCTGAGCGTGGCCGGGGTTACTCTCAATCCTGAGACCCGCATGGTAAGCCATGGTGATAAGTCGGTGCATCTGACGGCAAAGGAGTCGTCTTTGCTTGAGTATTTGATGCGGCATCCAGATCGACCGTTTAATGCCCAAAAGATGCTCAATGCAGTCTGGCCGTCAGAGTCAGACGTGTCGGTAGAAACTGTGCGCACCTGGATGCGCTACTTGCGCATAAAACTTGAGAGCATAGATTGTCCTGACTATATCAAGACTGTGGCTGGTGCTGGCTATGTGGTGGAAGCCAGCTAGTCGCTCAACTTAATTAACTGGTGCACTTTGTGATTTGACGGCATCTTGTTTGGGCTCACAATGCGTGTGAGCTTCGCTCAGTTGTTCTTCGATGATGCGTGACATCGAGATACCGCGCAAAGCTAATTCGTCAAAAAATATTGTAGCCGGTACAGCTACTTCTGGTGCCAGCACGCCGCGTTGCCAGATATCGTCGGTCATCAGCATTTGTGCCACTATGGACGGTGGTACGCCTGTGTCCAGCGCACCACATGATACCTGCCAGCGTTTGTCTGCATGGACCACAGTTTGCATGCGGCAGAGTGCCGCTTTGCCGTCGATTATGCCGCGCACATCGACGCGCACGACTTCGCAATCATCCGGGTCTTGTGGTGTCACTTTGTGACTGGCGATCATTTCTGCCAGTATTTTGCGCGGTGTAAATTCACCTTCTTTAGTGGCAATTTTTTCTTTTGAGCCAAAGCCCAGTGCCATCAAAAACTTTATCCTGTCGTGAAACTCCAGAGGCAGCCCCAGTCTAAAGGTGACTCGTTTGATGCCTTTACCTTCGTATGTTTGAGGCAGAGTCAGTACTTCTGAGTGCAATGTGTAGATAGCTTCTTGCTCACCCACTGGCATGGGGAAGTCAACTTTGACTGCTCCCGAGAGCGGGTCGCGGTCCTGGAATTGACCGTTTTCGTAGACCATCGGTCGCATTGTGTACTCATCTATTAGAGTTTCAATCGAATACGGTGGCAAAAATGGGTGGTCATATACTGTGTTATCTATCGAGCCCACATAGATGTCGATTGAGTCGACCTGTTGCATCTTTTCCTGGGCGCTTGCCGCCATGATATTGGTCATGCCTGGAGCGGCACCCATACCCACCACTGCGGTCAATTCTTTTTCTTTAAAGCGCTCGTGTAATTTGAGCTGTTCTTTTGTGACATGGAACAGTCCACCGAGATCAACATAGTGGCAGCCGGCTTTGAGAGCTGCTTCCATGACATTGACGTTATGGTAGTAGGGGGTGCTATTAATAACGCAGTTGGCGTTTTTGAGACCCTTTGCCATGACATCAATATTGGTTATGTCGGTAAAATCGCCACGCACTCGGCTGTTGTTAAGTGAGCGGGCAAAGGCATCAGCTTTGTCCTGATCATAATCAGCAACCACAACTTCCAGGTCTTTTGTGTCGAGCAAATCTCGCACAATTATTTGACCCATGGCGCCTGCACCGCCAATGACAACAACTCTTTTCACGCTAGCCTCTAACTCGACAACTGAGTTAGTTTAGCAGTCGCAAGTTATCTGGGTATGGTCAGTGCAGTTTTTAATAGCCGCGGTAGCCACTACCGGAGCTGGAGCCATAGCTGGCAGCACCGCCGGAGGCGGGCGCCTGATAGTGACCAGAGGCTGTACCGTAAGTGGTGTAATTGACTTGTGGCTGTCTTATTACGGGCTGACGCATTTGATATTGATTGCGGCGCATCATCTGCGGCTGTTGCTGTTGTCTTTGCAGGTTAAAGTTGGGATTGAGGTCAGAGCGCATATAGTCGCCCGCTGCACCCACTGTGGAGCCGAGTCTGGCCATTTGCAGCCCGCCGTTGTTGGAGGCGCCATTGGAGATGCCACAAACTCCGTCCCGGGGCTGACTGCCCTGCGGTCCGACAAACTGCGTGGGCATAGGCAGTACCGCTGCCTGGGCCGAGCGGCTGAGCGTGCCGTTGGTGATATAGGTGCCGCCTGTGCCAGCTAGACCATTGTGTCCTTGCTGGATGCGGGTATCGCCGATGCGGTAGTTGTAGCCCAGGCTCTGAGCCATCACTGGGCTTGATATAAAGCTGTTAGTGATTAAAGCCAGGGAAAAGATAATCCCGAACCGTGAGGTTAGTTTGTTTGCTTGATTGCGCATATTTAGCACTTAGTAAAAAAAGAAAGGGGCGGAAACCGCTGATGCCATGAAAGATTAAATCAGGATAAGCTTAATTGCCAGGCACTGCAAGTTGCTACCTTACAATTTTGCCCGTTTCTGCCAGTATTTACTGTTTTAGTCGCTAAATCTGAAGCGGACCAGCGCCATGATTGCCCAAATACCGTCTTTCCAGGTGATTTTTTTGCCTTCTTCGTAGTCGCGGCCGTAGTAGGAGATGGGCAACTCGATTAGACGTACTTTTTGTTTGAGTACTTTGGCTGTGATTTCTGGCTCAAAGTCAAAACGGTCACACTTAATGGTCACTTTTTTGAAAATGTCTTTTTTGAAAACTTTGTAGCAAGTCTCCATATCAGTCAAAGTGGCATTGAAAAGAATATTGGTAACTAGGCTCAAAAACTTGTTGCCAAAGAGGTGCAAGATTTTAAAAGCACGGGTGGGTTTGCCACCACAAAGTCTCGATCCATAGACCACATCGGCTTTACCTTCAATGATTGGTCTCAAGAGTTCTGGATATTCTTTGGGATCGTATTCGAGGTCAGCATCCTGGATCATGATTAGATCGCCAGTGGCGTAACCTTGAGCCGTGCGCAATGCCGCGCCTTTACCCTGGTTTTTTTCGTGGTAATAAATCTTGGCGTTATACAGTGATGGATCTAGTTTTGCCATGATTTCTCTGGTGCCATCAGTCGAGCCATCATCGACAATGATCAGCTCTTTTTCCAGACCCAATGTGTCGGCCTTCGAGACCATTTCCAGTACTGTAACCAGTGTCTTTTCTTCGTTAAAGACAGGTATCAAAATCGATATGGACTTCACTTTTTCCTCAGGCGGGTAATGTCAGGGCTCGTTTGTGAGCGTTAAGCTCAATTGTGTCATCCAGGGGCGCTAGATTGACACTGCCAAAGCGCCGGGTGAGCGCCTGGGCTAAGATTTGATCTGCAAAGGCTGGATTTTTTGGCAAAAGAGAGCCGTGCAAGTAGGTACCATATACGGTGCCAGCGGCGGCGCCTTCCAATTTGTCTTCACCATTGTTGCCATTACCCACGACAATTTTGCCAAGGGCTGGTACGTCTTTGCCTAAAAATGTTTTGCCGCTGTGATTTTCAAAGCCGACTAAGGTCGAGCTGTCTTCACGTTTGATTATTACATTGCCGATCATGCGGCGATTGCCGGCCACAGTATAGGCATCTATCAGTGAGATTCCCTTGAGTTCTGGGCCTTCGTGGGGCTTGTAGTAGTGTCCCAGGAGCTGGTAGCCGCCGCAGACAGAGAGCAGCACCGCCCCACCATTGACTGCCGCTTTTATTGAGTCAGCCTTTTTAAGTAGGTCCTCGGCAATCACTATTTGTTGTTTGTCCTGACCGCCACCGACAAAATAAAAATCATAGTAATCAGGATCGATAGCTTGACCAAGATCTATTGAGTCTACCTTGACTTCTATGCCTCGCCACTTAGCTCTCTGGCTGAGCGAGACGATATTGCCACGGTCGCCGTAGATATTGAGGAAGTGCGCATATAAATGTGCGATTCGGAGTTCCATAACCAACCTTTAGTAGTTGTTTGTCCAGCGTTAGCGGCTTTCAGTACTATATATGGTGAATTGAGCAAAACCACGCTGTTTTGAGCAAAGCTTACCTTATATGAAGGTTGCCTGTAGGAGCCATTTGTAGCAATGTCGTTTGAGTTGATCCCTTGACTTCGCCTGTTGCTGAATGGATATACGTTTGCAATTGTTGCAATCTTCAAAGTGCTCTTGTTTACTGCCTGGTGATCGTATTTATCTCTTGATTAATATGCTGATAAATGTGAACTAAAATTTGAAACCATCATCGGTGCCTGTTTTTGCCACTTGTATATATCAGGTAAGTCTTCGAATTCCACTGCCGCCGATGCCAAGAAGCCAAGTATTATCAGCCTTTCGGGATTTGCGTCAGATATATTTTGGGCGACGGCAACGTTAAATATTAGCGTTTTTTAATAAGACTCTGACACGCCCAATATGCGGGTCTTTAGAGGGCTAGATGTTTTTTCGTATGATCTTTCTAGGTTTTACTACTAACGTCGTCTGGAATATCTAGGTTATGATGGCGAACGTTAGAGTCAGGTCATTGCTGAAGGAGTGATTACTATTATGAAAAAGGGGTTTGCGACCATTCTTACTGCACTTGTTGCCGTAAGTGCGAGCACCTTGATCAACGCAAATAGCGCGAATGCTCAAGGGGCTACAAACATCAGCGAGTTGACAGACGTAGTGGGTAACGAATGGGCGTATAGCGCTCTCAAAGAGCTAGTAAATGGTGAATGCCACGTACTAGTGGGCTATCCAGACAGAACATACCGTGGTCAAAAATCCACAACACGTTTTGAATTGGCAGCCGCTCTCTACAAGTACGAACAGTGCATTCAGGAGCGTCTAGCGAAGAAGGCTGATAAAGCCGACCTCGAGAAATTTGCCGCTCTGTTGGAAGAATTCCGCGGTGAATTGAACCAACTGAAAGCCAGAGTCGACAGTCTAGAAGCTCGTATGAAGGCAGTTGAAGAGAAAAATGCTGAGCAAGATATGCGCTTGGCATACGCTGAAAGACAGAAAGGTTTCATTTGGGAACGCCTGGTGAAAGGTACATATATCGATGTACGTGACATCACGGTGGGTGTTGGTCGTGGCGCTAGAGCCATCTACGAATACTTGTTCTAAACATCTCCTAGCGAGAGCTTGGACCTGACCTGATCTACGCGGAACTCCCGTCGGCTTAGCGGCCGCCGGGAGTTTTCGTCTTCATTTCGGTGATGACCAGGATTTCATAATCTTCTGTATATGCAAAACAAACTAATGTCCCGTTATCAAGATGAGCTGAGTTTTGCGCGTGATATGGCCGAGCAAACCGGTCAAATTGCCATGCGCTATTTCAATAAAGGCATCGAAATTGTCACCAAGGACGATGGCTCGCCGGTAACTAAAGCCGATAAAGAAGTAGAGCGCTTTATCCGCGAAGCGATTGCCAAAAAGTATCCAGATGACGGCATCCTTGGCGAAGAAGAAGGCGAAGTGCGCAGGTCCAACCGGACCTGGATTGTCGATCCTATTGATGGTACTTACAACTATGCTCGTGGCATCCCAATCTGGTCTACACTCATTGCTCTTGAGGTAGATAAAGATGTGGTGCTTGGTCTCGTCAATGCACCTGCCATGCATGAATGTTTTTATGCCGAACGCGGCTGTGGCGCCTTTAAAAACGACGAGCAAATAAAAGTCTCTGAGGTCGATAGCCTCGACCATGCCATGTTTAATTTTGGCGGTCCCAACCGCATCCTCAAGTTGGGCTACTGGCCAGCACTTACTGAGTGCACCAGGCTGACCGAAAGGCAGCGCGGTTTTGGCGATTATCTGGGGTTTTCGCTGGTTTTTGAGGGCCGCTCCGAGGCAATACTCGAAGTTGGAGTCAATCCCTGGGACCTGGCATCGATGAAAATTATTGCTGAAGAAGCCGGCGGCTGTTATATGGATCTGGCCGGGGGCTCTAGCATTTATACTGGCTCATGTTTGATTACAAATCGGCATCTCAAGGCCGATTTTGAGCGACTATTTATCGTAAACAGATAGGTATCAGGGTCAGTGGAAAAATCCGAATGGTCAAAATCGATGAAGGCTCGGCTGGCCATGTATATGACCCTGTCCGGTACTTTGCCAGTGGTCATTTGTCACATCATCGTATTTAGTGCCTCTGGCGCTCCTCTTGGCGATTTCTTTAAATACGTTCCGTTTTATATTCCGCTTTTGCTGGTGCTAGTGGCCATTAACTGGTTCCTTGCTGATTTAATACTGCGCCCTATTACTCAACTTTTGGCTGCTACAACCAAGCTTGCCCATGTCGACATCAGGCAGAGATTGGACGTGGATACCCATGAGCCGATTGAGACTCTGGAGTTGCGCCGCTCCTTTAACAAGTTGCTCAATCGCCTCGAAGAAGGTCTCGATATACAGTGTCAGTTTGTCGCCGATGCCAGCCACGAATTGCGCACACCACTAACATCTATCCAGGGCTATACCAAATTACTTTTGAGACGTGGCTCAAATATCGATGCTAACCTGCTTGGTGAGGCATTGCAGACCATATCAGACGAGTCCGGTCGTCTTATACGTCTCGTCTCAGATCTCTTGCAATTGGCGCGGGCAGACGCCGGTCAGGCCATTATCAATCAACAAGAGATAACCGACTTGCGCGATGTCTTGCAGAGTGTTGGCGATACAGTCACGGTCATTGCTCCAGAGCAAATCGAAGTGCAATTTATTATTCCGCAGACATCAATCTGGGTTTACGCTGATTCCGATAGACTTAAACAAGTCTTTCTCAACCTAACCAATAACGCCATTAAGGCTACTCAGGCTGGTGGCAAGGTTACAGTGACTTTGCGCAGCAGCGAAAACCAGGCAATTATTCGCGTCATTGATACCGGTATTGGTATCGCACCTGCTGACCAGCAGCGTATCTTTGATCGCTTTTACCGCGTCGAGCGCTCTCGTACTCGCAGTCGTCTTTATGGCGGTGGTACAGGGCTTGGACTGGCTATTGCACTTACTATCATCAAAGCTCACGGTGGCTCTATCGAGCTAGAAAGTGAGCTCAATAAAGGCTCGACTTTTACGGTCAAATTGCCAGTCACCGAAAAAGCACAAAAAGTGGGCATGGCACTGCCCAGCAATAAAGATTGATCACACGCTAGAGCGGCGATTTTGACTCTTTGATCAAATCGCTTTTGGCTCGTAGTTTGAGTCTGGATTTTGTCTGTGGCAATTTTTTAGCTCGCCTCGGTCCATCGATGATGTTTTCGCGACTTGCAGCCGCAATGCCTCTGAGCATGCCGTTAAAGACAAATTCATGGAGCGGACTGACTGCCCACCAGTAGAGCAGTCCTAGTAGCCCATGGGGTAAAAAACGAGCTACTTGCTGCACTTGTGTGTGACCGTCTACTTCTTTGATAAAAAACTCAAGAATGGCTTCGCCAGGTAGTTTCATCTCGGCTAGCAAAAATAGTTTTTTGCCTTTTTCGATTTCGACTACGCGCCAAAAGTCCAGAGCATCTCCAGCATATAGCTCATAATCGCTACGTCTGCCCCGGCTCAGTCCGACTCCACCTATCAGTTTGTCCAAAAAGCCCCTCAGCTTCCAGAGCCAGTTACCGTAGTACCAACCAGTCTTGCCACCAAGTCTGGTGAGTCGATACCAGACAGCATCGACGCTGTCTGTCACATCTATTACTCTATTGTCTTCATAAAATGTGCCGCCTGCCCAGCCTGGATCGCCTGGGGAGAGCCATTCAGCTGGTTGCATTATGCCGGCATCAGTCCAGCGGCTCTCTACTTTTTGTTGGGCAATACAATCAAGTGCGATTTTGATGGCTGTGCGACAGTCCAGTAAAGTCTGAGGAATGAGCGTTTTGATGTCATCGTTTTGACAGACTACTGGATTGCGCAACCCCTCAGCTAGAGGTCTGGCTATATATGAGGGCACTGGTGTGATGAAATGTATCCAGTATGAACTGATGCGCGGCGTAAAAACTGGTACTGGCATAATCCAGCGCTTGGGCAATTTTGCTTCTTCAGCGTAAATTTCCATTAGTCTTTGATAGGGCATGATGTCGGGTCCGCCGATATCGAGGACGCGGTTAGCGCACTCTGGCACCCTGAGACACTCAATCAGGTAGGTCAGGACATTACGGATGGCTATGGGCTGACTGATTGTGCTGACCCAGCGCGGTGTCACCATTAACGGCAGACGCTCCACTAGATAGCGCAAAATCTCAAAACTAGTACTGCCAGAGCCCAAAATCATACCGGCTCTAAGTGTTGTCACCGGCACTTTGCCAGCTTGCAAAATTTCGCTTACTTCTGCTCTGGATTTGAGGTGCTTGCTCAGATCGGCACTCTCTTGTCCCAACCCACCTAGATAGACAATACGCTCGATGCCGGCCTGTGCCGATAATCTGGTCATGAGTTCGGCTGCGTCTCTATCTGTAGCGGCAAAATCTTTGTTATGGGCGTTCATCGAGTGGACTAGATAATACGCTGCGTAAACACCCTCGAGTGCCTTCGATAGCGCCTGCTCATCGAGGATATCAAAGGCCATCAGCTCGACACGCTCATCCAGCGCCCAGGCGCGGCTTTTGAGCTTGGCCAGCGAGCGCCCGACCGCTCTGACGCGGTAGCCTGCTTCGATCAGTCGGGGCACAAGACGTGCTCCGACATAGCCGGTGGCGCCGGTGACTAGTATAATCTTTTGGTCCATATAACCTTAGTATAGCTATTCCTATTTGATTTGGTACGTGAGCCATGTCCCTTGCGGGCGAGACGCAAAAGCATGCCGGGAGTTCCATTAAGCTCCCGCGTTTGCCATTTATCCTCAGTATTTGCCTGCTTGCCGTGGTGCTCAGATTGGCGTTTTGTGCCACCCTTGATTTTAAAGTTATACAGTTTGGTGATGCTTACTTTTATTTGTCCGGTGCTAGCAATATCCTCAAATTTGTTGCCGACAACTGGCATCAGTACGGGCTGACTCTATTTGCTCACTTGCCGCAAGCCACTACTGGTGAGTACAACATCATGCGTTCTATCGCTGTAGCCGACAGGCTTATCAACGATGGACCGGTATACAGTTCGTTTTTGGCTATGGTATTGGCGTTATCTGGTTTTACTCCTGGTTCGCTTGCTTTTGATGGTCGTATACCGGCATTGCAAATTGCAGCCAGTCTTATCGATGGTCTTACCTGTCTGCTTATATATCTGGTAGCGCAGATGGTGGCGCCGCCAATTGCTGGTAAAAAGACCGGCATTATTGCCGCTCTT